>JAUSAB010000110.1 GCA_030653035.1 Desulfocapsaceae bacterium | reverse complement strand
ATCCTGCAAGATTCTCTGGTTGACCTTGAAATTTGAGGACGCCCCGAAGGAAGTTCCCTTGGAGGCTGGAATATGAATGTCTTGCAGTCAAGAGCGTTCTTGGCCCTCTTGGTCTGGGTGCTTTGGCCATCCTGTTCTGGGGCGGCGACCCTGGGGCGTCTTTTTTTTACCCCGCAGGATCGTGTGTATCTGGAGCAGCTTCGTTGGGCGTCCCCTGAATCGTTGTCTGCAATCCCGGAACAGCATCCGGAGAACATGGCGGCCTCGTCGGGTGCTAAATCCGCATTTGTGACCTTGGGTGGGACGGTGACACGAAGTAATGGTGCACAAGTTGTCTGGCTGAACGGGGTTTCCTATAACAAATCAGCATTTCCGGCAAATGTCCGCGTGCATCAACCTTTTACTGCCGGACAAATTGAACTGCGGGTAGAGGAAAAAGGAAAGTTGTACCCGCTTCGACCTGGTCAGACCCTGGATATCGGCAGTAAACAGGTTCATGAATCTTATGAACGGCCCGTTGCTGTCGCTGCCCCCCCGGAGACTACAAGCGGGCAGGAGTCTGGTTTGAAGCAGTCCCCCGCCGTTGAGGGCGCTCTGCCCGTGCCTGCCCCGGTTCCGGGTGCAGCGCCTTTATCACCGATTAAATAAGGGCAAGATTCAGGATGTGTTGCAACCATGAGTGATTGCCATGAAACCCGATCTTTCTTACGAACAGCTTGAGCGTCGTCGCCGTATCCTGCGAGGGATCTTTCTTGCATTGGCCGTATTTCTTGCCTGTGCGGGGGTGGCGGTCTTGGCTGTCCCGCCTGAGACCGCAATGGATATCGCGATTCCGCGGGCATTTTGGGGGATTGCCCTGCTGATTGCGGGATTCTTTGTGGGCCTGTTCAGTCGCTTGGTTCCATGAAGGATGCCGGCCATGGACTTTTTCATACATATTTTCAGGTTTTTGCCGTCATGGTTTTAGCCGATACTATCCTCCTGGTTGAAGACGATAACGCCTTGCGCCTCATGGTGCGCGGTGTCCTGGAGATACAGGGGTATCCGGTGCTGGAGGCGGATAGCCGAGGCAGTGCCCTTAATATTCTGAAAAATCATATTCAGATCGGAGTGGTCATTCTTGATCTCGGTTTACCGCCATCACCCCATACTCCAGTTGAAGGATTGGCCTTGATTCGTAGTGTCGGTAATATAATGCGTACTGTTAAAATTATTGTCCTAACTGGTCAGGATCAAGAAAATACCGCCCTGGAAGCTATCAGGGAAGGGGCCTTTGATTTTCTGGCTAAACCGGTATCTTCCTCGGAGATTCTTCATTCTGTGCGTCGCGCCTTCCTGTTTTGCCACAAAGAACAGGAGATGGCTGCGGATGGTTTGACCCGGTTGCAAGTAAACGCCCGGATGAGTGATGGCCTGAAGGTTGTCCGCGATGAAGTTGAGGAAAAATTGGTGCGTCAGGTGCTGCAAGAAACCGGTTTCAATGTCTATCAAAGTGCGGCCAGACTGGGACTCAAACGGGAAAGTTTCTACTATTTTTTGAAGAAATTCGGGATCGAGCGGCAGGATGATTAGCTTCTATCTGTCTCTTATTCTGATAGGCGTCACTATTCTGGCAGTGATGGCTGTTCTTTTATTTCAGGCCCGTCGTTATGCCCGTGTCAATCTGAACCTGTTGCGGATTAATGAAACCCTGCGTTTTGATCTGCCTGATTTATTGCGGCAGAGTTGGCCGCAACTCGCGCAAGCTGGATTCACCGGCCTGTCATGGCAGCTTGACTGGTTTGGCACATCACTTTCAGGGGTAGAGGGGGTAGGTGGAAAAGGTCGTTTAAGCCGTCATCTGCAGGTCGGTGAGATCGCACTTGACGTGACGTTGTCTCATGCCGGACATCGCGGTGAACATCGCTATTTCAGTGAATCTCTGGCCGAAAATTTCTTTCTGCTGCTCCATGTAGATATGTGGATTAAAATGGGCGCGGTTCAGGGGGCCTTTGATCAGGCCGCCAAGCTGGAGCTTTTTCTGCAGCATGATATGAAAAATATTGCCCAGTTTATCCGTCTGGCCGCCGAGCAACTGGAGAATGTCAAGCCGGAACATGAGGCCAGATTGCTCAGTACCCTGCGGGCCGCCATGCCCACGGTTCGGGGCCGGGCCGAGCATATTCTTGGCAGTCTGTCCCATCATCAGGCTGCTAAGGTGCATAAAAGTGACTGGCGGTTGGCGGAGGTCTGGCAACAGGCAGTGGATATGCACAGCCTGACAGCCAATATCCAGGGTGTGGCTACCGCATTTGTGGATGAGGAAACGCTGCACGGTATCATTGATAATCTGGTTGTCAATTATGCCGATCAGGCCCGTTTGACTCCCGATACCCCGCCCCGCCTGGAGATTCTTCTGAGCCAGGAACAGGAGAAGGTCACGGCCACCATTCAGGATGTTTATGGCCGGCCTTGCCTCTGGCCGGAGCGATTATTTGAGCCGTTCTGGAGCGAACAAAGTGAAGGGATGGGGGTCGGTCTGTATCAGGCGAGGCAACTGGCCGTGGCCGCTGGGGGCAGTCTGGAGGCGAGAACTGCCTCGCAGCAGCCACTCCTCTTCGTGTTGACCCTGCCCAGGTCTTTAGTTAGGTGAGCAGCTTGGTATCGTAGAAATGACAGGTCGGAATTCTGGCCCGAGAAGATCCTACCCGTATCAGGAATTGTTACAAGAATATTGTTTACAGGCCCTGATAAGCTTGGTCTCTTGGTCTTGAGTGTGCTGGGTGTAAAAAAAACCTACATCTTGCGTCGTTAAGGATGTGGGATTATCCTATGAATAGGAATTGTACTTGGATAATTTTCTGTATGTGCAGGGAGTTAATATAAATTATAAACAAGGAGAAGAACAATGAAACAGCTTAAAAACCAGCAAGGCTTCACCCTGGTGGAGATTGCTATCGTTCTGGTTATTATTGGCCTGTTGTTAGGCGGTGTGTTGAAGGGCCAGGAGTTGATTGAAAATAGCAAGGTCAAGAAAGCCGCCAGCGATTTGAACGGGGTCACTGCTGCCTACAATGCCTATATTGATCGATACCGTAAGCTCCCTGGCGATGATGGCCCTACTGCCACGCTGACGGCTCGGGGTACCAGTTGGGCCTCTGTTACAGGTGGTAGTAATACTGGCGTCATTGACTCCACTGCGGCCCAGACGTTTACCGGTGGTGGTGAAAACGATAACTTCTGGCAGCACCTGAAGGCCGCCGGTTTTATCAACGGCAATCCGGCCGACACATTGGCAGCTGCCCTGATCAGAAACCCCTTTGGCGGTTTGATGGGCTTCACTAATGCTAATACTATGACGACCGCCCCTGCAACTTGGAACGGTTATAAAGTTTGTCTGGGCCAGGTTCCGGGTAAGTTGGCCACTACTCTGGACAATCAGTTGGATGACGGTGTTCCCAATACCGGTAGCCTGCGGGCTACTCAAGGTAATGCCGGACAGAACACTGTCCCTGGCGTTGCCGCTGCAACATATTCTGAAGATCAGCAATATACTATTTGCCGCAGCTTGTAAAAATCTGCGCAACTTTAAATCAAGAGAGAACGATTGGGTCAGGGACGATATCTTTTATATAGATGAAAGATATTGTGCCTGACGTTCCATGTTTTTTAACATAAAAAAAGCCCGTTCTTGCTATATACATTGCAAGAACGGGCTTTTTTATTGAATATAAAATATGAGCTTTACTCAACTGAGGGAGTGATAGAGGGGGACTTCATTCACCTGTGCAACGAAATGGTCAGGAATGTGATGATATTTTGTGTCCTGACTTTTAGATTTCGTCATCCGGGTCAAAGATGTCCAGATCATCCTCTGTCTCTTCTTCTGTCTCTTCCGTCTCGTCTGTGCTCTCTTCTTCGTCTTCTAATTCATTTTCTTCCGCCTGTTCCTGCTGCAAGCGGACTGCTTTTGGAATCTTGGATTCTGGAAGAATAATTTCTGTTATCCTGGTGATTTCTTGGTGGAGATCAGGGTCGGCCAGGCATATATCGCACTGGCTGGCGTGGCTTTCGATAAAACTGATCATACGGGCCGGAGCCATGGTCTCATTCTGGACATGAGAATACCAGATCTTTATCTGTTTTATTAGTCTTTCACACTGCATGGCGTTTGTGATTTTATCTCTTGGGTCGGGGTTGAAGAAAAAAGAAGTCTTGTCGTTGTTGTCAGAGAATACTTCTTTTTCTTTTATAGAAAAAAGAAGCAGAATAAAAAGTTGTTTTCAGGGTCAATATCTATTAAGTTTAAGACCTCTTGTTATACAGATGCTGTGGAAGTGGGCAGGGTACTGGTGGCCCTCCCGGACTTCAAATCCGGTGTGTCGGGTTAATAGCCTGATAGGTGGGTTCGATTCCCATGCACTTCCGCCATTTTTCTTTCAGAGGTGTAGTTGGTTTGTGAATACTTTGTCTGCAGGTTGCCCTGCTTTGATCAACGGATGCCCCATTTCTTCCCTTTGGATGACGTATTGTTCTGCCACTTTTCTGGCAATATTCCTGATTCTGCCAATATAGCGAGTTCGTTCCGCCACGCTTATTGCCTTGCGTGCATCCAGCAGATTGAAGGTGTGTGAGCATTTCAGGCAGTAGTCATAAGCTGGCAGGATGAGCTTTTTTTCTACGAGTTTAAGCGCTTCTTGTTCGTAGATGTCAAAGAATGAGATCAGTCTTTCGACATTGGCCTCTTCAAAATTAAAGGTCGAGAATTCAACCTCTGCTTGGTGAAAGATTTCACCATAACTGACTGTATCATTCCAGGCAATATTGTAAACACTGTCAACTCCTTGGAGATACATGGCAAGTCGTTCCAGGCCATAAGTGATTTCCACGGTGATAGGGTGAAGATCAATAGATCCTGCCTGTTGGAAATAGGTGAACTGGGTTACTTCCATTCCATCCAGCCATACTTCCCAGCCCAGTCCCCAAGCCCCTAAGGTTGGTGATTCCCAGTCGTCTTCAACAAAACGAATATCGTGTTCAAGTGGATTCAGCCCAAAACGTTTCAGGCTTTTCAGGTAGAGATCCTGGACATCAAGGGGAGATGGTTTGAGAACTACTTGGTATTGATAATAATGCTGCAGGCGGTTAGGGTTATTGCCATAACGGCCATCGGTTGGACGTCTTGATGGTTGTGGGTAAGCAGCCTTCCAGGGTTCCGGTCCCAGTGATCGGAGCAGGGTGGCTGGATGAAATGTTCCGGCGCCAACTTCCATGTCATAGGGTTGTTGAATGACGCATCCCTGATCTGCCCAGTAATGGTTCAGCTCCAGGATGATATCTTGAAAATTCATTGAAATTCCTTAAATTTTAGCAAAAGAGCAAAAGAGTGTTTACTATTTAATTTATTCTTTCAGGCTATGATAATAACGAGTTAAAATACCATAGCCTGTATAAGTGGTAAATCCTTTTCTCGCAAAAGTGGTTCACTCCTGTCAAAAATCCATATATTATTTCCGGTTACAGTGATCCGATATGTTTAATATACCAGTACTTGCCCATGTGAAAGAGGTTTTACATACTGCGAAAACCATTGCCGTAGTTGGTTTTTCACCCAAAGAGAATCGACCGAGTCATATGGTGGGCTGCTATTTGATGCAAGCTGGATTTCGTGTTATTCCGGTTAATCCTGGGCACAGCGAGATCTGCGGAGTTACCTGTTACCCCGATCTTGTCTCGATTCCAGAGCCTGTGGATGTGGTGGATATCTTCAGACGTTCTGAGGATGTGATGCCGGTGGTTGCAGAGGCTATTGCCATCGGTGCAAAGGTGATCTGGATGCAGCAGGGAATCGTGAACCATGAGGCGGCTGCCCTGGCGGAAAAGGCTGGTCTTGTGGTGATTATGGATCGCTGTATCAAGGTGGATCATATGCAGTTTGGGTCTGTATAAGTTTTTTCATTTTTAGGGTTGATGCTTTCATGGAACCACAGACCTTGAGTATCCGCGGGGCGCGGATGCATAATCTGAAAAATATTGATGTGGATTTACCGCGCAACAGCCTGGTGGTTTTTACCGGGCTTTCCGGTTCCGGCAAATCAACACTTGCCTTTGACACCTTGTACGCGGAAGGACAGCGCCGCTATGTGGAATCACTCTCCACCTATGCACGACAGTTCCTGGGGCAGATGGATAAGCCGGATGTGGATTCCCTGGAGGGGCTTTCACCTGCGGTATCGATCGAACAGAAGACCACGAGTAAAAACCCGCGCTCAACCGTTGGCACGGTCACTGAGATTTATGACCATCTCCGACTACTGTATGCCCGTTGTGGCCATCCCTGTTGTCCTCAGTGTGGAGAGGAAATTCGCTCACAAACGATCGAGGAGATGGTTCTTGGTTTGCTGGCCCTGCCGGAAGGGACAAAGGTGGTCTTGCTGGCACCGCTTATCGTTAACCAAAAAGGACGGCATGAGCAGGTTTTGGCCCGGATCAGAAAAGAGGGTTTTGTCAGGGTCAGGGTTGATGGTGATATCCTGCATGCTGATGAGGTAGAAGCCCTTGATAAAAACCGTCGGCATTCCATTGAGGTGGTGGTGGACAGGCTGGCGCTGAAACAATCAATCCGCCGTCGTCTCTCGGATTCAGTTAACACGGCAGTCAAGTTGACGGCGGGATTTTTATTAGCCCTGTTTCCTGATGAGGGCAGGGAACAACTGTTCAGTGAACTTGCGGCCTGTCATAGCTGTGGCCTCTCCATGCCCGCTCTTTCTCCCCAGCTCTTTTCTTTTAATAATCCGCAAGGCGCCTGTGAAGAGTGCGGCGGCTTAGGTGTAAAACAATTTTTTGATCCGGAACTGCTTGTCCCGGAGCCGTCTTTGAGTCTTGTCGATGGTGCCATTGCCCCCTGGGGGAAAAGGATGGAGAGTTCCTATTCCGGCCAGATGCTGGCCGCGCTTGCCGGTCATTATCAGTTTTCCATGGAGACGCCTTTTCATAAGCTGCCGTCTCGGATTCAGGAAATTATTTTATACGGTTCCGGGCGAGATGAGATCTCCTTTCATTATCAGAAAGGGAAGCGTGCGATGCGCTCGGAGCAGAGTTTTGAGGGAGTTATCCCGCAACTCGATCGTCGGTATCATGAGACGCAATCGGCTATGGTGCGTGAGGAACTGGCACGTTATATGAATGAGCAGACCTGTCCTCGTTGCCATGGCGCCCGGTTAAAGCCGGAAGCTCTGGCGGTACGGATTGGAAAGTGGTCGATCCATGCGCTGACTTGTCTGTCCATTGACACCTTGCTTCGTGAGCTCCCTCTTTTGCCGTTAAGTGTTCGTGAGCGGCAGATTGGCCAGCCTATTTTGAAAGAGATTATTGATCGTCTTTCTTTTTTGGAAGATGTGGGCTTGGGCTATCTTTCGCTGGAGCGGCGATCCGGGACTTTGTCAGGCGGTGAGGCGCAACGGATCAGGCTGGCCTCCCAGATTGGGTCGCGTCTGGCAGGAGTCCTTTATATCCTTGATGAGCCAAGTATCGGACTCCATCAGCGTGATAATCAGAAACTTATCAAAACCCTGGTGGAATTACGTGATCTTGGCAACAGTGTTATTGTCGTTGAGCACGATACCGATACCATTCTCGCCGCTGATCATGTCCTTGATATGGGGCCTGGCGCTGGTGTCCATGGGGGAGAGGTTGTGTATAATGGTCGGGTTCCCGGATTGTTGGATTGTCAACAGTCATTGACTGGGGCCTATCTCTCTGGCCGAATGAAGATAGAGTTGCCAGTTAAGAGAAGACGAGTTCGCAAGGGGAAGCAGGATTCGCTCTTGCTGCAGAACGGCTCAGTGAATAACTTGAAGCAGGTGGAGGTCGCGTTTCCATTAGGAGTGATGACCTGTGTCACCGGGGTATCTGGCTCGGGGAAAAGTTCTCTGGTGATGGAGACCTTGTTTCGGATGGCTCAAAAAGGACTGGAACAGAGATTGCCGAAGGTGCAGCTTGACGGCGCGATCTTGTCTGGCCTGGACCGTGTGGATAAGATTATTGATATTGATCAGAGCCCGATTGGCCGGACGCCACGATCGAATCCTGCGACCTATACCGGTGTCTTTACACCCATTCGTGAGCTGTTTGCCCGGCTACCAGAGTCGCGGGCTAGAGGGTATAAGCTGGGACAGTTCAGTTTTAACATGAAGGGCGGTCGCTGTGAGGCCTGTGAGGGTGAAGGTGTCAACAAGATTGCGATGCATTTTCTTCCTGATATCTATGTGATTTGTGAATCCTGTAAAGGAATGCGATATAATCAGGATACGCTTGAAATTCGTTATCGTGATAAAAATATTCATGATGTCTTGTCCATGACCGTGGAAGAGGCGTTGAATTTTTTTCAGAATATTCCCCCCTTAAAAAATCGACTGCAAACCCTGTTTGATGTTGGGCTTGCTTATATTACCCTTGGACAGTCTTCGGTAACCCTATCTGGAGGTGAGGCTCAGAGAGTGAAGCTGGCCAAAGAGCTGTCAGGGCGAGCCAGCGGCAGAACCTTGTATATACTGGATGAGCCGACAACTGGGCTTCATCCTGCAGATATCCAACATTTGCTGGCGGTTCTTGGACGCTTGGTTGATCATGGCAATACCGTGGTTGTTATCGAGCACAATCTGGACGTGATAAAAACGGCTGACTGGATTATAGATGTGGGGCCTGAGGGTGGCGATCTGGGTGGCAGGATTGTAGTCTGTGGCACTCCAGAGGAGGTGGCAGGGGAAACGACTTCATATACTGGCAGGTTTTTAGGAAAGGTGCTTGAAACTGAAAGGAAGAAGGTGAAATGAAGTCAAAACGATGCTGAAATGATGCAAGGAGTTAGGTTTTTCTTTGCGTCCACTCATTTTTTGCTTTATGGTAATTTGTTGTAATTGGCGTTTAAGTATGCATCAGATGATGCGAAATGAATTTTTTGTTATTTTAAGAGGTTTGTTACAATGACTGAAGAACATGGGAATAATGGTGCCGGCGAGGGTCCGGTTTTTCGGATGCAGAAGATGTATATCAAGGATTTTTCCTTTGAAAATCCAAATGCCCCTGAGGTGTACCGGCTTCAGAATTCAGAGCCTAAGGTTGACGTGAATTTGAAATTGAATCATAAAAATCTTGGCGATGACCATTTTGAGGTGAGTCTGCAGATCACGGCCAAAATTGTTGATAAGGGAAACAATGACAAGACCATGTTTATCATGGAGATTGAACATGCGGCTGCTTACCTGCTTAAGAATATCCCGGAAGAGCATCTGGAGATGGTACTCAGTGTTGATTGTCCAACCTTGCTTTTTCCCTTTACCCGGCAAATTGTGAGTCAGATATCGGTTGATGGAGGGTTTATCCCATTTTTGATGGAACCTATCAATTTTATGGGTTTGTATCAGAATTCCAAGAAACAGAAAGATACGCAGCAGGAGAATTGATACACTAAGAGCTTTTTGTTCGAAAAGGGGCGCCAAAAGAAAAGGCCCTTATTCCTTGTGGGAATAAGGGCCTTTTCTTTTGGCTTTCAGCCTCTTTGTGGCCTATAGAACGGTGGTGACAAAATTGTCGATAAGGGTGGTGACCCCCTTTTCGATGGCCTGGTTAAACAGGGCGTCGTATTGTTTGTCTGCCAGCACTGATTCTGGAGAGACCTTGACATCTACTCGATTGGTCCATACCACATTGCCCGTGGCAGCTTCCTGAATCCAGATGCGCATCTGCACCACTGCCTGATCTACCCGGCCGCTATTTTTTGCCTCACTTCCTGCAAGCGCACCAACGGCTCCCCACAAAATGGTATTAGCATCATTGCTTCCAGAAACCCCCAGGATCTCTGAGCCGCCATCGGTTGTATCCCATGGGCCACCAACATTATGTCCAATAATTCCGCCCCAGGTACCACCGGCAATCATGTTATTCATGTTGTCGTATTGATCAGTGCTTGCAAAGCCAAAGGCGACCTGACTGGTGCTACCAGAGATAAAGGGTAAAATGCCTCGTTTCCATGGGGCCCAGGTATGCTCCTGCCGTGTCTTAAATTCGAGAATACGACCACGGACGATGTAGTCAGCATGGAATTTTCTGCCAATCTTGGCGACAGTTTGTTCGGTGAGTCCATGGGTGCCAGGGCTCGCGGCGAGCTGATTGTCTCGTTGGGTTTGTTGTTCGGAGATATAACCACGGATTTGATCTTTCATGACATCAGACCACTCTGCGCTCAATTCATTGTTGAGGGAGACCGAGTTTTTTTGTTCATAGGCGACCAGACTGATAATGGATTGATCAACCATGTAGGCAAAGACATCTTCCTGGATGGGAAGTTTGAATCCATTGGTGACAAGGCGGTCTGTCAAGGATTCGGTGATGGCCATATCACGACGGTGAGCGGCGGCAAGCGTATCTGCATTCGTGTAATCAGCAAAGGGCAGGATAACAATGGTTTTTCCCTTGCCTGGGGCATTGGGCCCTCCTGCTTGCGATACCTGCAGGGTTTCAACAACAGTTTGTCCGCAACCGGCGAGTAACAGTACCATCAGACCGCACAGTGCGTAATGTAACCTCTTCATGATTTTCTCCCTGTAAAAAAGGTATTGTTTTCTGTTTTTTGTTAAGAGCTTAAATAATGTGTGGTTTTAGTAAAATGATCAATTCACGTTTATGCTTTACCTTTTCTTCATGGCCGAACAAATACTTGATCAGTGGGATATCGCCAACAACAGGGGCAAAGTTTCCATCAGTTGAGCTCATGTCGCTGATGAGTCCACCAATGACCAGCATCTCCCCATCTTTAACCCTGACGGTAGTACTCATTTCCCGGATATTGACAACAGGCAAACCCAGCGTAATGGCGGATTCACCCAATCCCGCAACAACAATTCCTTTTTCTGTTCCTTCTTCCAGTTCGGAGGTAACTGGCACTAAGTCCATGACGATTTCATTATTATCAAGAATTGTGGCAGTCAGACCCAAGCCAACACCAGAAAGAATGGAGCCAGGTTCAGCGGTAAAAGTGTAGGTGCCGCTGGTACCCCCTGTCCCCGCAGTGAAGGAGGATGTTACTTTTTTAACGTATGTGACATTGCGACCAACAGAAATCATTGATGGTTGGCCATTGAGAACGCTGATCTTGGGATTGGAAAGAATTTTAGTATTTCCTTCAGTCTGGAGGGCGTTGAGAAAGACATCAAAATTGGCAGTATTGATTCTGATGTTGGATATCAACCGGGTTGGGTCGTAAACCGAACCATGATTGGTGCCGTTATTCCATTTGCCGTCCGTGTCATTGGAAAAAACATAGGGGAAGATTTGACCAGCCTGGGTTACGCCCGGGGGCAGCACGCCATTAACCGCTTGAGCACCAAATTGAACCGCGCCATTGATGTCAAAGTTCTTAAGGACTTTTGTCCAATTAATACCGATAGAAGAGTCATCAGTTAATTGGACCTCAATGATCTTGGCCTCAATAGAGATCTGCTTATAGAGCTCCTTTTTGAGGGAAGTAAAATACGCTTCAACTTTTTCGAGTAGAGGACGGGGGGCAGTTACTGTTATCAGGCCAACAGGTTTATCTATGATGTAAAATCCTTTACCACCAGATACTTGTCCGCTTTTTGTTTGTTTTTCTTGGTCCTCTCCATCGGTTTTTTTGTTTGTACTATCTTTAGTATCATCCTGAGTACCTTTGGCGTAAGTTCTTGCACCCGCTGTTTCGCCAGTCTTTTTGGTATCCTTCTCAACCGTTTCACCTTCCCTGCGATAGGTCCAGATTTCGAGGATACTGTCAAGATTTAATTTCATATTTTCCCAAATATCAAATTCGTTTTTTTCGCTTGAGAGTTTGAGTGTCCCTTCTATATTCTTCGCCACGTCCTCACCGCCACCGCCAAGGACATTACCCCCGGTACTTGTGGTAAAAGATTGCTTTTTAAAGGGCATGGCAATCTGAAATTGTTTGGTTTCACGGTATTTGATAATAAGAGTGGTTCCATTGATTTCATAAAAATAATCAACCTGGCGCAGGAGATTCTCAATGGCCTTATAAAAATCATCATTGGCCTGAATATCCACGTCAACCAAGGCGTCTTGGTTGACATCACTGGCCCAGGAGATATTTAATTTTTTCTGGCTGGCTAAGGGTTTCATGATTTCCCTGAGAGCAACTTTTTTGGTGGAACTGATCTTGGCGCCAACCTTAAGCACTGCATCATCTGTTTTATTGTCCAGTGCGTCCTTACTGGCGCTATCAACAAGATACGATGGCTTCTGGTATTGAACCGGCAGAGATGGCGGCGTTGCGTCCTGGGTAACCGGTTTTACAGCTTGTGCTGTCTGTTTCTCTGGTTCTGCGGTCAATGGACTACAGGAAAAAAGAACAAGGGAAAGAAGGAAGATAGCGAGTGCTGGCGCCACTTGTGATCTAATTTTCATGGAAAACCTCTTGGCCATTAAAGAATAAGCGAAACGTGTCATGTCTGAGCAAACCTGCGTGCAAAGTAAAAATTAAAACTTTTACGAAAGTATATTGTTAAACCTACTGTAGAACTGCTTGATTCAGCAGTTGATTTCCGGTCGTGATGCCATAAATTTGGTAGATGATAATTTGTGGCTCGGTCGAGGGGAGATTTTTGGGTTAAAATCCCCCTCGCTCAATTATATTTTATCCGTCGTTTAGAAAGTAATGTTGGGCCTCAATCCGGAAAATTCGTTTTTTAGATAGCTGGGGGAGTATTCTCGCTCAACCGACTTTGTATGTATTGTTTCAGGCCGGGAACCAGTTGATAACCTGAGGCCAGAAGTGCGCGATACTGGTCGGTTGCTTTTTCTTTCTGCCCCATTTTGTCATAGATTCTTGCCTTGGCAACCATTGTTTCAACAGACTCGCCATACAGCGCAGTGTATTTGGCAATAAGTTTCAGGGCGGCGTCTGGTTGTCCGTTCTGCTCACTGAAGCTGGCGTAGCTGATCAATGCCTCTTTCCTCGGTGTTGGGTCGCTGATACTTTGGGCAAAATAGTCTGTGGCCTCGGCAGTTTGGTTCATGTTTGCCAGACCAATGGCAGCATAAAGGGCTGCTTGACTATTCTTCGGCTCTATTTTCAGACTTTCCTTGGCAAAATAGACGGCTTTGGCATTTATTCCCAGACTTGCCAGATAAAGGCTTGCTAATCGGTTTGCCAGTTTGGCATTCTTTGGATCAAGTTTAAAGGCTTGCTCATAGAGAGTGCCGGCCTTTTCCATATTATCAGCCTTTTCTTCAATCCTGGCTTTGCGAATCAGTTCTTTGGACTGTGTAATCTCATCTGATTGAGCTGCGCTCTGTTCAATGATCAAAGCGTCTTGTTCCTGCTTAATCTCAATGTCGGCCTTGACAGAGAGGTTGTCCTGGGCACGTTCTGGCCAGACAAATGCTTTGTCGGCTGGATAGATAACTATTGTATTAAAACGTTCTTCTTTACGTAGGTCTTTGAGGTTGAGAATGATATCAAGCGCAAAATCCCAAGGAACATCATTGAGCTTCAGGGTGAGAGATCCTTTCACCGCTTCATCAACGATGATGTTTTGGCCACTGATATCATTGAACAGTCGAAAGACATTGTGAAGATCTATCTTGTAAAAATCTACACTTATTTTTTTGGCGTCTTTGTATCCGCCAAAGTTAAAAGAATTTTCTGGAGATTCTGTGTCAGTAATGCTTTGCGTTTTTGCTTTTCCTTTTTTCATTGCTGTTGCAGAAGAATCTATCAGATTTTCCAGCGTCACATCTTTAGGAGCATCCTTCGGTGCTTTTACATCTTTTGCAACTGGAGACTGGAGAGAGCTATTAACCTCATCCTGTGATGTTGTCTTTTTTTCTTGTTGTGTCTCTTTAATAATTACTAGCAGTCCTTTCGGATTAGTCGTTACTGTATAATCAAAAAGTTTTGGCAGACCAGAATCAAAGAGCAGGCGGATCCCTGTTCCTTTGGGTGCCACCCTGATCTTGCTCAGGGCGGTGCCGATTTCCGTCTCTCGTGCCAATTTTGATCCATCCACTCCCGTTATATCGATATACATCATGTCGGGAAGGCCTTTTTTGTCGACAACAATATTGTGCCGGAAGTCTTTGATCGGAACGTCGGCCTGAATCAGGATTTCAGATTGTTCCGTTCCTTTTTTGATGGTCATGTCATGCAATATTATTGTGGCCACCTCTTTTGGAGCAGGTGCGGCAGTGGCAACATTTTCATTGGATGTGGTTGAAACGGTATCTGCTTTGGGATGGATCAGGATCAAGAGATTGTTTTTGTCACGGTCCACTGAGTAGGTATGACTTTCGTTGATGGTGATTTCAAAGCGGGTGATACTGGGGTCCTGCTCCGCAAGCGATTTGGTGGCAAGTTTCGCGTAGCTGTTGTCAGGGATGATTTTTTCTGGATTTATTTTTTTGTCAAGGCTGGCATGGGCAATATCAAGAATAAGCCGCTGGGGATTAAAGAGTTCAAAAGTATTATAGTCAGGTAGACTATTACCAATAATTTCGATACTCAAGGCGTTCCCCTGTAGGTTTGACTTGATATCCTGAATGACATAGGAGTTGTTCGTTGTGCTCGGGCTGTTTTCAGCAAAAACTGATCCGAAGCTCAAAACAAGCAAAAGGCAAAGGGTGAGACAAATGGTCGGTTGGAATATGGAGAGTCTCTGGTACATTATTTACTCTTCTCCCTTTTTCTTTAATAGCATAACGATATTGTTGGTTAATTTCTTGCCAGCTCGTGTTAAAGATGTTTCTTCGATTTCCACTTGATTAGGGCCAATAGTTGTCACTTTTCCTTTCCTTCCAATTTTCATCCCAGGCCGAATGGCATATCCTTGACCAGCAGCATCTTCGACCATAGCTATCTCAGTATTGTTCTCAAAAACGATGGCGACCAGTTTTAACTGACCAGGTTCAAACAACTGCATTCCGGTAAGGGTTTCCTCGCTATCGACAACTTCGTCCATGTTAATAGAGCTTGTTGTTTTTTCTGTGATGAAGGGAGAAAAGGGATCTGGTCTTCCTCCAAGCTGGTACGAAAAAACTGCCAAAGGATCACCGGGCGTTGATGGTAATTCCAGTGTTGATTGTTCGTTGGTCGGATTTACACCCGTGGCTCCTCCATTGGGTTCAACTGCCGCCTGGATGGACAGTGGAGCTGCGGCAATCAGTAGGAAGCTGAGAGTGAATGGCAGATGCCAGTTATTTCTTTGTGTTTTCATCAGAGAGAGTATGTCGTGTTTTATTTCTTCTTTGCGGCTTGAGGTTGGGCGAGCTGTTTATTGGTGAACTGGTAGGTGATCAGTGTACAGTCGGAATCCAGAAACATCTCGCCCTCGCTTTTTTTGGGCGCACTCATTTTAACATTAGAGACACTGACAATACGGGCAAGCTTGCTTACATGGTCAAGAAAACTACCCATGTTGTGATAAGGTCCGTTTACTTTAATGCTGATTGGTATTTCTGAATAAAAATCTTTTGGTACTGCCGCAAGGGGTTTGAAGGTGAGAAATTCAAGGCCAGCACTCTGTCCTTCTGCTGAAATATCAGTCAAGAGACGGGGGATCTCCATTTCTTTAGGAAACAAGACCGCGGTTTCGCTAAATTGTTCCTCGATAGTTGCCATTTCTGCTTTGTGTTTATTGAGAGTTGCAGCGGTATCCCTGGCTTTTTGCAGTTCTTGCGTTGCAGTATTTTTTTGTTGGATCAGTGTCTCGATTTCCTTGCTTTTAGGGAGATACAAAACAAAGAAAAAAAGAATGAGCGGCAAAATTAACACTGCTGCTGCCCCCGCAAGCTTATGATTCTTTTGCAGCGGGATGTATTTTGTGTTTACAAAAGTTGCAAATGGCTGGTTATTCTTTTTCATACAGGTAGGTTATTTTTTCTGTTGATTTGCATCGTCAGTTTTTTCTGTTGGAGAGCCAACAGTACATTGGATTGAAAATGCCTTTAGATCCTGGCCTGCTACTTTGGTAAGTGAAGAATCGGACAGATTGACATTGCTGATAAAAGGTGATGCATCCAAGGTGTCCATGAATTCGGCGATCGTCTTATTGTCCAAGGCTGTGCCTGTAAGAGACAGGGACGCTCCTTGCTGGTCAAGGGCTGTGAGCCACATTCTGGTACTGTCCAGTTTTCTGGCGACTTCGTCAAGGACATGAACAGTAAGGGAAGATTCTTTCTTTAATTTTTTTATGATGCCGATTTTGTTTTCCAGTTCTTTCTTGTCAGCTTCGAGCTTTTTAATCTCTGTCAGGATCTTGTCATAGGTTTGTTTTTCCTGATTCAATCTGGTGGTCTCTGTTTGGATAGCGGTGGCCTTGTTGGCTTGGAGCATGGCCATGGCGCCCAAAATAACCAGAAGAAGTACCAAGATTACGACAAAGCCAAAAATTTCGTTACGGGCTCTGGCATGTTGTTGGAGCTGCCGGATTGGAAGCAGGTTAATTTTAAGCATGTTGATAACCTATATATCTGATGTGCGAATGGCAAGGCCAGCCGCAATGGCCATTTCCGGGCCAATAGTGTTCAGGTATTCCGCATCGATCTGTTTGGGGTTGGTATGCATTTTAGCAAAAGGATTGAAGATTTCAACCGGCACATTCGTTTCTCTTTGCAGGAATTCAGTAAGTCCTTCCACCTTGGAGCCACCGCCGCTTAATACCAATTTGTCGAGCGGTTTGTTTGCGCGGTTAGAATGATACAGGTCAATGGCTTTTTTGATTTCTAAAACCCATTGTGTGCAGTTGGATGTAAATATCTTGGCAATCTGCCCCTGCTTTTCTTGGGCTGGGGTCTGCCCAATCTTGAGCGCTTCCGCTTCTTCCATGGGGATATCAAAGGTATCAGCAATTTGTTCGGTTAATTGCCGACTACCTGATGGGATGTCTTTTGCTACCACAGACATCCCATTGGTAATAATATTGATATTCATCTTGGTGGCGCCAATATCGACAAGGGCCACATTTTCCTTCTGGGGATAATTGGATTCGTAGATATTCTCCAGAGCGAAGCCATCCACATCGACCACTACAGGTTGTAGCCCAATCCCCTGGAGCATGTCAAGATAGTCGTCAACAATTTCCTTTTTTGCGGCAACGAGCATGACTTCAGTTTGATTTGAATTTTCAGTGTTGGTCTTGAGGTCTTGAAAATCGAGATAGACATCATCAATATCAAAAGGGATGTATTGCTCTGCCTCAGCTGTAATATATGCTTCAAGCTTTTTTTCTTCCATGACGGCAAGATGGATCTTTTTTACAATGACTGAGTAGCCGGAGATAGAAATAGCAACTTTTTTATGTTTTATTTTTAGATTTGCCAGGAGTTCGGTAATAGCTTTTCCTACAGCCTCAGGATCATGAAGCGTGCCGTCATCCACAGCTCCTTCGGGAAGAATGATACTGCCGAGATTCACGACTGAATAGGTTTTGTCTGTTTGTCTCAATTCACAGGCTTTAACGGAATGTGAACCGATATCTAAACCGACAACCAATTTTCCTGTAGAGAGAAAAGGCAGTTTCATAATTGCTTGATTATGCTTTGTGTTCTGATTGAGCCATTTATTGAGCTTAAGTACCCATAATGATTACTGTGATTACAACCTTGAATTACATTTAGGCCATAAAAAAAAACCTTTGTCAAGAAAATGAATAAAAAAAGTGGAATATTTTTGTAGTAAAATAAAGGAGTAAGGTTGTGTGGATTTTTTTTAAAAATAAGATGATACAATATGTTGATGCTTCGTTTGACTTTGTGTCCTTTTTGTTGTGTGTGTAGATTTTCTGGGGGAAATGAAATATTTCTTGAAACGAGTGGCAACGCAATAATTTTATTCCGGTTGGAACTGGCTTGAAAAGAAAGGTTTTTTGAAGTAATCAACGTTATAAGTTTTTTGATTGACTGGTATAGAAAAATAATACTGTCGTGTGGATGGTTGAGAAAGGCATGCGGAGTTGGGTGCTTTTTATTTCGTATGTTTATACTTTAGTATTCATGGCCTTGGCTATGAAAGGGTCAATATATAGAATTTATTTCGTAAACCTAATAATCAAAGAAAGGAGAAAGTAACATTGAGCGGCTCGGGAGATAATAAGTCGGTTGTCAGGGAGTATGTGGAAGCCATTGTGGTTGCGGTGCTTCTTGCTCTTTTTGTTCGTACTTTCGTGGTTCAGGCCTTCAAAATTCCCTCTGGGTCTATGCTGCCAACCTTGCAGATTGGTGATCATCTGCTGGTTAACAAATTCAGTTATGGCGTAAAGCTACCAGTGACTGGCACCACGTTGATTCATAGGCAAGGGCCAGTGTCTGGCGATGTGGTGGTCTTTCGTTATCCGCGTGACCGGTCTCTTGATTATATCAAGCGGGTGGTGGCAGTTGGTGGCGATACTCTTGAGGTGAGGGATAAACAGGTTTTTTTGAATGGTAAGCAGGTGGTGAATCCTCATGCCCATTTCACAAATCGTGATATTATGAGTGCGGGTGCCGGGCCAAGGGATAATTTTGGCCCAGTAACGGTTCCAGAAGGAAAAATTTTTGTCATGGGTGATAACCGTGACAATAGCTATGATAGCCGTTTTTGGGGATTTGTTGACCTGAGCGATGTTTTGGGAAAGGCCATGATTATCTATTGGTCCTGGGATGTTGACGAGTCTCTTTTTTCTTTTCGTCGTTTTGGCTCTATTCGGTGGGATCGTCTGGGGCGTATGGTGCCTTGAGCCTTTTAACTACCCTTATGTCGTTTACAGTTTTAGACACTTGTGGTTATTTTTGAATGATGGCCTGGCTTAATTAGTGGATGCGAATGTGAATAAAGAATATCGTTTTCAGCATAAGCACATTCTGGAGATGGAGCAGTTCTCTGCGGAGGATATATTGTATGTCCTTTCCATGGCCCGTTCCTTCAAGGAAATATCGGCACGTCCTATCAAGAAGGTGCCGACACTGCGGGGGAAGACAATTGTTAATTTTTTCTTTGAACCCTCCACCCGCACCCGTCTTTCCTTTGAGATCGCTGCTAAGCGGATGAGTGCTGATACCTTTAATATTTCCGCTTCCACCAGTTCGGCCCAGAAGGGAGAAACTCTGATTGATACGGCCCGTAATCTTGAAGCCATGAGCCCCGATATTATTATTCTTCGTCATCCCAGTTCCGGCTCACCTCTATTGCTGACCCAGCATGTCAATGCTGCAATTATCAATGCTGGCGATGGTACTCATGAACATCCCAGTCAGGGGCTTCTTGACCTGATGACCGTGATGGAGCACAAGGGCAGGATTGAAGGGCTGACCATCGCCATTATTGGAGATATAACCCATAGCCGGGTTGCTCATTCTGACATTATTGGATTTACCCGGCTGGGTGCCCAAGTAAAGGTGGCCGGGCCCACGACCTTTATGCCGCCCCATATTGAATCTTTGGGGGCGCAGGTCTGTGCCACTGCCGCGCAGGCAGTAGAGGGGGCCGATGTGGTCATGGCCCTGCGGATTCAACAGGAGCGGCAGCATGATCCCCTGATTCCTTCACTGCGGGAATATGCCCGGTTTTACGGAGTTAATCGTAAACTGCTGGAGCTTGCAAAAAAGGATGTATTGATCATGCACCCAGGTCCTATTAATCGTGGTGTCGAGATGAGTCCGGATGTGGCGGACGGAACGGGCTCTGTTATCCTTGATCAGGTTGCCAATGGGGTGGCGGTTCGTATGGCCCTGCTTTATCTGGTTATGGGCGGAGAAAAAGGTGGGGATACTCAATAACGGGCTGCTATGAGCGAGACAACGATTCTACAGAATGGACGGATTATTGATCCGGTAAACAAGGTTGACCGGCGAGGTGACCTGTGGTTGTGCGACGGTAGGGTTGTGATGCCGGAGGCCCTTGTACCTGAAGGTGCAAGGTGGTTTGACCTTCAAGGAAAATGGGTGGTGCCGGGGCTGATTGATATGCATGTCCATCTGCGTGAGCCTGGTGAAGAATATAAGGAGACCATTGCCTCCGGGACTCGTGCTGCTGCCGCAGGAGGTTTTACGGCGGTGGCCTGTATGCCCAATACCAAACCGGTCAATGATACGGCCGCGGTCACCCGTTTTATTCTGGAACAGGCAGCCCTGGCTTCAGCCCGGGTTTATCCGGTGGGGGCGATCAGTAAGGGCAGCGGTGGAACCGGACTGGCTGAATATGGCGAGTTGAAGGCGGCTGGGGTTGTAGCAGTGAGTGATGATGGACAGCCCGTGGTTGACAGTCAGCTCATGCGGCGGGCCATGGAATATGCGGCCAGTCATGGCTTGCTGGTGATCTCACACTCCGAGGAAATTGCCCTGAGCCGTAATGGGGTCATGAATGAAGGTCAGGTCTCGACCCGCCTTGGCCTGCGTGGTATTCCCTGTGCTGCCGAGTCCATTATGGTGTACCGGGAGCTGGCCTTGGCCGAGTTGACCGGGGCTCGTGTTCATATTGCCCATGTCAGCACGAGGGCAGCAACGGATCTGATTCGGCAGGCGAAAAAACGGGGGGTCCGGGTTACGGCTGAGACCACACCACACTATTTTACCCTGACCGAGGAAGCGGTCGCCGGCTATAATACCAACGCCAAGATGAATCCTCCCTTGCGTGTCGAAGAAGATCGTCAGGCGATTCGGGTTGGGTTGCAGGATGAGACCTTTGATGCCATTGCTACAGATCATGCGCCTCATTCTGTTCTGGAAAAGCAGGTGGAATTTGATCAGGCGGCCAATGGTATTATCGGTCTTGAGACATCCCTGCCACTGACCCTGGCGTTGGTGCGCTCCGGGGTGCTTAGCGAGAGTCGTCTGGTCGAGTTGATGTCAACGGCTCCTGCCCGTATCCTGGGGGTTGCCGGTGGATCCCTTGCCATTGGTGAGGTCGCTGATATAACAGTCATTGATCCAGAACGTAAATTCAATTTTACTGAGGAGGGAATTGTCTCGCAGTCAAAGAATTCACCTTTTCTGGGATGGCAGCTTCAGGGCAAGGCGGTATTGACTCTCCTGGGTGGTCGGATTACCTATAACGATTTGCAGGATTGATCGTTTTTTATCTTTCCTTTTCGGTTTGTGGCAAGAGGGATATCTCGGGTATAGGCTACCGGATCCTTGATTCCGGCCTCGGCGAATCCTCTGAGGCGCAGTAGGCAGGAATCGCATCGGCCGCAGGCCTTTTCTCCTTTTGGGTCGTAACAACTGTGGGTCAGGCTGTAATCTATCCCCAGCGCGACACCTTTTTCGATTATCTCCTTTTTGCTCAGATACAAGAGCGGCGCGTGGATGGTAAAACCCTTTTTGTCCATTACACCGGCCTTGGTGCCAAGATTGGCCATTCTGGTGAAAGCCTCCAGGAATTCTGGCCGACAGTCGGGGTAGCCTGAATAATCGACGGCATTAACACCAATAAAGAGATTATTTGCCCCTATTACTTCGGCCCAGGCGACAGCGTGGGCAAGAAAGATCATGTTTCTGGCCGGCACATAGGTGACTGGGATCTCGTCAGTTGCAAGATTCAGGTCTCGATCCTTGGGTACGGTGAGGCTGGTGGTGAGCGCTGATCCCCCGATTTTACCTAAGTCAAGTTGCAGGATCAGGTGTTGTTCCGCTGAGAAAGTTTTGGCAATGTGGCTGGCCCGTTCCAGTTCAATGGACTGTTTTTGTCCATAACGAAAACTGAGGCAATGGCAGGTATAGCCCTGAGATTGGGCAATGGCCAGAACAGTGGTGGAGTCAAGGCCGCCACTGAGGAGGATGATCGCTTTTTTTGAATGCATGGTCTTATATTCTTTGAAGAATGAGTTGGAGTGCAGTATATTGAAAGATTTTTGTCTTTTGAATAGTGACTTTTGTCGAACTTGTTTTTTTGTGTTTCACAGTATATTGCAATATGCTGATTATACTAATATGAGCATTATTTTACCCGTAAAGGAGAAGCATTGCCATGAAATTAGGGATTAACGGCCTCGGTCGGATCGGGAAGCTGTCACTCTGGCATCATGTCTCAAGAAAGCATTTTTCTGAACTGACCGTTAACGTTGGTAGGGAGATTGGTCGGGGATTAAATGACCTGGCGGCCTGTATTGAACGTGATTCCTCATATGGTCGTCTCGGCTCTTATCTTTATGGGCATAAAGGCGGCCGGGTGATCGAGGGTCTGGATGAGGAAAAGGGCAGTATGGTCATCAATGGCGTACCGGTCACCTTTCTGCGTACGGCCCGTGATCCCAGGGATATCGCCTGGCAGGTAAATGGGGTGAAACTGGTGGTGGATACCACCGGAGCTTTCACGGACCCTACTGCCGATGCGGATGCCAAGTGGGGGGCGCTTCGCGGTCATCTCCAGGCTGGGGCTGAGAAAGTCTTGCTTTCCGCCCCTTTCAAGATTAAGTCCAAAGGCATGGACATGCCGACGGATGCCGTGACCACGGTGATGGGGATCAATGACGAGGATTATGATGCCTCCCGGCACTCCCTCATCTCGGCGGCCTCGTGCACTACGACCTGTCTTTCCTATATGATCAAACCACTGATGGAGAGTATCGGGGCGGAGAATTTTCTCTCGGCCTCCATGGTCACGATCCATGCGGCAACGGGCAGTCAGCAGGTACTGGATCGTCTGCCGAAAAGCGGGGCGGTTGATCTGCGGAAGAACCGGTCGATCCTCAACAATATTATTCTGACCACCACGGGTGCGGCCAAGGCCTTGGCCCTTGTTATCCCTGAGATGAAGTCAATCGGCTTTATCGCTGAATCGGTGCGCATCCCGACCTCAACCGGTTCGTTAATCGTGCTGGTACTTAATGTTCAGGATGATCTTGAGAGTCCTCTTAAAAGGGATCGGATCAATGCAATTTATCGTGAGTATGCCAAGAATTCTCTCTATCTGGAATACACCGAGGAACAGAACGTTTCGTCAGATATCATTGGGGTGCCGGAGGCGGCGGCTGTTATTGAAGGTACGGAGACCCATACCCGCACGGCCTCAATTGCCGTGAATCTGGACAGGATTAAATCCTGCTCCCTTGGTGCAGGCGTGGAGCGTATTCTTAATGTGCCTGTGACCCAGGCGGTTGTTTACGGTTGGTATGACAACGAGCTGGGAAGTTATACTAATATGCTGGGTGATCTGACTATTCAGGTTGCCGACAAGATGCTCTAGAATTGTTCTGGAAGATTCGGGAAAACTCTCTGGTTAAAAAAAGGAGGAGTGAGGCGATGAAGGAGATCCGTGATCTGGAACTTGCCGGTAAACGAATACTGGTGCGTGTCGATTTTAATGTCCCCATGGATGAGCAGGAGGGAATAACCGACGATATTCGTATCCGTATGGCCCTGCCCACCATCCAGTATATTCTGGATCAGAAGGGAAAACTGATTCTCTGTAGCCATATGGGCAGGCCGAAAGGACAGCGGGTGATGGCTTTCAGTCTGGCCCCTGTAGCCGTGCATCTTTCCACCCTGATTGGCCAGGAGGTGCGTTTGGCCCCTGATTGTATAGGGGAAGACACCGAGGCCATGGTGGCGTCCATGCAACCGGCGGAGGTGCTTCTGTTGGAGAATCTGCGCTTTCATAAGGAAGAGACGGACAACGATCCCGTCTTTGCCGAAAATCTGGCACGATTGGCTGATGTCTATGTTAATGACGCCTTTGCCGCGTCCCATCGAGCGCATGCCTCGGTGGCGGGAGTTCCCAGGCTGGTCAAGGAGAGTTGTGCCGGATTTCTGCTTCAGACCGAAATGGATTTCTTTCACAAGGCGATGTCTGAACCTGTCCGTCCCTTGATGGCGATTATCGGCGGGGCCAAGGTCTCATCAAAACTGGGCGCCTTGCAGAATATGCTTGATAAGGTGGACCGGATGATCATCGGCGGGGCCATGGCCAATACCTTTCTCAAGAGTCAGGGGGTTCCGGTTGGCGCCTCCAAGACCGAAGATGATCTGCTGGATACTGCCCGGCAATTGATCCAGGCAGCCAAGGAAAAGGGCGTGAAACTCTATTTTCCCGTCGATTTTGTGGCGGCGGATCGGTTTGCCCCTGATGCGGTGGTGAAAAATGTGACTGCCCAGGATATCCCGGAGGGGTGGATGGCCCTGGATATCGGTCCGGCATCGACTATCTGCTTTCAGGAGGCACTGGCTGATGTCAGAACGATTGTCTGGAATGGGCCGATGGGTGCCTTTGAGATGGATGCCTTTGCCCGGGGAACCATGGCTATGTGTCAGGCGATTGCCTCGTCCCATGCCTTGTCGGTGGTAGGCGGCGGTGATTCAAATGCCGCAGTGAAGAAATCGGGTGAGGCTAGAAATATCTCCTATATGTCAACGGGTGGGGGCGCTTTTCTGCAGTTGATGGAAGGAAAAAGCCTGCCAGGTGTTGATGCCCTGGGTTAAACTGTCAAAATTGCTAAACGTAGTAGCGGGTATGCCTCACTGGAGTCAGTTATGAAGAGAAGACCATTGCTTGCCGGAAACTGGAAGATGCATGCTACCGTTCTTGATGCCTGCCATCTTGCCGCAGATATAGCAAAGACATGCGCGGGGCTTGAGGATCGTGATGTGGTGTTGGCCCCGCCTTTTACGGTGCTCAGTCAGGTTGCTCATATGGTTGCCGAGACGGGTATATTTATCGCGGCCCAGAATGTGTGCTGGGAGGCGGAAGGGGCCTTTACCGGTGAGATCTCTCCTCTGATGGTGCTGGATGCAGGTGGTGGTGCCGCCATTGTCGGTCATTCGGAACGGCGGCAGATCTTTCATGAGGACAATGCTCTCATCAATAAGCGGGTCCGCGGTGCCCTTGCCTTTGGACTTATCCCCATTCTCTGTGTTGGCGAAACGCTGGAAGAGCGTGAAAGCGGACAGACTTTCAAGGTCGTGGAAGAACAGGTTCGGGCCGGTCTGGCTGGTGTTGAGACGGCAGACATGAAGGAAACGATCCTTGCCTATGAACCGGTTTGGGCGATCGGGACTGGAAAAACTGCCAGTACGGGGCAGGCGCAGGAGGTTCATGCCTTTATCCGCAACCTGGTGGCAGACATATATGAAAAAGATATTGCCGATCAGGTAAGGATATTGTATGGTGGCTCGGTTAAGCCTGATAACATTGATGTGTTGATGGCTCAGGAGGATATTGACGGTGCGCTGGTTGGTGGTGCGGCCCTCAATGCAGAGTCATTTGGACGAATAATTCACTTTCAAGAGATATAGATATTTTCTGATGATCACCTTACTTACAGTTGTCCATGTGGCGGTCTGTCTCTTTTTGATCGTGATTGTCCTGCTTCAACATGGGAAAGGAGCTGATGCCGGAGCAACATTTGGCGGCTCCGGCCAGTCCCTGTTTGGGACAGAAGGGCCACTGCCCCTGTTGAACAAAATTACGACCACGGTGGCAATTGTCTTTATGTTGACTTCGGTTGCGCTTGCTTATTTTTCATCCAGCAAAAGCACGGGGTCGGTTATGAGTGGGTTGAGCAAACCTAAGGCTGCGACTGTTGAAAAGGTGCAAGACCAGGCAAAAAAGGAAGAAAAAGTTATCCCAATGCCAGCGGCTGATTCAGAAGACCAAAAGGCAGTGTCTACCCCTACGGAAGGGGCAGCAAAGGAAAAATAGAATAAAAAAAGAAGTGCGCCGCAGTGGTGGAATTGGTAGACACGCTATCTTGAGGGGGTAGTGACCCACGGTCGTGCGAGTTCGAGTCTCGCCTGCGGCACCATTTTTTGACAAGCCCGTAACTTTGATAGTTACGGGCTTTTTTTATGCAGTGACCTCTTGGAAACGACTGGCCGGGGCGGTGCAGATCGGGCAGTTTTCCGGGGCCTTATCTTCCATGATAAATCCGCAAAACTGGCAGACGTGATAGTTGGTCGTGTTGTTTTGCGTGTTCTTCCTGTCCCGTTTCTTTTTCAGGCTCAGATGCATGCGCTGTACCTTGGCAGATTGGGAACAGGCGCTGTGCATGGCCTTTTCCTGAAGGTCACTTGCCAGTTGTCCAGTCTGCTCGAATAAATTGATGGTGGCAGGAATCTCTTGGTCAAAGGCCCATGAACAATTTTGCTCATGGGGGCCTGTTTGGCCGCGCAGTTGGATAAGAAAACGGGTGGCCTGGGCAGATTCTGAGTTACTGATTGCTAAAAAGAGGCTGGCCAGGGCCTTGTTTCCTTCCTGTTCTGCCCGCATGGCGTAGATTTTTTTTCGGGCAGCTCCCCGTGCCATTTCCATGAATATTTTCTGTAACTGTTCCTGGAGTAGTTGATTCATCTGGTTTTGTTTTGTTGATTAATGATATTTTCTGTCTGAAAAAAAAACTTTAGCCGGAGGATGAAAGAAATCCTGACTCACTATTACTCCAGAAAAGAGAGTGAAACCACCGATATATTGTAACAGGGTAAATGATTCTTGAAGCAGGATTCTGCTGAGCAGCAGGGTGAACAGGGGAATCAGGGTGATGAAGATCGAACTTTTGGTCGCCTCCATACGCGACAGGGCGAAGTTGTAGAGGCTGTAGGCGACCAGGGTCACTGCCAGGCCAAGGTAGAGAATGGCGGACATGGGTATTAGTAGAAAGGAGTGTGGCAGCGGAACTTGCGGCAGCATGAGGAATGGCGCGAAAAAGAGGGCTCCGATCCAGGCCTGGATTGCGGTGAGAAACAGTGCGGGATAGTGGATGGTGAGTCGTTTGATGGTAAGGGTATAGACTGTGGCGCAGAGCATGGACATGAATTCGTAGAAATTACCGATAATCGGTGCCGGTGCCTGTTGGCTTACCTCGCCACCAAGGCTGAGGATGATAGCCCCGCCCATAGCCAGAAGCAGACCGATGACAGTCTGCTTCGAAGACCTTTCTCCGAGAAAGTAGACTGAGGCAATGGTGATCAGGAGTGGCAGCATGGTCGTGATAAGTGAGGCCTGGGATGCACTGGTATTCTGCAGGGCCAGCGCCTCAAAGAAAAAATAGAGGCAGGGCTCGCTTACAGCCATGACGACAAGCAGATACCAATCCTGTCGGCGGATACGAATTGCTTGAAATCGAGGCAGGAAACAGAGGAAGGCCAGTGAGGCAACCACCATTCTGCCAAAGATAACGACCATGGGATGATAATCCTGAAAGGCCAGTTTCATGGCAATAAAAGAACTTCCCCACAGAAACATGGCAAGAACCAAGCAGAGAGGCGGAAGTAAATGGGAAGGATGCTGGTGCATGAAAAGTTTTTTTTACAGTTTATGGCGAATTGATTAATATTGTTTTTTGGTTTGGGGACCGGCATGAGTGATCGTTATGAGTGGATGCCAGGAAAAAGTAAATATAAAAGTGATGATGTGGAAATGCAAAATTTAAAGAAATTCCTCTCTGGTGGTGGATTGTTTCTGATTGTTATTCTGTCTCTATTCGTGTCGTGGCCGACTGATCTTCTTGCTGGTTCCGCTGACAAAAGCGGCAAGACCAGTGATGATGGTAGTGGTCACAACAAAAACAGTCTGGCCTTGGATGATGCTGTTGCCCAGACAATGGATGTCCTGGCCAAAGTGAAGATGGATGAGAACCAACTTTCCCAGGCCAAGGAATTGGTCAAGGGGCTGAGTTACACCAACATGCGGGTACTCAGGGTGTTTAGTGGTCTGTCTTCCATGACCGCGGAGGGGGTGTTCGATGTCCTGCGCCGCTTGCCTCAGGCCCAGATCACCTTTGAGCATCTGGTTGTACTCGAACATTTTGCCACGCTTCCGGGTGTTGATGCGGAAACGGCCTGGCAGTTGTTAAAGAAACTGAGTGGATTGAATTTTGTCTCGGGCCGGGTGGCGTCGGCTATCGGGCAGGCAAAAAACTTGCATCCCTCTGTTATGCTGGTGCTTATTGACCGGCTGGCATCTTTGAAAGAGCCGGCCCTCTGGGCCTTCAAGGCCTTTCTTGAGGTGCCGGGGCAAACAGCGGATGTGGTTGACAAGGGGTTGCTGCTGATCGAACAGATGAGTGAAAAACAGTGCTGGGCCACTGAAAAGAGCTGTAAGATCGTCGGGATGACCCCGGAGGCGGCCTTGACGAATATGACTGCTCTTCGACACCTGTCGGATACTGATGCCTGGAATGCTCGTTCGTTGTTCCAGCTTTCGGGCATGACGCCGGAGAGCTCACTTTCCTGGATTAATAAATTTTTTGCGGTATCGCAAGAGGCTCAGGAATCGCTGTATTTTTCTTATGATTCCAAGGACAAAAGTTTGTTGCTCCAGGCTTTTTCGGATGCGGCGGATCATCTGATCTGGAAGATGAATAATCTGCACGATATCACCGAGCCCAATGGTCAGGAGGTGGGAATCAAGGTTCTCTCCTCCTGTCCGGCCAGCCGTCTGTGGGAGATCTTTCAGCGTCTGGATGCCAAGATGCAGGCCCGGTTCCAGGGGGAATTCTCGGCCGGTCTTGCCGCTAGCCGGGGAGCGGCCATTGCCGCGCTGCGTCGTGCCACCTCGTCCGCCCGGGTGCAGGTGGCAAAGGATTGCACCACTGCCGATGCCTATATCCTGATCTCGCGGGGCAGCGATCTGTATGACTCGTCCTTTCGTGATATCCTGGTGCCGATATTGAAAGAAAGGATTAATGCTCGTTTTGGCGGGAACCTCTTGGTATTTCTCAAGACTATTGATCCCCAGAACGCCCATGTCTCTGATTTTATTATCAGTCTGGCCCAGAAAGGGAAACTCACCGTGTTTTTTCCGGCTCAGGTCCGGGAGCAGGAGCAGGTCCTTGATCTGGTAGCGGAATCAGCATTTCACGATGAAAACAGTCTTATCCTCTTTTCAGCCACTTTCATGACCTTGCTTCAAACCATTGAGCCGCAGACGCGTACCTACCTTATTGCCAAGATGCTGACTGCAATTCGTGATAAAAATACGGTGTTCAGCACCCAGTTGCGGGTGATCCTCCAATATTATATCCAGGAGTATCCGCATCTGGTCGGGGAGGTCGATAAACTCAGGATTAAGCTGATGATGTCTGAATACGGCACCATCCCTCTTGATCAGTATGTCAAGACCAGTTTTACGCAGTGGAAGGTGGATGGCAAACTGAGTAGTTTGTCGGTCTTCCAGGGTGATGACGATGGTAGCCAGTCTTTTCATTCCAACTGTCAATATCTGATGGCTCATGGCTATCATCCGCGGGTTTCCAATTCTTTTGTCTTACTGGCAGTAGATACGGCGCAAGGGCGTGCCGCAACCGCGCAGTTGAAGGCGCTGCTGGCAGCTCCATCCCAGAATCTGGGCCAGATTCATCAGTTGCAGAGCAAGTATCCTCTGGTTGTTGATTGGGTGAAGGTGATGAATGGGATTGAGATCTCTCATTCTGTGGTTGTCTATTACGATGCGGGCCCGCAGCAGCAGCTTCTCAAACAGTTTTTACTGGGCGGCCATGAGATGTTTGTGCAGCGCGGTCATAGTTATTGGCGCAAAGAGCAGTTGCTTGATCCCTTGCAGGAGCTGATGAAGTCCGGGGCGGTAGTTCCCGGCGATCTGGTCAGCAAACAACGGTTCATGAGTTTGGGTTCCTGCGGTGGGATCCGCGCTTATTCTGAGCTGGCCATGTTTTTTCACAATAAGGTGGATATCCTGGCAACGGTGGGCACCGGCAAGGCCATTGTCAATGACCCGTATAATCAGCTTCTTTTTGAGCTGGTTGCTGCCCGTCCAAACAGCCTGAGTTGGAAAGAGGTCGCCGACCAGGCGGCGATCATCTTTAAACACGGGATGGGAGAAGAGTACCTGCAACCCGGCTCGCTACCGGCTATTTTGCATAAAATCATGGATCAGAAACAGATTGAGAAACATAGCGAGAAGCAGAGTGGTACGGCTAGCAGTACGAGCAGTACACCGGTCCAAACGCCGACTGCCCCGACAAACGGTTTAGAGGTGCGTCAAACTACAGGAGCGGACACCAACTGATCATGGCCCTGATGAAACGTAATGAACTTGCCGTCTGGCTGGCCCAAGGGGGGGCGGAGCAAGAGGCGCGCGTCTATCTCTTTTTAGGGGAGAGGTATCTTTGCCGAGAGGCGGCAGATATGGTGCAACAGGCCTTGCTGCAGACGGGCGGGGGAGTGGTGCACGCTATTGACGGCGATCAGGAAGATCCGGGACAAACCCTTGGCCGGATCATTAATTTCAGTCTGCTGCCGGGGCGGCAGATCTACCGGGTGACGGACAGTCGTCTTTTCCATTCGACGGCAGTGGCGGAAAAGATCTGGAATAAAGCCGTGCAGGCCCATGATGAGGGAAGACCAGGGCCAGCATTGCGGCACATCCAGAACCTGATGGAGTTGGCATCAATGGGCGCGGATGAGTCTTTGGTAGAAATGGCTCCGGATCAGTGGAAGCAGGTCTTTGATTTCGCCAAGCCAGATGGCTCACTGGTCTGGGCGGATACGTTGCTGGCGGAGGCCGGGCCACAGGCAGGCGCTAAGGGTGGTGGGGCGGCAATCCTTGCTGATCGCTATCTAACCGCTTTTTCCAAGGGGCTGCCGGGACAGAATTTTCTGTTTCTCAGTGCCGAAAATGTTGATAAGCGCAAACAGCTTTTCACCTTCATTAAAAAAAATGGTCAGGTTGTTGATTGTGCCATTGATGCCGGTGCAAGTTCCGCAGCGCAAAGGGGACAGGAAGAGGTCTTGCGCGAGCTGGCGCTCAAGACCTTGGCTCATTTTCAGAAAAAGATAGAGCCACAGGCCATGAAGATGCTCTTTGAGCGGGTAGGTTTTCATCCGGTGGCCGTAGTTATGGAGCTTGAGAAGGTTATCCTGTTTGTTGAGGAAAGACCCACAATCAGCTGCGCGGATCTTGAGGCCATGGTGGGCCGGACCAGGGAAGATGCCCTCTTTGAGTTGACGGAGGCCTTCGGCAACAGGCAGGTTTCCCCGACCCTGGTGATTCTTGGACGTCTGCTAGAAAATGGAATTCATGCCCTTGCGATTCTGGCCACCATGCGTAACTATATAAGAAGGTTGCTGCTGTTTCGTTCCCTGCAGTTGCAGAATCCCCCCCCCTGGCAGCGGGGGATGCAGGCCAGACAGTTTCAGGATGTCTATTTGCCTGCGCTTAAGGAAAAGGGGGAATGGCTCGATATGTTGAAAGGTCATCCGTATGCCCTGTATATGAGTTTCAAGAAGGCGGAAGAATTTTCCTGCCCGGTATTAAAGGAGTGGCTGGCCCTTTTGCTGCAAGCAGATTTCCGGCTCAAGGGATCGCCCCTGCCTCCTACCTTGATTCTGGAGGAGCTTTTTCTTGCCATGTTTGCCTGGAAGAAAGTTGAAAATTAAAAAAGTTTTGAACAACCTGATTGTGTGGGATAGAAATGAGCAAGACAAAAGATGAGCATCAAGGATTAGTTGCCACCAAAGACAGAGAGGAGATTCGTGAGCCTTCTCTGTATAAGGCGCTGCTTCATAATGATGATTATACCTCTATGGAATTTGTGGTTGCTATTCTCGAAAATATTTTTGGCAAGACAACATCGGTGGCGACCAAGATCATGCTTGATGTGCATCAGGAAGGGGTTGGGGTGGCTGGGATTTATACCCGGGAGATTTGTGAGACCAAGATTGAACTGGTGCATTATCTGGCGAGAAAGAATGGTTTTCCGCTCCGTTGTTCCCTTGAGAAAATATAAGATGCCCCATATGTTATGGGAATAGGGTGAAAGAAAATGCTGAGTAAGTCACTGGAAATGGCATTGGTTAAGGCAATTAGAGAAGCAAAGAACTACCGGCATGAATATGTGACGGTTGAACATATGCTTTATGGCCTTCTCTCGGATGAGTTGACCACCCATATCATCAGTCAGTGCGGAGGCTCTATCGAAAAGCTGAAGCAGCGGCTGGAGGCCTTCTTCACTGGTGAGCTGCCCACCTTGGGTCCTGTCGGTCCCAGTGAGCCGTCCCAGACTATGGCCTTTAATCGGGTGCTGCAGCGGGCGGTCTCTCATGTCCAGAGCTGCGGCAAGAGTGAGGTGGACAGTGGTGATGTGCTGGCCGCCATTTTTTCGGAGGCGGAGTCCCATGCCGTCTATTTTCTCGGTTCGGAAGGGGTGGGGCGTCTGGCGGTGATTGAGTACATCTCCCATGGTCTGCCATCCGAAGGGTTGCAGAAGGAGCCTCTCCCCCGGCCGCCAGCCGGACCGGGAACGGAGCCTGAGACCAGAGAGAAGGAGAAGGATGAGAAGATCCTTCAAGATTTTACGATCAATTTGACGCGCCGGGCAGCGGAAGGCCGGCTTGATCCCCTCATTGGCCGGGACATGGAGGTGAACCGGATGATGCAGGTACTCTGCCGGCGCAAGAAAAATAATCCCTTGCTGGTGGGTGAACCAGGGGTCGGCAAGACAGCCATTGCTGAAGGGTTGGCCCTGCGTATCTATGATGATAGTGTGGCGCGGAACGCAGGCAATAAGGCTCTGGTTCCAGATCTCCTGCAGGATACGGATATCTATCTTCTCGATATGGGGACGCTGGTGGCCGGCACCAAATATCGAGGTGATTTTGAGAAGCGAATGAAAGGGGTGGTTGAGGCAGTGGAGCGCAAGAAAAACGCCATCCTTTTTATTGATGAGATCCATACCATCGTCGGGGCAGGTGCCACCAGCGGCGGCTCCATGGATGCCTCCAATTTGTTGAAACCGGCCCTCCAGTCCGGAGTGCTGCGCTGTATCGGCTCAACCACCTATGAAGAGTATAAGAACCATATTGAAAAGGATCGGGCCCTTTCCCGCCGCTTTCAGAAGATCGACGTGGTGGAGCCTTCCATTGAGGAAACCCGGCTGATCCTCCGAGGGTTGCAGCATAAATATGAGCAGCACCATCAGGTCAGGTATGCGGTAACGGCGATCAAGGCCACGGCTGAACTAGCTGACCGCTATATCAACGACCGCTTTTTGCCGGATAAGGCCATTGATGTGCTTGACGAGGTGGGTTCAAGTTTCCGTTTGGCCGGCAAGATTGGTCGCACGGTTACGATACGGGATGTGGAGGCGGTGGTCTCGCGCATGGCCCGGGTCCCGGCCAAGAGCGGGACGAGCGCCGAGCTTGGTTCCCTGAAGGATTTGGCCGCCACCATGAAAGGGGTTATCTTTGGCCAGGATGAGGCTATCGATACGGTGGTGGGTGCGGTCAAACGGGCGCGGGCAGGTCTTGGCCATCCGCAGTCGCCCACCGGCTGTTTTCTCTTTGCCGGGCCAACCGGCGTCGGTAAGACTGAGGTGGCCAGGCAGCTGGCCCAGACTCTGGCCATCCATTTTGAGCGTTTCGACATGAGTGAATACATGGAGAAACACGCGGTGGCCCGTCTCATTGGCGCGCCTCCCGGCTATGTTGGTTTTGATCAGGGCGGACTGCTCACCGAGGCCATTCGTAAACATCCCTATTCGGTGCTCCTGCTGGATGAGATCGAAAAGGCCCATGCGGATATCTTCTCCATCCTGCTACAGGTGATGGATCATTCGACCCTGACCGATAATTCGGGACGCAAGGCGGATTTTCGCAATGTGATCCTGATCATGACCACCAATGCCGGCGCCCGGGAGATGAGTACCACCCCCATCGGCTTCATGTCCGAGAAAAAGGGGCGCGACCAGAAGGCGGTTAAGGGCTTGTTTGCCCCCGAGTTTCGCAATCGGCTGGATGCAATCATCTCTTTTGGGGCCTTGAGCGCCGAATCGGTGGAAAGAGTGGTGGACAAGATGATTGCCGAATTGCAGGCGCAACTGGCAGAGCGCAAGGTGACCATTACCTTGACCCCCGGTGCCTGTAAGTATTTGGCCACCAGGGGTTATGATCCTGACTATGGCGCCAGACCGCTGCGCAGGTTGATCATGAAGGAGATTGGCGATGTGCTCACCGATGAGATCCTGTTTGGCTCCCTGATGCGGGGTGGCGAGGCTCAGGTGGATCTGCGGGAGAAAAAGCTGGTCTTTACCTATTTGGCCTAGGGAGGCGAGTTGGCAGGGGCAAGGTAAAAGTTGGTGCAACTTTACCTTTGAACTGTTTTATCTCGTTTTCATGATGAGGTAATGTCCCAATTTAGTGGACAAATTGCTCCGACTTGCATTATAACTGTCTTGCTCGAATTAGTCGCGCCCAGTCAGACGATCAACACCGCATATATTGAACGTTCCAATCTGGACTGGCGACTATGGGATGCCCATCTGGCGCGCAAGGCGTCGACTGTCGCCCGTTCGATGCGTTGGCTGAAGGCCAAGTTCGCCATCTGTGTAGCCTGCTATAATTTGATCCGGCCGTATGAAACGCTCAACCGCGGCAATGATCGGATTTTCCGACCCAAGACCTCGGCTATGGCGGCAAACGTTGCGGATCATCGGTGGACATTTTCTGAACTGCTGGCCTATCCAGCGTTATGTCAATGATATGGGGACATCACCCATGATTACGATTACCTGTGATATCGCCATTCTGCTTGCCGCAGGCCTGCTGGCAGCAAAGCTGTGTCAACGATGTTATCTCCCTTCGGTTACTGGTTATATCCTGGCTGGTCTCTTGCTCGGTCCCAGTGGGTTTGGCCTGATCACCCAGGAGTCACTGGGCAAGAGTCTGGACCATTTTACTTATATTGCCCTGATGCTGATTGCCTTTGGGGTTGGTGAACATATTGAGCTGAAGAAACTGCGTACTGATGCCCGGAGTGTTATCTGGATCGCGGTGTGTGAGGCGTTGGGCGCTTTTGTCTTTGTTTCTCTGGCGGTCTTTCTGATTATCCAGATCACTGGATTTCAGGTTGCAGGTTGGCGGCCCTCAGATTATCTGGTGCTGGCTGTTCTTCTGGGGGCGGTGGCTGCATCCGGGTCTCCGGCGGTAACGCTTCTGGTGGTAAGGGAACTCAAGGCCAGCGGCACCCTGACCGCATCGCTCCTGGCGGTCGTGGCTATGGACAGCGGTCTGGCTATCATGATTATCGGTCTGGCCGTGTCTTTGGTACACAGCATCCTGGGCCAGGCCGGAGAATCCCTGGTTCTTGTTGCCGGTTCCGGGCTGCTGGAGATAGGGGAGTCTCTTATGCTCGGTATCTGTACCGGACTCTGTCTTGATCTGGTCGCCAAAAAGCTCAAGAATAAAGGAGAAATTCTGATCGGGGGGCTGGCCCTGCTGCTTCTTTGCAGTGAGGTTGCCCGGTATCTGAATCTGTCGCCCCTGCTGGCCGGGATGGCGGCCGGTTTCAGTCTGGTCAATCGGGCGGAACGGGATGTTCGTATTTTCCGGGCCTTGAACAGCTTTGAACCGCCGATCTATGTCCTCTTTTTTACTCTGGTGGGCACCTGTTTTGATGTGAAGGCATTGGGCACGGCAGGGCTGATAGGGTTGGTTTATTTCCTGGCCCGGATTGGCGGCAAGGTCCTTGGTGTGATCGTAGGGGGGCGTATGGGCCAGGCACCATTGCTGGTTCAGAAATATATGGGAGTGGCCCTGGTCCCCCAGGCTGGAGTTGCCATCGGTCTTATTTTCTTTCTTGCCGGCGATTCGACACTGGCGGCGTATTCGGCAATCATAACCCCGGTTGGTTTAACCGGGGTTTTTCTGTCTCAACTTATTGGTTCTTTTTGTACCCGGTTTGCTGTGACCCAAGCCGGAGAGGCGCATGGAATTGTCAAAAAAACGGTGCCGGCAATATGTGATGGGCTTTCGGCCAAGGCCTGTGAGCTGCACCTGAAATCAGCGCAGGGGGTGCGGGTTGTCCCCTGGGTCTGGTCCAGGTTGGTGCCGCATAATCCGGTGCGGGGTGTGGTGGTTTTTGGGGCGGCCCATCATGAAACGGTGGCCGGGCTTGCCCGTTTTGCTACCATATTTGCCCATTATTGTCATGCCCTGCCCATGGCGGTTCGGGTACAGGGTCCAGGGCAGGCCATACCACCAAGGCTGTTTCAGGCGGAGCAGGAGGAGGTGGCCAGTATGGGCTATCCTCTGGCCACCGAACTGGTGCCCGACGCCAGTGTCGCCTCCGGCCTTGTGGCTGCGGTTGAATATAATATGGCCCATGCCGTCTTTCTTGGGTATCCTCTGGAAGGAGAGACGAGCCACTTTCAGGATGTGCTGGAAATCGTCGCCAACAATGTCCGCTGTCCGGTGGTGGTGGTTCGTTTCTTTGGTGATCTCCATTCTGAGCGTATTCTGGTTCCGGTTGTCGATATGGACGAGTTGGAGATTGTTTATCCACTGGTGGCGGCGCTTAACGCCATAGGCGAGCATCGTCTGGAGCTGCTTTGTCTTCTGCAGTCTGGAGAACCGGTGAAACGTTTGGCTGCAACGAAGCAGGCTGTAAAGGCGTGGTTTGCGGCCCGGGATGATCGGCTTGATATCGCGGTCAAGGTCGTGGCCACGGACGCGCGGGTGCAAACGATTCAGGATGAGGCCCAGAAATATGATCTGGTGGTCATGGGGGCATCCAGAAACCGGGGGATCAAGAAATTTTTCTTTGGTTCGCTGGCTGATGCCGTGGCCCATGATCTGCAAAAGAACCTGATTATTGTCTATCGGCCAGAGAATGTTTAGGAGCCGTAACGAAATAACCACTGTCTTCATGACCTTTTCGTTACGGTTCTTTATGCCGTTTTTGTCATCAAGATGACGATATTATATAGTTACAACGGCTTAAGGCAGGAAAAGAGCTTTCAGTCTCAATAAATCTAATAAATAAGGGTAAAATTAAATGGAGAGTGTAATTAACTGGCTGGTGGAGAGTATCGGGGCTATGGGCTATCCGGGGATCTTTATCCTGATGGCGATGGAGAGCTCGGTCATCCCGATTCCCAGTGAGCTGATTATGCCTCCTGCCGGCTATCTTGCTCAGGCCGGGAAGATGAACATGTTGATTGCCATTCTCTGCGGCACCTTTGGCAGTCTTTTTGGGGCCTATGCCAATTATTTTGCTGCCCGTTATCTGGGGCGGCCGCTTATCCTGAAGTATGGCCGCTATGTCTGGATCACTGAGGAAAAGTTTATGAAGGTCGAGACATTCTTTCTCAAACATGGTGAGATTTCGACCTTTATCGGGCGACTCCTGCCTGTCGTTCGTCATCTGATCTCTCTTCCGGCAGGCCTAGCTGGAATGAATCATCTAAAGTTCTCTCTCTATACCTTGCTGGGTGCGGGAATATGGGTGACGATCCTCGCCTGGATCGGTTATTTTATCGGCAGCAATCAGGCCCTGATCATGCGCTATTCGCATCAGGCCCTGTACGGGGCGCTTGTTTTTTCTGCAGTGCTCATTGTTGTGTATGTGAAGTTGCAGTCGAAGAAGGAAAAACCGGGAAAAGTTTGATGAGAGAAGAACAACGTGACATTGAGTGGGCACTGAGATGAAATTTTTGTCTCGTTCATCGATGCTCCTTGCGGGAGCACTTCTTTTGCAAGGTGTTTCCCCTGGTGCCGGTGCAGGACAGCCCTCTTTGGATAGCGGCGGCTCATCAGGTTCTCGTATTCCCCTGGCGGAAGCCGGGAAAATTGTCACCCTGCACAACACGATCCGGGCGGAAGTGGGTGTCGGACCTGTGCGCTGGTCGCAAAAACTGGCTTCTTATGCCCAGCAATGGGCGGATCATCTTGCCACTTCCCGGTGCGGGATGGAGCATCGTCCCCGCTCCGGGAAATGGCGGGAGGAATATGGCGAGAATCTTTTTATCGGAACCGCACGTCACTATGGCACTCCCGATGCGGTCAGGGCCTGGGCCGCAGAAAAATCCAAGTATCATGGCGAGGCGCTTCAATCTTCTCACTGGGCGGATGCCGGTCATTATACCCAGATTGTCTGGCAGGATACCACGCAGATCGGGTGTGCTGCCGGGTCGTGTAAGGGCAAACTGATTGTGGTCTGTAATTATGATCCGCCGGGAAATTTCTTAGGACAGAAACCCTATTAATGATCCCGAAAACATTTTACGGTCGGGAATCAGGCAGTGCGGTTCGTGATTTTGCGCAACTCTTGGTTGTGACCTTTTTATCCCTCTTGATGTGGCCTTGAGCGGGAAATCCAATGAATATTATCCCGCTGTCATAATGGAAATCTCCGTGAGTTTGCCCCCCGTAAGCACCCAGACACCATCCGAAAAAACTGCCTTTACCATCCTGATTATGATCAGCGTCTGTCATCTGCTCAATGATATGATGCAGACCCTCTTGTCGGCGATCTATCCGTTGCTCCAGGTAAGTTATGGATTGAGTTTTGCCCAGATTGGGGCCATCACCCTCACCTTTCAGGGCACGGCCTCGATCCTCCAGCCCATGGTCGGTTTTTATATTGACCGCAATCCGCGGCCTTATTCCCTGGCCGTGGGTATGGGGCTTACCCTGCTGGGGCTGGTGCTCTTTTCCCAGGCGGGAAGTTATCCGGTATTGCTCTTGGCCGCGGCATTGGTGGGGACTGGCTCGTCGGTATTTCATCCAGAATCGTCACGGGTGGCGCGGATGGCCTCCGGCGGTCGACATGGTCTGGCACAGTCATTGTTTCAGGTGGGGGGCAATGCCGGATCGGCCATTGGGCCGCTGCTGGCCGCACTCATCGTTTTACGGCATGGACAAACCAGTGTTGCCTGGTTTTCCATCGCCGCTCTGCTCGGCATCTATCTCCTGATCAAGGTTGGCCACTGGTACAAAGGGTTCGGGCTGATGCGGCTGAAGGTACGGGCAAACGCCCAGGAGCCCCGGGCACCGCTGCCCCGCTTCAAGGTGGCGCAGACACTCACGGTGCTGCTGGCCTTGATGTTCTCCAAGTTTTTCTACATGGCCAGTATGTCCAGCTACTTCATTTTTTATCTGATCGATAAATTTCATCTGCCAGTGCAGAGCGCGCAGCTTCATCTTTTTGTTTTTTTTGGTGCGGTGGCTGGTGGTACTATTGCCGGAGGGCCGCTTGGCGATCGTTTCGGCCGTAAGGTGGTGATCTGGTCATCGATCCTCGGGGTGCTACCCTTTACCCTGGCCCTGCCCTATGCCAATCTGTTCTGGACCGGGATACTCAGTGTGCCTATCGGGCTGATTCTGGCCTCCGCCTTCCCGGCTATTGTGGTCTATGCCCAGGAACTCCTGCCGGCCAGGGTCGGGACGGTGGCTGGGATGTCTTTTGGCTTTGCCTTTGGGATGGGGGGAATTGGTGCGGCAGTACTCGGCCATCTTGCAGATATGACCAGCCTGGCGTATGTGTATCATGTGTGTTCGTTTCTGCCGGTTATCGGTTTGCTGGCCATTTTCTTGCCGGATCTGGAAACGGAATCCCGGCTGCGGAAACCGGTTGCGGCGAGGTTACGTTAATGGGCTCCGCTAAATGTGAAGAGCACGACAACAGAGCATGTCACAGGTAGGGGGAAGGCGTCATGGGTAATTTCCCCGTCGTCGTTCTCGATTTTGAGACAACAGGTCTGTCGCCTCAGCGCGGAGACCGCGCCATTGAGATCGGCGCCGTGCTCATTGATGCCGGCAGGATAGTCGATCGTTTTCACAGTCTGATGAACCCAGGAATACCGGTGACTCCCTTCATCCAGGGTCTCACCGGTATCACTAATGCGATGGTGCGGAACGCCCCGGGGTGTGCTGAGGTCATGGCCGGATTTTGCGAGTTTATGGGCCATTATCCTCTGGCGGCCCATAGCGCCTCTTTTGATGGCCGGTTTCTCGATGCCGAGCTGGCCAGGATCGGCAGGGCAAGAGTGAACGAAATGGTCTGCACTCTTCTGGTCGCCCGTCGAGTCTATCCCCATATCCTTAGTCATAAACTGGAAACCTTGGTTAGATATAAAAACCTGCACACAGATGGCACCTTTCACCGGGCCGCGGCGGATGCCGAGATGACCGCTCATCTGTGGATGGCCATGATTGAGGACATAAAAGGGTTGTATGGTGTGGCCGAGGTGTCTCTGGAGTCTCTCCAGAAGCTTTCTCGAATTTCCAAGGCTAAGGCGCAGGCTTTTTTTGCATAAAATTTTCTCAAGTTTTGCAAGTCACACCTCCTTTTACTTTTCTGGCGCGCCATCAAGCAGCTTCCTCACCAGTTTTCCGATTGAAGACAGGGTGAATGGTTTTAACACAAACTCCTTTATGCCGATAGTCCTGGCAGAATATTCATTGATCAGGTGACTGAAACCCGTGCAGAGGATGATCGGGATATCAGGCCTGATCGCCAGCATCCTTTGTGCGAGCTCGGTTCCGGTCAGTTCAGGCATGGTCAGGTCGGTAATTACCAGGTCAAATTGGGCCGGGTCATTTCTGAATGCTTCCAGGGCCTGGATACTGTGGCTGTGAGCGGTAACGGTGTATCCCAACTGCTCCAGCATCTTTTTACCCATAATGGCGAGAATCTCCTCATCATCGACAAACAGGATCCGCTCCCTGCCTCTGGGACATTCCTGGGTTTCTTTCTCCTCCTTTTCCTCCTCCTGAATAACCGGAAAATAGATATGAAATGTTGTCCCCTGGCCGACAGTACTTTCAACTGTGATGGCGCCGTCATAGCTTTTGATGATCCCATGGGTGATCGATAGGCCCAGTCCCGTTCCCTTGCCGACTTCCTTGGTCGTAAAGTACGGATCAAAGACCTTGTTGATGATATCCGGGCCTATCCCGGTTCCGGTATCGCTTACCGTGAGTTCCACATAGTTGCCTGGCTTGATCTGTTGGCCATCTGAAAGTGCTGGAGAGTTTATGACTGTCGTTTGCAACTTTACTGCCAGCACGCCGCCGGTTTTTTCCATGGCATGAAAGGCATTAGTGCCCAGATTCATGACGATCTGGTGAATCTGGGTCGGGTCGGCCAGGATAGCCTTGCATTGGGGATCAATATCTTCCTTGACGGTAATGGTGCTGGGGAGCGAGGAACGCAACATCTTCAGCGACTCCTTAACCAGAGGTTGAAGAGTATGCGGGATTCGAGCGACGGTGGACTGCCGGCTGAAAGCCAGGATCTGCTTGACCAGATCTGTGGCGCGATGGGCGGAGAGTAATACGCCATCGAGATTTTGAGCGACTTGTGACCCTGGAAGAGTATTTAATTGGGCTAACTGGGTCAATCCCATGATGGCAGCTAAAATATTATTGAAATCATGGGCGATGCCGCCAGCCAGGATGCCGATAGCCTCCAGCTTCTGGGCCTGGTTGAGATGGGCCTGGAGCTTGGCATTCTCCTCCTCTGATCGCCTATGCGCCTCCAGCTCTTGTTCAAGCTCACGGGTACGTTCAGCAACCAGAGTTCCCAGTTGATCACGGTGACGTTGCAGCTCCAATCTTTGACGGTCCAATTCCAGAAAAATCCGGACCTTAGCGAGCAGAACCTCCGGCGCATAGGGCTTGACGATATAATCGATACATCCTGCTTCGTAGCCGCTGAAGATGTTTTGCTCATCCGGGTAGGCCGCAGTGACAAAGATAATCGGCATCAGCCTGGTAGCATCGTCTCCATGCAGGTGCTCGGCCAGCTCGAAACCACTCATCCCCGGCATCATGACGTCGAGGATCGCCAGCGCAAAATTATGGTCAAGGCTGGCGGCAAGGGCCTCGTTGCCGCTGCTTGCCTCAATAACTTCAACATCTACCTCGCGCAGAACCTGACGCAGAACGACAAGGTTCTCCTTCTTGTCGTCCACGATCAGAATCTTTTGGGTTGAATTCATATTTAATCTCCGATTGACTATTTGCTCTCTCCGATTTGTGATTTCTTTGGTCGGCAATCTCAAATCAACAATTTCTATATTTTGTAGCTTCCGAGTTTGACAAGCCGCAACCCGATCTCCTCTGCTGACAGGACCTCGTCCGCAGCCCCGCTGTCAATTGCTGCCTGGGGCATGACCGGATATTCGGCCGTGGCTGGATCCAGGGCGATGGTCAGACCGCCGGCCTCCTTGATCTTCAGCATTCCGGCGGCACCATCCGCATTTGCACCTGAGAGGAGAACCGCAATGACCTGTTCCCCGAAGGCTTGGGCCGCACTCTCGAAGAGTACGTCGATCGAGGGTCGTGACCAGTTGATCTTGTCGTCCACAGACAGGGCAATGGTTCCGTTCTGTTCCACCAGTATATGATAGTTGGCAGGTGCGACATATACATGCCCGTGTTTGATCCATTGCTTGTCGCAGGGTTCGATCACCGGGAGCCTTATCGTGCTCGCCAGGTGCCGGTAAAATAAGCCGTCATCACCGGGAATAAGATGCTGGACCACCAGGATCGGGAGCGAGAAATCAAGGGGAAGGGCCGAAAGGATGGCGGAAAACACCTTGAATCCTCCAGCTGAGCCGCCCATGACAACAATTTCATGAAAGACGGGCCATGATGGCTCTGTTGTTTCTTTTGTCCTCATGGCCAGTTCTTTTTTTTATAGATTCGTGCCTTGTTGTCTACAACCTCGTATTGATCCCTGAAATCGGTAAAATGTAGGTCTTCCTTGGTTCCAAGGCACAGGAACCCTCCATGCACCAGGCTGTCGGTGAAGAGACCCAGGGCCCGGTGCTGCAGGTCGCGGTTGAAGTAGATGAGCACATTCCGGCAGAAGATAAGGTGCATTTCACCAAACGCACTGTCTGATGCCAGGTTGTGGCTGGAAAAAACAACCCGTTCCTTGAGTGAGCTGTCCATGACCGCCGCTTTGTACCGAGCGTAGTAATACTCCGAGAACGAGCCCTTCCCACCCGCCTGCTGATAGTTCCGTGTGGCCTCCTGCAGTTTTCCCATCTCGTAGATACCCTCACAGGCACGATCCAGGGCCTCATTGTTGAAATCAGTGGCGTAGATGGTTGCCCGGTTGTAGATACCTTCTTCTTTGAGCACGATCGCCAGCGAATAGACCTCTTCGCCGGTGGCGCAACCGGCATGCCAGATCTTGCAATGCGGCCAGGTCCGAAGCAGCGGCACCACCTTTTCACGCACGGCCCGATATACCAAAGGGTCACGGAACATCTCAGTCACAGCAATGGAGAAATAGTGGATGAGGTGAAAGGTAAACTCTTGGTCATCAACGATTCTTAGAATTATCTCCGCCACCGATGGGTATCCGGTATTTGACAGAAACAGCCTGATCCGGCGCTCAATGGAGGCCCGGGCATAGGAACGGAAATCGTAGCCGTAGCGTTGATAGATCGTCTCCAGGAGGAGGTCGATCTCGGCATGCTCACCCTCGGGATTCTTCATACCTTTATTCCCCTATTCATTCTGTGGCTAGCGGTAGAGCCAGACCTGCATCATCGAGAACAGCCGATCCTGATCCAGAGGCTTGGACAGGTAATCATTGGCGCCGGCGTCCAGACACCTTTTACGGTCTTCCGGCATTGCCTTGGCCGAGAGGACGATGAGCGGCAGATTGCGGAACCGCTCCTGGGCACGTATCCGCCGCATGGTTTCGTAGCCGTCCATCACCGGCATCATGATATCCATCAGCACCAGATCGATATCGGGCTGCTCATCGAGAAGCTGTAAGGCCTTCTCGCCGTTCGCCGCTTTGACCGGTTTCATACCGCTCTCCGACAGCAGGCGGGCCACAGCGAATGTTGTCCGCATGTCATCGTCCACCACCAGTACTTTTTTATCCTTTAATATGGCCTCCATGTCATGGAGATTGTGGATAACCTTCTGTTTCTTCTCGGGCATCTGACTCACGACCCGGTGCAGGAAGAGCGATACCTCGTCGAGCAGCCGCTCCTGGGAGCGAACATCCTTGATGACGATGGACTCGGCATGCTCGCGGAGGAGTGCTTCCTCGTCCATGGTGAGATCACGGGCGGTGTAGACAATCACGGGGGGAAGGGTCACCCCTTCGTTTTCGAGCTGTGTCAGCAGTTGGCCGCCATCCATATCCGGCAGCCCCAGATCGAGGACCACGCAGTCGTATCCTCCAGAGTGGAGCGCGGCTATGGCCTCTTCACCGCTTCCGGCCTCGTCCGTCTTGACGACCCCGTTGCCTATCAGCTTTACAGTCTGCCGGCGTATTTCCGGATCGTCGTCCACCACCAGTAGACGTTTTTGCCTTTCAGGCGACATCTTGTCGAGTTTTTGGAAGACCTCCTCCAGTTCTTCCAGCTTGACCGGTTTGGTAATATGGCCGACTGCCCCCTTGCGGAACGACTCGGTAGAGGCCTCCTCAGCGGAGATGATATGCACAGGGATGTGGCGGGTGCACGTATTCTCCTTGAGTGAACTCAGCACGTTCCAACCGTCCATGCCGGGTAGGCGAAGATCGAGGATCACGCCACAGGGAAGGTGTTTTGTTGCCAACGCCAGTCCAGCCTCACCGGTCGGCGTAACCAGGCATTTCAACCCCTTTTCATGACATTTTTTATAGAGCAACTGCGCGAAATTCGGATCGTCCTCAATGACCAGCATGACCCGGTCAGATGCTCCGACACTGTCGCGATCGTCGGGGATTTGTAATTGGCTGTTTTGTTTCTCCATTCCAACCGGCATCTCATGTGTGTCAATCGGCTTCGATGTTTCTGCTGCCTGCTTTTCGGCTGCCGGTTCGATTGGCAGATAGAGGGTAAAGGTACTCCCGCTTCCCAACTTGCTCTCGAGCTGGATCTCTCCGCCAAGCAGGCTTGCCAGTTCCCTGGAAATGGAAAGCCCCAGTCCGGTACCTCCATACTTTCTTGAGGTGCTGCCATCCGCCTGCTGGAATGCCTCAAAGATGACCGTATGCTGCTCAGGGGCAATACCGATACCGGAATCTTTGATCGCTATCGCCAGACACTCTTTCGCTGGAAGTGTGATTGCCGATAAATTGGCACCAGGAGTGGGGCGGCTGAAAGTAACGGTTACGCTCCCTTTTTCCGTGAACTTGAGGGCATTGGACATGAGGTTGCGAATGATCTGCTCCACGCGCTGGCGGTCGCTCGCTATCTCGACCGGGACGTCATCGGTGACGATGATTTTAAGCTCAAGGCCCTTCTCGTCTGCCAGGTGCTGGAACGAATCGTGTAGCCCCTCGGTCAGGTCGCTGATCCTGACCGTGCCAAGCTGCAGCTCAGTGCGTCCGGCCTCGATCTTCGACAGGTCGAGGATCTCATTGATGAGGGTCAGCAGGTCGCTGCCGCTGCCATGGATGATCCGGGCGGACTCAACCTGTTCCTCGGTAAGGTTGCCCTCCCTGTTCCGTTCAAGTCCCTGGGACAGGAGGAGCAGACTGTTGAGCGGGGTGCGCAACTCATGAGACATGTTTGCAAGAAATTCTGATTTGTACTTGCTGGCCAGCGCCAGGGCTGCGGCCTTCTCCTCGAGCTCTTTTCGTGCATGCTCGACCTCCTGCTTCTGTCGCTCCAGCAGATCGTTCTTCTCTACCAGTTCTTCATTGGTGACCTCAAGCTCCTCCTGCTGAGCCCTGAGTTCTTCTCCCGTCTCCTGCAGCCGCTGGCTCTGCTCCTCCAGTTCCTCGTTTGCGGCCCTGAGCTCTTCCTGTTGGGCCTGCAGTTCTTCGCCTAGTCCCTGGGACTCCGCCAATGTTGCCGCCAGTTTGGTCTTACTCTGCGAACTCTCAATGGCAACAGCGATGCTCTCGTTCACCGCATCCAAAAACGGTGACAGGGAGTCATCGAATGCGTGCAGTGTTCCCAGCTCGATGACCGCTGTGACCTTGTCATTATGGACGATAGGTTTGACCAGGATGTGGCGGGGAGCAGTCTCACCAAGGCCGGACTCAATGGTGAAGTAGTTCTCCGGGACGTCAGCAACAACGATCTCCTTCTTTTCCAGGGCCGCTTGGCCCACAAGACCTTCGCCTGGTCTGTACTCGCTGGCCAGATGTCCCTTGTGTCTGTGGGCGAAGCCGGCTGCCAGTCTGAGGGAGCCCTCTTCGTCCGCCAGATAGATGAGGCCGGTCTGGGCCTTTGACTGCTGGCAGAGAAAGGTGATAATGTTCCGGGCCAGGGTGTTCAGCGCCAGATCGCTGCGCATCAGGTCGGAGAGTGTGTTCTGGGCGGTCTTCAAGGCGGCGACCTGTTCAAGTTCAATTTCCGCTTGCTTGCGGGCGGTGATATCCAGAAAGCTTTCAATCATCGCCCTGAACGAACCGTCCGGATTGTTCAGTCGTACAGCCTTTGTAAGGCACACCAGCTGCTTGCCGTCGGGCCTGGTCTTGGTGATTTCCCGTTCGATGGGGCCCGCAACCCCGTCCTTAAACTGTCTGATCGGACATTCGTCGGTATTGCACAGGGGTCCGCAGAAAACCTGGTGGCATTTCATGGTCTCCGCGTCTTCCTTGGCCAGGCCGGACATGGCGATAAAGGTGTCGTTGCTTCGTAGTTGGTTGAAATCCAGATCTACCAGACGCTTGCCGTCAACCGCCGTATGAAAGAGACTGTCGAGTTCGTCGTGGGCGCTGATCAGCTCTTGATTCTTCTGCAGCAACAGTTCGGCCTTGCGGCTTATTTCATCCTGCGCCTCCCTTCGGCTATGGTTTTCCTCATGGAGGTCCTTGTTGCTCGCCGCCAGTTTCGTGGTCATCTGATTGAATGCCTCTGCCAGATGGCCGATTTCATCGGATGAGGAAACGGGGAGTTGGATATCAAGATCGCCATCAGCCACCCGATTCGCCCCGTCTCGCAAGACCATGAGAGGTCTGGTTACGTTTCTGTTCATGATGAACAGCATGATGACCACTGAAAACAGGGCCAGGGTTATGGCCAGATAGATTTTATCTTCAAGGGTTCTGACCCCTGCCAATATTTCCCTGGAGTCATGTTCAAGCACTACTATCCAAGAAAAATTATGAATCTGCTCATCCTTTGAGGTGTTGACATAGCCCAGCAGGGTTTCCTGGTTGGAAGAAGACCGAGAAGGGAAGTACCCCGCCTTTCCCTGAATCTGAGCAAAGAAAGGTGCAGAGGACAGATTCGTGCCAATGGCGAAAGGGGTTGAGGCGTAGAGCAGATGACCGGCAGTATCCATAATACGGAGGGTTGTTGTCTGGTATTGCTTGAAATCTGCTTCAGTTGGACGGATGATGGTCATGAGGGGAACAAGGGCCTTGATCACCCCTATAAACTCGCCGTCCTGATTGGATATCCTGACAGCAATGAGGACGATATAACCATTCTTTCCTTCCTCTGTCGACCTGTCCATGCAGACATGGAGGCCTTCTTTGACGACCTCATCCCACCACTCTTCGTGTTGTTCATTGAAAGCGGTTTGGGTATCACCAGCCTCCCCGACCAGGAAGCCGAAGCGATTATAGACCGTTACTTTCTGGTAAAAAATCTGTCCATACTCCATTTCAAAGAAACGAATAAAGCTATGGTGCAGCCTGTCGGAAAAGCCTTCAATCCTGGCAGCGGTGGCCAGCGCCTGTGCACTCGGTGCACTCGCATCGTGATCTGCTTGCCTGTGTTGCAAAGCGACAAGTTGAAGCAAATTCGGATCGGAGGAGATGCGCAGGTTGGAGGCCTTCACAGCATTGCCAATGGTAACCCCCTGGTTGAGAAGCCTCATCTCTTCAATCCGTTGTGACAGATTCTGATCTATCCGCTTGATGAATTTTCTGGCAATACCGATGGTTCTCTGTCCTGCCATGTCCACCAGGACTGCCTTATTTGTCTCGAGGGTGTAGAGGGAGATGGCGGCAAAAAGTATGGCCAGGAGCACGTATCCGCCAAGAATTTTGGTCCGAATATTCATCTGTTCAGTCTCCGAAGATTATGACGCCATTTTTGATCCGGGCCGGATAGAGATGAAAGTTGATCTCATGGCTGCCCCGGGGGACCAGAATGTCACCCATTACGCTTGGGAAATGGTATCCCTGCTCAAGCACCATTTTGATGTTCGCGCGGGAAACCGGCACATTCTGCAGCAGACCCCGCAGCAGAAACAGTATATCATAGCCGACAGCGCTCTGATGGTTCAGCGGCCTGTTGAATCTGGCACTATACTTGTCACGCAACTCTTGGGCGTAGGGGTAGCTTTTGTTGTAAAGAAGCGGGGCCGCCAGGCAGATACCCTCGCTCTCGGCCATTGTCAGGAAACCTGGCCATGCTCCCCCAGAGGAGGTAATGATCTGTCGGTTGAACCCGGCCTGCCGCACCTGCTTGACAACCTTGCTGATAAAATTAACCTGGCCGACGACATAGAGACCGTCCACCTCACCCAGCTTGGCGATTTTGTCCTGAATATTGAAATCATCCTCGATGAAATGCTGCTCAGTCACGCTCCGTCCCGCTTGTGCCGTGCAGGCCGCTGACAGGAGCTGAGTGACCGACTGCCCATAGGGGCCGCTCTCGTAGAATATCCCCAGGTGCTTGATCCCTTGCTTGTCAAGGATGGAGATCACCGGTGACACCTCATCACTGGCCCTGGGATAATAGCGGAAGACCCATTTCTTGTCTGTGGTGAAGTCCTGGGTAGAGGTCACCAGTCCGATGAGTGGTACTTCCATGCGCTCCGCCAAAGGGGCCAGCGCCATGGAAACCGGGCTGAGGGTAGAGAGATAAAGTGCCGGATGGTGCTGGGCCTCAAGTCGCTCCATGGCCTTTTTCCCTTCTTCCGGATCGGTCTTGCTGTCTTCAATGAACAACTCGATGGGGTGACCATTGATGCCGCCGTTGTCGTTTATCTCTTCAACCGCCATGACCATGGCGTCCCGCAGTTCGCTGAGATAGCTGCCAGATCCGGTCAGGGAAATAATAGCCCCGATCTTGATGGGTTCCGGCTGCCGGGTACAGGAGACCGTCAAGGTAACGATTATGCAGAGCATAAAGAGGATGTGCCATGCAGATCTTTTCCCGCCGATAATGAGGGTTGCATCATTCATGTTGATCCTCCTGCCCTTTGCGGACATTGGTTAAACTGAGGGTGCATTTTTTTCTGGTGTAGAGCCACATTAAGGATCTCAGATCATAAAAAATGACATCAGATCTCTTGATTATGATATTGATGAAAGTTCCATTGATATCGAGCTGGCAACAAAGGGCTGTAACGGGTTTTTCTTCTTTTCCTGAAGACCTGAGAATGCAGGATTTTTTGTTTCCGTATTTGTATCTTATGTTATTTTGTTGATACATCAAAGAAATTATTCAGGAGAGTGTTAAGCGCTTTTCGATAAACAGGTTACATCAGGGATGAGCTCTTCTGGATAAGTCCTTAACAGGGAGGGTTGGCTCTTGAGATCTCCGCAAAACGGATAACCGCATTTCGGCCCCGCCGCTTGCTCTCAAACAAGGCCAGGTCGGCATTGTCCAGCAGTTCGGTCAGGGTCAGGGCATCATCGGGATAGGTGGCCACGCCGCAACTCACCGTTATATGGATCGCAAGATCACAGAAGGTCAGAAAGCTGTTTTGTTCGATGGCAAGGCGGAGTTGATCCGCGACCTGGAATCCTTGCTGGCTGTCATGATTGGCCAGGACCACCACAAACTCATCGCCGCCATAACTGACCCCGTAGCAACCTTCCGGTAACAGGGGGATGATGATTTCCGCCAACTCGGCAATGGTGTTGCTGGCGTTGAGGTGGCCGTGGGTATCAACGACATGTTTAAAGTTGTCGATGTCGATAAAAACGACGGAGAGAGATTGAGTACAATGGCTGTCAAGTTGCTCCTGCAGGGTTTGATAGAGGTAGCGGGTGTTGAACAGGCCGGTGAGATCGTCGAGGACAGAGAGCTCCCGGTAGCGGATAACGCTTGCCTTTAACTCTTGTTGTGCCTGGCGCAGGGCCAGATGGGTTTGGACCCGGGCCAGCAGTTCCTCCTTGATAAATGGTTTGAGGATGTAATCCTGACCGCCGGCGGCAAATCCCGCGATAATGTCTTTTCTCTCATTGCAGGCGGTAACGAACAGCACGGGAATATCCTCGGTGAGCGGGTTCTGTTTGATGGCCCGGCAGGTGTCGAAGCCTGAAATTCCCGGCATGTCAACATCAAGGAGGACAAGGTCCGGTTGTATTAGAGGTATGTCTTTCAATGCCTGTTCGCCGTTGTTGACGTCAGTTACCTGATAACCGGCACGGGTCAGAAACTCTTTCATAAGCTTGACAATGACTTTGTTGTCGTCAGCAATGAGGATGGTCCGGCTTGATTGGTCTTCATTTATTTTCATGATTGTCAGCATGGTGGAAAGCGAGAAAAAAGTCAAGTTTGGTGGACAGAAAGGATGAACTTTTGAAGTCAGGTGCTTGATTAACTCTCGATTGTTTTTTGTCTGTAAATAAAGAAAGGGGTTTTCAGTATTTTTACTGTAAACCCGAAGGTATGAATGACAACCTGGGTGTGTCGATCAGGTATGTTTTAGACTGTAAAAGAGTTCGTATGAATGGCCAAATTGAACAGTCATCATCCAGAGTGGCGATAAGACATGTTAGCGCACTTGCTACACAAGATCCTAAACGGTATAACCCTGAACATCCCTTTCTGGTCTATGGGAGCCATCAGCCACGATATGCTGTATGGAGGTGTGTTGGAGTGCAGTTCCTTTCATGATGTTCACGTCGCCCGGGAAACCGGAAACTGCTCAGACTGACGCGACTTTACATATCCAAGCTTTTACCTGAACACAAAATCCCTTGTCAAATCAAACGAGGGCAGTACGTGTTGTCTCACCTGCCACAAAAAACAGGGTTCATCCGACTAAAGCGTACTTGCCCAGAAGAAATGATAGTAAAAAGAGTGTGGACATGTAGTTCTTATCAAAGTAACCAAGCAAAAGATAAGGAGGATTCTACATGTCCACGAGCTTATTCTGTCATGGTTTTGGTATCGTTGGGTATCACTATATTCGCACAGAGTAGAGGGAAGGAGACGTAATCTTCACTGTATCCAAGAAGAATTCAGTCTTCGCTGCCCAGTTTGTAAAAGCCAAAGGATCATAACGCATGGCTCACATCTTCGATGGTTTCATTCTCTACCCATCGGCAAGAAAGCGATCAAGAAATTGAAACGGATAGCAATTGATGAGATCTGTGTCGGCAAGAAACGCTATCTTGCGGTAGTACTCGATATTCTTGGCGGTTGCAGGCCCCTCAAAGGGGCCTGATCGTAACCGGTTGAAAAACTAAACATCTGTCCCGCGCGACAGCTGGAAAGTAAACCTTTTCTGGTTTCAGATCGCGCAATCCTCCCCCCTGCACAAGGGGGTCTTTGGAAGCATCCAGGAACTTTCAAACTCTGTGAGTCCACCGGCAGAGCCGGTGGTTTACCTGTTTTTTATTAAAGTCAGTTGCGGATTGTGACAAATGTCAAAACATCCAATCATTACTTCTTTCAAGTAACGCAGTTCAACAACAGGAACCTCCCAGGAATCGTCCCGGCATCTCTCCTGTAACTCCTGTTCTTTGATATCAGACTTATAGCGCCTGGCCAGGGCAAGGACCTTTATCTCCGTGATGAAGCATGTACGATCCTGCCACCTGGTCTGGGCCGATTTTGCAAGGCGGGCCACGGGCACTCCGGCATGATTGAGTAGATGGAGAGAATCCTTGTCCCGGCCGATTGTCAGGTAGTTACCGGTGGTCAGTTCCTTAAGGGCCTTGTTGGTGGGGTGGCCCTCTTTTTTTGTCCCGGCAAAATCGATATAGAGCTCCTTCATGCCGAGCAGCTCATAGTGGAGAACCGGCCGGTTCAGCCTATGGGACGGGGTGGTCGCTCGCGTCATCAGAAAGTCACCCGCAAGCAGCGGGATATGTGGGTTTTGTGAATGGTCTATGGCAAAGAGTTGCAGGGTTTCCCGGGCCCGTGACATGGCCACATAGTAGAGCCTGCGTTCTTCCTCCATCTCCGGACCGCTTTTCTTCTGCCAGCTCCCATCAAGGATGAAGACATGATCAAACTCCAGCCCTTTGATTGAGTGGACAGTAGAAAGGAAGATGCCGTTTTCCAGGTTTCGCGAGCGGTGCTGATCGGCCAGGGATTCATAGAGATAGTTTTCCACCCGGCCGATTGGTTGCGGGGTGTT
>JAUSAB010000106.1 GCA_030653035.1 Desulfocapsaceae bacterium | reverse complement strand
CACGATCAACAAGAACCTGACCATCAATGGCAATGGCGGGGTTATTCTCGATGCAAACCAAACCGGCAGGGTTATGCTGATTGATGACGAAACAGCGGCCATCATCAGTGTCAGCATCAGCGGAATCACTTTCAGGAATGGACTGGTTACCGGCCCAGGCGGCGGCATTTACACCAAAGAGCATCTCGCTTTTGCCAATTCGATTGTCACCAATAACATAGCCACAACCATTGGCGGCGGGATCCACAATGAAACAGGGGCGACGCTTACTCTCACCGACTCTTCGTTTACGGTCAACAATGCTCATGATGGTGGTGCCGTCTATAATATTGGACCGCTCTCTGTCAGCGGCTGCACCTTTAATGACAACCATGCTAATAGTGGTAGCGGTGGTGCCATTCTATCTCATAGTAGTACCACCACTCTCACCAATTCCACTCTCTCTGGCAACTCGGCATTCTCTGGCGGTGGACTGTATGGATATGCCAGCACCGTCACCATCAACAACTCCACCTTTGCCTTTAATACGGCCAATGCAGGTGGTGGCGGAATATATTTTTATTCTGGAACTCTTAACCTGAACAGTTCAATTATCGGTTACAATAGTGCAAGCTCGGCTCCCGATATCTACAATTATGCTTCCACCATCAACGCCGATCATTCCCTCGTGGCAACTGCCGCAGGGCATACCATCACCAATGGCGTAAATAACAATATCGTCGGACAACTGGCTATGCTTTTTCCTCTGGGGAATTACGGTGGATCAACACAAACCCATGCCCTCCGTGATACCAGTCCCTGTATCAGCACAGGCAGCAATCCCCTGGGCCTGACCCTTGACCAACGAGACAGCGGCTTCCCGCGCGTGGTCGACATCGTGGACATGGGCGCGGTGGAATACATGGCTAATACCCTTCTCAGTGTCAGCAAAGAGGGGAATGGAACCGGCTCGGTTACCAGCAGTCCGGCTGGCATCGACTGTGGCACGGAATGCTCTGCAAACTTTGATCCCCACATGTCGGTCACCCTCACCGCCACACCCGGCCTGGAAACTGTTTTCAGCGGCTGGGCAGGGGCTTGTAGCGGCTCGGGAGACTGTATTGTCTCGATGGATCAGGCCCGTTCGGTGACCGCCACCTTCACCCTGAACACCTATCTGCTCAGTGTTACCAAGAACGGGACCGGCAGCGGCTCGGTCGCCAGCATCCCCGTCGGTATTGACTGCGGTACAGATTGCAGTCAAGCATACAACTACGATACTCTGGTCACGCTTTCAGCCACCCCGGATACCGGCTCATCCTTTGCAGGCTGGTTCGGGGCCTCCTGCACAGGCACCGGTGAGTGCGCCGTCACCGTTGATCAGGTCCGTTCGGTAGCCGCCACCTTCACCTTGAACCAGTACACAGTGACCGCCAATGCAGCCGGTACCGGCAGCGGCACCGTGGCATCTAACGTGGGTGGTATCAGTTATTCCTACCCGGCCGGGAACAACGGGATATCGTCGGCCCTTAACCATGGCAGCGCCATCACCCTAACTGCAACGGCGGGTATCGGCTCCACGGTCACATGGAGCGGCTGCGCTGCCACAGGCGGAACGACAACAGCGGCAACCTGCTCCTTCGCAAGCCTTGATAGCGCAAAAACAGTGACCGCCACCTTTACCCTGAACCAATACACGGTTACCGCCCACGCAGCAGGCAACGGCAGCGGCACGATAGTCTCTGGCGTGGGTGGTATCAGTTTTACCTATCCAGCCGGAAGCAGCGGGATATCTTCAGACCTTGATCATGGCAGCCCCATCACCCTGACCGCCACGGCACAGACCGGCTCCACGGTCGCATGGAGCGGTTGTGCAGAGCCAGGTGGAACAACAACAGCGGCAACCTGCTCCTTCGCAAGCCTTGATAGTGCAAAAACAGTGACCGCCACCTTCACCCTGAACACCTATGGTCTGTCCATCCTCCTTGAAGGCAATGGCACAGTTAGCAGTGACCCGGCAGGCATCGACTGCGGTCTGGATTGCGCCGAAACTTATAATTTTAATACGAAGGTGACCCTGACCGCAACACCGGCCGCCAAGGCTACATTCAAAGGCTGGTCCGGGGCCTGCTCAGGCACGGCGAATACCTGTGTCGTTACGGTTGACCAGGCACTATCCGTCGGCGCCAGGTTTAAGAACGACTTCCCTTGGCCCCTGTTCCTGCCGGCTATGATGAATATTAGAAAGGAATAGTGTGTCATCTCTTCCTTTTTGAGAGTACTTTATGAGTGAGACGCCTAACAATAACCTACTGAATTAGTAAACCTAAGGAGCATTGCCATGTGGGAAGTCGTTGTTGATAAAGATAAGTGCCAGGGAAGTGAGGAGTGTGTCAGTGCCTGCCCATCAGCCGTCTATGAGATGATCAATGGCAAGGCCGAACCGGTACATGCCGACGAATGCATCGGCTGTGAGACCTGCGTTGAGGTCTGTCCCAATGGGGCATGTACCGTCACTGAGATTTAGAACACGACTATTTCTTTTTCCAATCATGCGTAGATTTTTTTTTGAACCTGCAGCCAGAAATGGCGATGAGGTCCTGCTTTCCGAGACCGAATCGCGTCATATCTCCAAATCCCTGCGCCTGCACGTCGGCTCCCAGATCCAGCTCTTTGACGGTTCGGGAGTGCGGTATCTTGCCGAGATAACCAACATCGGCAAACAAATTGTTGCCCGCATCCTGACGGCTGATGTTGATCAGCAGGAAGGAAGGGCAGCGTTGCACGTGAAACAAGCCATGCTGAAAAATGCCAAAATGGATTTTCTCGTTGAGAAATGTACGGAACTGGGGGTCGCAACCTTTACCCCTTTTGTCAGCAGCCGCTGTCAGGGCAAGATGGATGATGAAGAGCGTGGCAACAAGCGACAGCAGCGCTGGCAGCGGATTGTCGAATCGGCCTGCAAACAGTGCTCCCGCCCCCGGCCCATGGAGCTGAAAGAGCCCCTCGCCCTTGCTAAGTTAACTGCCTCTGCCAACCAGGATCCGCACACCCTGCGCCTCCTGTTCTGGGAAGAGGAAAAAGCAACAAGCCTGCACGACCTCCCTCCCTTTACTGATTACAGCCAGATCCATCTCCTGCTGGGGCCGGAAGGCGGTTTCAGCAAGGAAGAGGTGGAGCTCGCCGGGCGCTCCGGGTATCAAAGCATCAGTCTGGGGCCGCGTATCTTAAGGGCCGAGACCGCCACCGTGGCCGCCATTGCCATTGTCCGGTATCTGGCTGGCGACATGTAAAAACTGTTAAACATAGAGCCTCTTGCAACATGAAGATTTTCGTCCAAAATCGAGGCATGCGAAAAATTTTACCGCAGGCATATAGTTGATATTCCGAGGATAAAATTTTGAGCATAACGAAGAGATTGGGCGAAAAGATCATTTTGCAAGAGGCTC
>JAUSAB010000098.1 GCA_030653035.1 Desulfocapsaceae bacterium | reverse complement strand
GGTGCTCACCCAGCAGATTCACGATTTTTTTGAGCAACTCCGTTCTGTCCCTGAGATCGGTGACCATTTCGCGGTCTGTCACGGCAGCGGCCCAGGGGTTATGAAGATCGCCGATGACACCGCGGCCAGTCTTGGCGTCCTCCGGATCGGTGTCGGCATCGACAGCGAAAGGATCGGTCAACGCGCTAATCTCCAGCCGCCGATCCTGCTCAACTTCAACAATTCCGCCCGCCACATGCGCCAGAACATCCTCGACCGCACCTCGCTGTTCAAGATCTACAATATCGGCGGTATGGGCACCTTTGAAGAACTGCTGATCGCCGTCACCAACCTCAAGCTCTTTGAGAGTCTGCCCGCCCCACATATCTTTGTCGATCCCTTCGGACTGGGCGAAAATGGGACCCATCTATGGCAATCAACCCTGGAGCAGCTCAAAACCGCCTCCAGCATGAAGAACATCGGTGGCCACAACGTCCGCCTGGCACCGGCCTGGGTGCCCAACTTCTGTCATGTGGCCCATGACTATAAAGAGGTCTTTGCCATCATCGCCGGATTTGTCCATGACCCGGTGGCCTACTGGCAAAAGACCGGGATATCCGATTCTGACCTTCTCCAGGCCTGGGACAATGCCGTCCGCAGCAAGGTGATCATTCCGCCCTATCTGCAACAGGCAATCCTGACCGTGCGCGGTGGCATTGAGCAATCAGGGAAGACATCAAAAAACCAGGGGACATAAAACGGGAAAAGCTGTTATACTCTATAAATCTATAGCATTATTTTTGTTGCCGGCTTCGGTCCTGAATTGAAAAAGTGATTCCCTCTCCCTGAAGGAAAGGGGCAGGCGACTGGCAAGGACGCCTTAGTGTCGCGAGCGCCATGGACGGCGCAGGAGCGACGTGAGGGGGCAAGTCTGAGTTTGAAGCTCCTGCTGCCCCCCTCATCCGGCCTTTGGCCACCTTCTCCCTCAGGGAGAAGGATTAATCATCAAGATATGTATGTACAAAGATACCTTCGATGTTTTTTACAGGTGAGGCCCTTTCATCGCTAACCCCTTTAACCGCTACTCATTATGTCCAAAATCCGCATCCTTCCCGAACAACTGGCTAATCGTATCGCCGCAGGCGAGGTAGTCGAACGTCCGGCCTCGGTGGTCAAAGAACTGCTTGAAAACAGTCTTGATGCGGGAGCCAGTCGGATCGAGATTGAGATTGAGGGCAACGGCACCCGACTGATCCGGGTCATCGATAACGGTGAAGGCATGGATGAAGACGACATGCTCCTCTGCCTGGAGCGGCACGGCACCTCGAAGATCGCCACTGACCAGGATCTGGCCGCCATCAGTTCACTCGGCTTCCGAGGCGAGGCCATTCCCTCCATCGGTTCAGTGTCGCGGATGACCATCACCTCACGCCCCCAGGGTTCATCCCTTGGTACCAGGGTCGCACTCGACTATGGGAAGGTGATCAATGTGCACGAGATCGGTTGCAGCCGCGGCACCATCTTTGAAATCCACAACCTTTTTGGCAACACCCCGGCCCGCCGGAAATTCTTGCGCACCACCAGGACCGAACTGGCCCATATCGAGGAGGTGGTCAAAAGCTACGCCGTCGCCGCACCCGCCATCACCTTTATCATGCGCGTCGATGAACGAGAGGTCCTTCATTTTGAATCAAGCCAGTCCCTGCCGGATCGACTGGCTGCCATCCTCCACTATCAGGGACAGTTCATGGAGGTGGGAAAGGCGGACAATAAGGACTGTCACGCTGCCTACGTTCACGGCTACCTCCTGCCGCCGGATGCTATCGTGGCCAGCTCTGCCGGGATCCGGCTGCTGGTCAATGGCCGGGCCGTTCGCGACCGGATGATCGTCCATGGCGTTGCCGAAGGGTTGCGCAATTTCCTGATGAAAGGAAGAAATCCGGCAGGCCTGATCCACCTGCGCCTGCCGCCGGAGGACGTGGATGTCAATGTCCATCCGACCAAGCAGGAGATCCGGCTGCGCGACAGTCAGGCCATCCACCAGATGATCTGCCAGGCCGTTGAGCAGGCGATGCAGGAGCATCAAAAAAAGCTCCAGTCCACCATCTTCCGGGCAGCACCTTTACAGGAACACAGGCCACAGCCGGAACCCACGTCTCAGCCCGTACCCAGACAGGACAAGCTGCCAACAACTCCCCTTCCTTTTTCCTCTGTCCCCAAACCGTTTTACCCGGAATCACCCGTGTCCCCTGCCGCTGCTTCCACACTGCAGACCACGGAACCCATCCCCGCTCCTTTTTCGCCCACCACCCAGCCTCTCTCCACTACGCAGCAAGCCCTGCCAGCGGCAAAAGCACCGGGCCATGGCCTCAAGATCATCGGCCAATACAACAATCTCTACATCTTCTGCCAGTCGGAAAACGGCGACCTCCTGGTGGTCGATCAACATGCCGCCCATGAACGTCTTCTCTTTGAAGATCTGAAAAGGCAGTTCATGCAGGGACACATCGCCAGCCAGACCCTGCTTTTTCCAGCAACGGTCGAGCTCTCCATTGCCGAGACCGAATGTGTGGAACAGCATGGCGACGAGATCAAACAGATGGGTTTTACGGTCCGGGAATTCGGCGGCAATTCCTTTATCATCTCCGCAGTTCCGGCCATGGCCGGTCAGTGCAATCCAGGCGAGCTTTTTGTTGATATTCTGGCAAGGTTCGGCAATGCAGATGAGAAAAAGGGAAAAGGCTCCATCCTCGATGACATCCTGGCCTCCATGGCCTGCAAGGCGGCGGTGAAGGCCGGTGATACGCTGCACGCACTCGAGATCAATGCCCTGCTCACCCGCATGGCCCGTGCCGATCTTTTTTCCCATTGCCCGCACGGACGACCGGTCCTGAAACATTTCACTGCCACGGAGGTCAAAAAATGGTTCCACCGCACATGATAGCAGAGCAAGTCACCGCCTCCTCCCAGGCCATCCTGCGTGGCCAGATATCATTTTTTATCCTTCTAACTGTCACCCTGTTCTTCACCGGCTGCGCCAAACGACAAATCGGTCCAAGCGACGGAGTAAACACCATGGTCATCGAAACCACCGGTTACTGCGGCTGCTCCCAATGCTGCGGCTGGGAACGCGGCAACTGGCTCTTTCTCAAACTCGATTTCTGGAACCGCTATGTCAACTACGGGAAATATGCCGGACGCCCCTACACCGGCCGGACTGCCAGCGGCACCACCCCCACTGAGCCCCAGCCCGGCTTCTTCTCGCTCGACTCCTTGGAACGGCCGTGGATGATCCCCACCCGCCTGATCCTCTTCCCCTGGTATTTCCTGCCCGAAAAAGGCACCATCGCCGCCGACACCCAGTATTATCCCTTTGGCACCCGCATGTACATCCCCGGCTATGGCTGGGGAGTGGTCGAAGACAAAGGCGGGGCGATCAAAGGGCCTGACCGGATCGATCTGTTCTTTGACTCCCACGCAGACGCCATCAACTGGGGAAGAAGAAAAGCAACCGTTGAGATTGAACGCCGCTGAAAGGCAATCTTTTTAGGAGACATAAAAACAATGGATAATGAACTGCAACATATCTTTGTCAACTCTCCGTTCGCTATCAACTTTCTTGATAATGAGATGAGGGTATTACGGATAAATCCAGCCATGGAAGCACTGATTGGATTCAAATCTGAAGAAGTCCGGGAGCGACATTGCTACGACTGCTGGGGACAATATGCCAAGGATAATACTCGTCAGGGAACAGAAAGAATATGTGATGTTTGTGTCATACCAGCAACCTTGAACGATGGCAAAAAATATTCCTATGAAAGAAGGATCGGAGATAAAATCTTAACAGTTACCGCCAGTCCTGTTCGGGACCTAAATGGCAAGATCGTCGGGGTAATGGAGATAGGGGCTGATATAACTGAAAAGAAGAATATCGAGAATAAACTGGCAAATCACCGCGAATTGTTGCAACAACTGTCTTCACGCTTGATCGAGACCGAAGAAATGGAGCGCCGACATATCGCCAGGCAGTTACATGATCAAATCGGTCAACAACTTACCGCCCTCGGTCTTAACCTGCATATTCTCGGACAGAGTGTCCCGTCCGAGCAGCGTAAACGCATCGACGACTCACTTGAACTAATTGCGGCAATGACCGGGCAGGTGCGCAACATCATGGCCGACCTCAGACCGCCGGTCCTTGACGACTATGGTCTACGGGCGGCCTTACGTTGGTACAGTTCTGTTTTTACCAAACGAACAGGGGTGAAGGTCATCGTTCATGCCAGAATTCCCCGCCTTTCCCCCAACCTGGATATAACCCTGTTCCGCATCACTCAGGAGGCTTTGAATAATGTGATCAAACATGCCCAGGCAACCGAGGTGGAAATTCATGGTTCCCTGGAGGGCAAGACACTGTCTCTGGCCATACACGACAATGGTTGCGGCATTCAAAACATAGGCGAAAAAGGGCAGCCGTCGGAATTCCACTCATGGGGCCTGCTTTCTATGCGGGAGAGGATTGAATCATTTGGCGGAAAACTGATCATAGCTTCACGGCCCGGGGGTGGGACAGTCATTACCGCCGAGGTGCAGATATGAATGTCCGGCTGGCCTTAGTGGATGATCATGCCATTATCCGTGAAGGTCTACGATCTCTTCTCGGACAGAATTCATTTATTGAGATTGTTGGTGAAGCGGCCACAGGTCGTGAATGTCTGGCCAGGATCGAAGAGTGGCGGCCGGATGTGGTGATTATGGATATCAGCATGCCCGACATTAATGGCATTGAAGTTACACGAATCCTCAAAAACCAGTGGCCGCAAATCAAGGTTATTATCTTCTCAATGCACTCCACCTCGGAATATATCTACCGGGCCTTTCAGGCAGGTACCTGTGGCTATGTGTTGAAAGAGTCCATCGGCAGCGAGCTTATCAATGCCATCAAGGCTGTCCAGAGCAACAAACGTTATCTGAGCAAAAGCTTAGACGATACCGATCTTGAAATGAACATTCTTGCTGCGGCCAAGTCGCCTCTGACCAGTTTAAGTAACCGGGAACGACAGGTGCTGCAACTTGTGGTTGAAGGGGCCACCAGCGCCTCTATTGCCAACCGACTCACCCTCTCTCCCAAGACCGTGGAGACCTACAGAAGCCGGATCATGGAAAAGCTTGGTCTGCACGATATTCCCTCCCTGGTAAAATTCGCCATTCAACACGGCCTGACCTCTATTGAGCAAGCCAACTAACTAAGATTACTCAACAAGCTCCCTTCAGTAATCAAAACAACATGTCATGGTTTCCCTACAGACACGGTCGACAATCGATGGCATAATAAAAAAGAATATTCCCCCTTTTTCAATCAAATATCTGGAACTTGAAGCGTGCCCGCACATGCTAAAATCACCTGGCAACATGAAGATCAACACCTGTCAAGGCGACAATGACATGTACACAAAGTGTTGAATTTGACTTTTCTCAAATATGAGTATAAGCTCTTTTGTAGATAGGATTTTTTAGGGATATGTAAATTTGCGCCACTCGTTGCGCCCTATTTTCTATTGGGTATCCCCTGCATACAAAAGTAATGTTCAACCTATTTGGTAAGGAGGCAAGTATTCATGGCGGAACAACTTTTTGCATCGTTTATTCTCGACCGGGAACAGGGGCTGGAAATTGCCATTGCTGCTGAGAGTGTCACTGAAGCGACGCCCATCACCGGAAATATTCAACCCTTACCTGCCAGCGTCCCTTTTCTCGAGGGAATCATGCATCTTCGGAATGCTGTCATTCCAATACTCAACCTGAAAAGACGGCTGGGACTTGACGATGCCAGGTATGATAAAGATGCGAAGATTGCGGTAGTCACACTCGCAAATCAATCATTTGGACTCCTTTTTGATGACATCAGAGAGGTTCTAAGAATAGAGGAATCATTGATTATTCCTGTCCAGCCGGCCCTGCAATCTGCTGATTATATTATCTCCGACCTGATTACCCTGGAAAAAGAACAACGTACCCTTGAAGTTCTTGATCTGAAAAAACTTTTTTCTGACAGCAGCCTGCTTGTCAGTAAGGCCGGCGCAACCAAGCTCCAGGCGGATGCCTCCCGAATCCGGACCTATTCCAGATATGTAATCTTTGCTGCCGATGGCCACGAATATGGCATCCCGGTGGAAAACTCCCGAGAAATAACCTTTCTTGCCGACATCGACGCTACCTTCAAAACCGGCTATCTGGAAGGCGCCTTGCAATTACGAGGGCATACCATCCCGATCATGAGCGCAGGATCCCTGCTCAATGGCTGCCCAGCTTCGGAAGGTGGCAGCGAATTAAGACGCGTCCTGATCATGTCCACGGATTCACTAATTTTCGGCATGGTCATTGACGAGATACTGGAAATTCTCACCGTGGTCAATGAAGAGATCCTCCCTATGCCTGCAAGGACCGAGCAGTCCGTAGTCGGTATTTATGAACCTGTTCCCGACCGTAATATTATGCTTCTTGATGTAGAAAACCTGATTGCGGCCCAAAAGGAGCTGCTTACATCCATGGCCAGAATCAACACCGACGCCGAGGAGGATGAAAAAGCGGCAGTGGTCAGGGCCAGACACCTGATCACCGAGAATTGTTACCTGATCTTTTCCATTGGCAAAAATTTCGCCATCGAGCTCAAGGACGTACAGGAAATCATAGAACGAGATACGCTTATGTCCATTCCGGCGGTAACGGGATTTGATTCGGCGGTTCTCAACCTGCGGGGACAGATCATTCCGGTGATCAACCTTCGTCAGTTCTACAATTACCGACAACCAGAGGAAGAGCAGAACAACTTCAAGCTTATCATCTGCCGTGACGGCAAACAGGTTATTGGGCTGCAGGTAGATAAAATAGTCACTATTTACAAACAGGAGCAATATTACCCAACCCCATCACTGAACGCTCAGCTGCAACCGAAGCAGGACACCCTGGATCGTCTCATTGAATATAGTAACGAAAAACAACTCACCGAACATGTCCTGGTGGTAAATACCCACAACCTGATCAACAATCACCTGCGACATGATATATCATCATTAAATCAGACCTTGCATTACGAAGCAAAACTGAAAGAAGAGTCATCTACTGAAATCGTATAAAAGGGGGGTAAGGTATGACTGTTATCACATCAAACCAGGCAACAATCGATGATTCCTGTTTTTCCCTGCTGGCGGAACCCAGCTATCTTGTCAATGACGACATGGTCATCACCTGGGCCAATGAAGCTTTTCTCAAAGAATTCAACATCAAGGCAACCCAGATTGACGGGAAACGCACCTGCGAAGAGCTTTGTCCTTCGCAGCTCTGCGGCACCAAAGACTGTCCGGTAAACAAGGCAAAACGGCTGAAAAAGATGGCCGAGGGTGAGGTCCTCTCTACCCAGAACGGTAAGGTGTCCTGGTACCATGCCAAAGCTACTCCAATGGCGGACAAGAGCGGAATCCTGGTCACCTTGCGCGACATCACTTTGGTGAAAGAGATGCAATCCCGGTTGCGTCAGATGGAGACCGATCTCAATGTCATTCCCACTCCCATCATGGAAATCGATGACAAGTTTACCATTACCTTCATGAACCCGGCTGGGGCTGCCGTGGTCAGTATGACCCCGGACGAGGTGATGGGCAAGAAGTGTTACGACCTCTTCAAGACCCCCCATTGCAAAACGGAAAAATGTGCCTGCGCCAGGGCCATGAAAACTGATTCAGTGGTTACCGAACAGACCATTGCCCGTCCTGCCGATGGGGTGATCATTCCGATCAGATACACCGGCGCCCCCATCAAGGACGCCAAGGGCAATATTAAAGGGGCGCTTGAATACATCCTCAATATCACCGAAGAGGCGAAACAGAAACAGGCGGCGGATGAAAAAATCAACAACCTCAACACCATCCCCACCCCGATCATGGCCATTGACACCGACTTCAACATCACTTTCATGAATCCGGCTGGGGCTGCCATCGCCGGGTTAACGCCGGACGAGTTGGTGGGCAAGAAGTGTTACGACCTCTTCAAGACCCCTCATTGCAAGACGGAAAAATGCGCCTGTGCCAGGGCCATGAAAACCGACTCGGTAGTCACCGAATTCACCATTGCCCGGCCGGCGGAAGGGATAATTATCCCCATTAAATACACCGGATCTCCCATCAAGGACGCCAAGGGCAATATCAAGGGGGCCCTTGAATACATCCTTGATGTCACTGACGAAGCAAAGCAGAGACAGGCGGCGGATGAGAAAATCAACAACCTCAACACCATCCCTACCCCGATTCTCGCCATTGACACCGATTTCAACATCACCTTCATGAATCCGGCAGGAGCTTCCATTGCCGGGATGACCCCCGACGAAGTAGTGGGCAAGAAGTGTTATGACCTCTTCAAAACCCCTCATTGCAAGACAGAGAAGTGCGCCTGTGCCAGGGCCATGAAAACCGACTCGGTGGTCACCGAACAGACCATTGCCCGGCCTTCAGAAGGGGTGATTATCCCTATCAGGTACACTGGATCTCCCATCAAGGATGCCAAGGGCAATATCAAAGGGGCCCTGGAATATGTCCTCAATATCACCGAAGAGGCAAGGCAGAAACAGGCAGCGGATGAGAAAATCAACAACCTCAATACCATCCCTACCCCGATTCTGGCCATTGATACTGATTTCAACATCACCTTCATGAACCCGGCAGGGGCAGCCGTGGTCAGCATGACCCCGGACGAAGTGATAGGCAAGAAGTGTTACGACCTCTTCAAGACCCCCCATTGCCGGACGGAAAAGTGCGCTTGTGGCAGGGCCATGAAAACCGACTCGGTAGTCACCGAACAGACCATTGCCCGGCCGGCGGAAGGGGTGATTATCCCCATCAGGTACACAGGATCTCCCATCAAGGATGCCAAGGGCAATATCAAGGGCGCCCTGGAATATGTCCTCAACATCACTGAAGAAGCAAAACAGAAACAGGCGTCGGACGAGAAAATTAACAACCTCAATGCCATCCCCACGCCGATCATGTCCATTGATACGGATTTCAACGTTACCTTCATGAACCCGGCAGGGGCCGGGGTTGTTGGACTTACCCCGGACGAGGCCATTGGTAAAAAATGCTTTGATCTTTTCAAAACAGCCCATTGCCGGACAGAAAAATGTGCCGTCGGTCGGGCAATGCGTGAAGACAGAATCGTCAGCGAAGAAACTATCGCCAGACCACAAGATGGGATGATTGTCCCCATAAAGTACACCGGCGCTCCCATCAAGGATGCCAAAGGGAATATCAAAGGGGCGCTGGAATTTGTCCTCGATATCACGGCCGAGGTCAGACAGCGACAGGAGGCCAACGAAAAGATAGAAAACCTCAATGTCATCCCCAACCCCATTCATGCCGTGGATCTGAATCACACCATTACCTATATCAATCCGGCCGGAGCGGCTATGGCAGGGTTGACTGTAGAAGAGGCATTGGGCAAGAAGTGCTGGGACCTTTTCGGGAAAGATAACTGCAAAACCGAAAACTGTGGAATCCAGCGGGCTATTCGTGGCAACACCACAATCTCGGAACAGACTATTGCCCACATTAAGGGCAGAGCTATCCCGATCAAGGTCACCAGTGTTACCATTAAAGATGCCAAGGGCAATATAAAAGGCGGCCTGGAGTACATGGTTGATGTGACCTCGGAAGCAGCGGTGGAGCAACTGATCAACAATGCTTCATCCGAGGTGGAATCTCTGGTCTCCGACTCCCTGCTCAAGATGAACGAGGCCAATAACTCCATTGAAACGATGAGCCAGCTCATCGAACGGGAGGTTAAGCTCTTGGGCGACGCATCCTTCACTGTGGACGGGATGCTCAACTTTGCCAAGGAAATGGTGGAACTCACCACTCAATCCAGTGCAATGGCATCCGGTGTTGCCGGAGATGCGGAACAAGGTAAAAAGGCAGGGGCCGATGCCGGGAAAAAGATGCAGGCCATCAACGAATCCATGAGCAGCTCAAATCAAATGGTTGCCAATCTGGTCAGCCAGCTTGAAAGAATCGGCGGCTTTGTCGATATCATCAAAGAGATCGCCTCCCAGACCAACCTTCTGGCCTTTAATGCGGCCATTGAAGCGGCCCGGGCTGGAGATGCCGGTCGGGGATTTGCCGTGGTTGCCGATGAGGTCCGTAAACTTGCGGAAAAATCTTCCAAATCCGCAGTGGATATTGCCAATATCGTCAAAAAAGTGGAATCCGAATCCAAAGAGACCATTGTCGCCATGAAAGACGGTATGAAGATGCTTGGTGACGGCAGTGAGGTTATCAAGACCGCCCTTGACTCCATGGAAAAAATCTCTTCCGGTATTGTCACCATCTCCAGTTCTGTTGACGCCCTCGACAAGAAGGCAGACATCCTCAGCAAGAACGGACAGGCCGTCAAGGTGCAACTAGGGAGTGTGGTCAGCTCCTCCCATGAGAATCAGGAATCCACCAAGGCGGTCAATTTTTCTATTGATGGCACAATCGAGGCGCTGAACAGGCTTAAAACCTCAAGTACAGAACTGAATAAAGCCATCAGCGAGATGTAAGACAGTCTCATTTAAAAAGAACTTTAAAATTGGAATGTCGTACACAACCGGCATACGGAAAAATTTGCGGCGCCAGAGCCATTATCCGGTTTGGCGCCGCAACTACTATTGAGATACTATGAGTCTTTTTGGTGACAAAATCTTTACCCGCAGGCTCATTCTAAGAAAAATCCAGGAAATCGATATCCCCATCATTGTCGCCTGGAGCCAATCGAAAATTGCCTGCGGGGAGTATCTGAATCCCGGAAAACACGACATGGAACAGATGCGTCAGCAAGTCCGTTCCAATGTCTTCTGGAGTGACGGAGAGAAGATGTTTCTGGTGGAATTGAGAGAAGATAGACGTTCAATTGGTACCGCCCATTACTGGTACTCCCCCGGAAGGCGCAATACGGTTTCCATGGCCCTGAAAGTGGCCATCCCGGAAGAACGGGGAAAAGGATACGGTACCGAGATCCAGAAATTTCTTATCATGTATGTCTTTGATCAGTTGCCGGTAGAGGCTATCGAGATGCATACAGACGTCAACAACACCGCCCAGCAGCGATGTCTCCAAAAACTCGGGTTTGAGCTCATCGAATCCCTGGTTTACGACGATCAGCAGGAAAAAAGAACAGGCCATCTCTTCCGGCTGACCGCTGAGCAATACCACTCACATCCTATATATCAATTTCATTATGAATAGGCTCGGTCTGGTCTTTGACAGTAGATATCTGCACCATACGATAGCCATCCCATCACTGGAGAATCCGGAACGGCTCCGCAGCCTCTACCTTCAGCTGCAACAGGAAAAATATACCAAGTCCACCTTCCATATCCCGCCACGGAGTGCTACCAGTGAGGATATCCACATGGTTCACTCATCGTTCTATGTAGAGCAGCTCCGCGAACATGCCATAAAATCTGATCCTTTCTCATACGACCGTGACACCTACCTGATGGACGACTCTCTGCCTACGGCCAGGCTGGCGGCTGGCGGCTGCCTGGCCCTGACGGACCGTATAATGGCGGAAGAACTTGATTACGGCTTTGCCCTGGTCCGTCCTCCCGGCCATCATGCCACGCCAGGGAGAGGAATGGGTTTCTGTATCTTCAACAATATTGCCATCACCGCTGAATATCTCCGCCGGAAGTACGGACTAAGCCGGATTCTCATCCTCGATTTTGACGTCCATCATCCCAATGGCACCCAGGAAATCTTTTATGACACCAGCGAGGTTCTTGTCCTCTCTATTCATCAAAATGGGCTCTTTCCATTCACAGGAGAATCGGACGAAATAGGGACGGAAGCGGGAACTGGATATACAATAAACATTCCTGTCCATCCCCAGTTTGGCGACAGTGAATATACCTGCCTCCTTGGTCGCCTGCTTCAAGGGGTCGTAGAACAATATCTCCCCCAGTTTATCCTGGTTTCCGCCGGTTATGATGCCCATCAGGATGATTCAATCAGTGGAACACTCCTGAGCACTCAGTGGTTTGCCACGATTACCCACATCCTCCGACGGCACGCCTTTGAAAACTGCAATAACCGCCTGCTCTATATCCTGGAGGGAGGCTATAATCCTGCAGCCCTGGAGAAATCTGTATTAGCGACCATTGACGCTATGCTCCAGAAAGATTTTGAAAGACCTGGTATTCTGTCCGTTCCCCGAGCAGAAAAGATTCTTGACGATCATCCGTTGCGACGATACTGGACTGTCTGATATTTTGTTATTTTACAACAAAACCTGAACGATCATGGCCATCCCCAACCTCGACAACGAAACCCTCAAAACCATCCTGCAGGAATGCCGGCAATGCGGCACCTGTTGTATACAATACAAAAAAGTTGTGCTTCAGGGGAGTGAGGTCGAATTTATAAAAAAAATGGGCGGCCATGTGGGAGTTGATGCCACACTGCGTCAACTCCGGGAGACACCTCTGAGCCGCCTTATCGAAGAAAACAAGACGCAGGGCAAGGTTTATATGATCCATCCCGATGATAAGGGCTGTATCTTTCTCCAACGTCGCAACGGTTTATACTCCTGCACGATCTACCATTACCGTCCCCTTGCCTGCCGGGGATTTTGCTGTAACCTGGCAGACAACAGTTTCCTTGATCTCTTCGGCAGTGATGGCTATCTCCTTCTCGGCCAAAACAGCTTTGGCATGGAGCTGGAAAAGAGAACGTGATGAGACTCAGATCCCGAACCGTCATGGGGCTTTTAGAATTTATGGACTCGATAATTTCTTCATCGGTCCCTACTGTGGATATAAAATCTCTTTGTACCCAGAAATACACTCCCTGTAGTTCTCTCTCCGAAATCGGAATTCAAACCACATGGTCCTTGCAATCCCATTTCTTATGATTTAAACCTTTTATATAGTTCATTAAGTTTTCTCTTTCGTAAGTTTGAGCATTCACGTTTTTGAAACTGTCAATTTTTTATTATCTCCTCCAAATCCAGAGGGTTACTTTACATAAATCATGAGTGATCACACTCCAAATAAGCGCAGCAAAAAACATGAACACTCTTATCCCTAAAGCAACACTCTTAATCGTTGAAGATAACCCATTAGTACGGCAGACTATGGCCGTTTTTCTGGAGAACAGCGGTTTTCATATCCTGCAGGCCAAAAATGGCCATGAGGGGCTGGCGCTCTTTAACGAAAAAAGCCCTGATCTCATAATTCTCGACCTGCAGATGCCCGGAATGAGCGGGCTCGATCTCATGGCGGCCATCAAAAACGATCTCCCGGTCATCCCGACTATTGTTGTCTCCGGCACAGGCTCCCGAGACGATGTCATCGCCACCTTAAAACTCGGGGCCTGGGATTATCTGACCAAACCCATTGAGGACCTGGCAGTTCTTGAGAACGCCGTGGTCCAGGCTCTGGAAAAGGCCCATCTGATCACGGAAAACAAACACTACCAACTCCATCTGGAGGAAGAGGTCACCCTGCGTACCGCAGAACTGCAGCGGCGGGAACAAGATCTGAAGATGACCTTGATCAGTATTGTGGATGTAGTGGCCTCTATGGTTGAAAAACGTGACCCTTATACGGCTGGCCACGAACGCAGGGTGGCCTCACTGGCCCTGGCCATTGCCAGAGAGCTGGAATTAGACGAGCAGCGCTATGAGGGGCTGGGGCTGGCCGCGACCATCCACGATCTGGGCAAGGTAGCGATCCCCAGTGAGATCCTCTCCAAACCCGGCAAGCTCACCACCATTGAGTACCAACTGATCCAGACCCATGCCCAGACAGGCTATGACATCCTGACCAGGGGAGCGGCGGAATTCCCCTGGCCGATCAAGACCATTGTCCTTCAGCACCATGAACGAATGGACGGCAGCGGCTACCCTCTTGGCATTAAGGGGCAGGACCTGCTTATTGAATCACGCATCCTGGCGGTTGCCGATGTTGTTGAAGCCATGGCCTCACACCGGCCGTACCGGGCGGCTTTAGGCATTGAATTGGCGCTTGCCGAAATTACCGAGAATCAGGGTGTCCTCTATGATACCGATGTGGTCACGGCCTGCCTTACTCTCTTTATCAATAAACGGTTTTCCCTCGACTCTTTATCATAAAAAAGGCCGTCATGCCCAATCTGTTCGCTGCCTCCAGCCTCAAAGACATCCACTGGCGAAGAATTTTGCCAACCTTTCTAAAGCTGGCCTTTTTTCTGACCACCTTGCTTGCCATCTTCCTGTCCATCCGCACCTGGGAAAGCATGCGTTATAATTTCCAGTTGCTGACGCACGAAGAGCAGAGTCACATGGAACTGGTAAGATCTTTGCTCCGCCAGGAACTGGAGAGGATGTCCATAGACCTTCGGACGTTTAGCGGCACGCCGGTCATCCGGCATTTTTTAGCCAACCCGTCTGAGCAGATCGCCCGACAATCACTCCAGGCGGGGCTCAGCAATTATCTCAAGAACAGAGAGGACTATGATCAAGCCCAGATCTTTGACAACAACAGTCGGGAGCTGGTCCGGGTAGAAAAAAAAGGCGGACAGACCGTAATCATTCCTGTTCAGGAACTGAACGACAAAACACCGAACGCCTTTGTGAAACTGGCCCTGCAGTTACAGATTCAAGACAGGATAACGATCTCGCCCATGGAACTTACACGCGACCAAAAGGGCGAGATAACCCGGCCATTCCACCCCGTATTCCACATGGCTACCCCGATCTTTGACCTGCATGACCACAAGGTCGGCATCCTTCTGTTCACCGCCAGAGGACAACAAATTCTTGATCTTTATACCAGCACGATCAAGCAACACCAAGATCCTGACAAACACCTTAACGGTAATAATCCCCAGATTCTGAATCAGGAAGGGTATTGGCTGCTGACACTGAACAAAGAAGAGGAATGGGGATTTACCCGTGATTCACAGCACCGTTTTGATCACCGTTTCCCGGAGATCTGGCAAGCCATGCGCAAGCAAGGCCAAGGCCAGATCAAGACCGCTGACGGCTTATTCACCTTTACGACCCTTGCCCTGGTCGCAGAAAAGGGAAACGCAAAAGCAAACAGCACTACTTACCCCGCAGATTTTAATGCAGATGCGGGACAAGCCCCGGCTCCTTTCTGGATTCTGCTCAATCAGATCCCCTCGGAGAAATTGAACCTCCTGCATTCCCACACCCAGCGGTTCAACCTCCTCCTGTTTCTGGTCCTCGTCATATGCACCCTACCCCTGATCCTATGGGTAGCGCTGCTCCTGGATAAAAGACAGCGGGACAAAACCCTGATGCAGGCCCAGGAACAGCGAATGGCCCACCTCAAAATCGTATTGCAGACCATCATTAAGATCCATCAACTGTTCAGTCAGGCAAAAGAGAGACAAGAACTGGTACAGCAATGCTGTGACATTCTGGTCACCAATCGTGGTTACACCAGCGCCTGGATTCTCCTCCTCAATCAAGAGGAGAAGATAGTAATCAGCGCCAAGTCCGGACTGCTTCTCAATTTCGATCAGTTTAAAGAGCGGGTAGATAGCGGCAATCTACCGCCCTGCATCCTGGAGTGCAAAGCACGCCATGAAATAATGGCCATTGATACACCCTCCGTCTTCTGTAATGAATGCCTTATGGTTAACAGCTTTCCACAAGTTGGAATCATGTGCGCCGAACTCGAGTATGAGTCCCACATCTTTGGTTACCTGAATGTCTTGCTTCCCATTGACTTCATTCAGGGTCAGGATGAGAAAAACAGGTTCAGCGAACTCGCCGAAGATCTTGGCTACGCCCTGTTCAATCTGGAACAGCAAGAGGAAAAACTGTGGATGGAAAGTTCCCTGCGCGCAAGTGAAGAGCGATTGCGTGGGATCACTGATTCCGCTCAGGATGCCATCCTGATGATGGATGCGCAAGGGGCTATCACTTACTGGAATCCGGCAAGCGAGAAAATCCTCGGCTATCGCGCCGAAGAGGCCGTGGGCAAAAACTTGCATACCCTGCTGGCACCCTCGCGCTATTATGCCGCCCATCATGCCGCCTTACCGGAATTTGTCCGTACCGGACACGGCGAAGCTGTCGGCAAGACAGTTGAGCTGTCGGCCCTGCGCAAGGATGGCATAGAGATACCCATCACCCTGTCGTTATCGGCGATCTTCCAGGATGGAGGCTGGCATGCTGTAGGAGTCCTACGCGACATGACCGACCATAAACTCATGGAAGAGAGGATGCTGCAGGCGGAAAAAATGACCACCATTGCCAGCCTGGCCGCAGGCGTTGCCCATGAGATCAACACCCCGCTCTCTGCCATCCTCCAGTCCATCCAGGTCATCCAGCAGAGTCTTGATCCAAAACTCGCTAAAAATCAGGATGTTGCCGACCAATGCGGCCTTGATCTCGCCAAGGCGCAAGACTATTTCCAGGCAAGAGAGATCAATTTCTTCATGGACGGCATCCGGGAGTCGGCAATCAAGTCGGGAAAGATCATCACCAACCTGCTCCAGTTCAGCCGCCCGCAAAAACTGGAATTTGCCCCGGAGGATCTGGCCCTGTTACTGGACAAAGCAGTAGAGCTGGCTAAAAATGATTATAATCTGAAAAAAAATTATGATATCCTGAACATTGAAATCATCAGGGAATACACACCTGACCTCCCCCCGGTATTGTGTGTATCCATGGATATCGAGCAGGTGTTCATCAACCTGCTGAAAAATGCGGCCCAGGCCATGGGCGACCAGCCGGAGCCAAAGCCCAAACCCAGGATTACCTTGCGTATCCGGCAACTCAATGAAATGATCCGTGTGGAGATAGCTGATAATGGCCCGGGCATAGATGAAGAAACCAGGCGCCATATCTTTGATCCCTTTTTCACCACCAAAGATATCGGAGTGGGCACCGGACTAGGCCTGTCTGTTTCCTACACCATTATTGTCACTAAACACGGAGGACAATTGACCGTCCTGTCAGTGCCTGGCCAGGGAGCGACCTTTGCCGTTGACCTGCCGCTCAATCATAAAAAGCAGCAACAGGATATATCTTGACGAACACCTGTTTTCAATTCAGCCCTTCTCCTTGAGGGAGAAAATGGCCTAAGGTCGGATAAAGGGGAACAGTAGCTTAAAATCAGGCCTTTTCCCCTCATCCCGACCCTCTCTATTAAAGAGAGGGACCTAAAAATTAAACCAACACCACCGTGGTGAGCCTATATTATGGAACCTGTTATTACTATCCTGCACGCTGAAGATGACTCCCTGCTGCGCCACTCAACAACCCAGTACCTCAATACTCTTGGGTTCCGGACGTTGGAGGCTGAAAACGGCATGGATGCCTGGCAGATCTTCCAACAGGAAAGGCCTGATCTGGTTCTCACCGATCTGCGAATGCCGGTTATGGATGGATTTGAGTTGTTGACCAAGGTCATCAATGAGTCGCCAGACACCCCCGTCATCATTATTTCCGGAGTGGGAACCATGACCGATGTCATTGAAGCCCTACACCTTGGCGCCTGGGACTATCTCACTAAACCGATAGAGGAAATGAGCATTCTGGTGCATGCGATAGACAAGGCCCTGGAGCGCTCGAAAATGCGGCGTGATTCCAGTAATTATCAACAGTTACTGGAACAGACGGTCCACGAAAGGACGCAAAAGCTGGAGGACGAACTCCAGGAACGAAAAAAGATTGAACGCTTGGTGATCAGGGCCAAACAGGAATGGGAACGGACCATGGATGCCATGCCGGACCTCATCGCCTTGCTCGATATCAATCAACGGATGATCCGGGTCAACAAACCTATGGCCGCGGCCCTGGGGTTAACGCCCGCCGAGACAGTAGGGAGAAAGTGCTATGATTACATCCATACCCAAAAATGCCCCCCTGAACACTGCCCCCATCTCCAGATGATGACCGATGGTCAACCGCACACAATCGAGATACACGAAGAACATCTGGGCGGCACCTACGAGGTTATTGTCGTGCCGCGCTATGATTTCGACGACACGACCCTGATCGGCTCAATCCATATCGCCAGGGATATCACGGCCCGCAAGGAGGCGGAAGAAGAGCAGAAGAAGCTCCAGATACAACTGCTGCATGCCCAGAAGCTTGAATCTGTGGGACGCCTGGCGTCAGGTATTGCCCATGAGATCAACACCCCCTCTCAATATGTGGGCACCAATATTGATTTTCTTGATGAGGCCTTTCACGATATCAGTAAACTGATGGACCACCTGCAGACGCTGCTGCATGGTGAAGAGGATGGCAGCCTGTCTCCGCAACAGTTCCAGGATGCGCGTCAGGCACTTGATGATGCCGACTGGGAGTATCTCGAAACCGAGATCCCCAAAGCCATCGGACAATCACGGGACGGGATAAAACGGGTGACATCCATTGTCCGGGCAATGAAGGAATTTTCCCATCCCGGCAACAAGGACAAGGTGGCAGCCAATCTGAACACCATTATCCAAACCACCATTACGATCGCCACCAATGAATGGAAATATGTAGCGGAGATCAAAACCGACCTTGATCCGGACTTACCCTCGGTCTTATGTCTTGTCGATGAAATGGGCCAGGTTATTCTTAATATGCTGGTCAACGCCGCCCATGCCATTGGTGACAAACTGGGCGAGAACCCGGAGGGACAAAAGGGAGTGATTACCCTTACCACCAGGCAAGATGAACAATGGGCGGAACTGCGCATCAGCGATACCGGCGCCGGCATCCCCGAGGAAATCCGTCAACGGGTCTTTGATCCCTTTTTCACTACCAAACAGGTGGGCAAGGGCACCGGCCAGGGTCTGGCCATTGCCCATGACGTAATCACCGGCAAACACAAGGGAACCATTACCATTGAATCAGAAGTCGGGGTTGGCACCACCTTTATCATTCGCCTGCCCCTGGATAGTTGAAAGGCTGACAATCTTGCTTAAAAAAAACTCTCCCGCAGGGTGAGGTGAAACGACGGCCAGGAATGGCACAAAAAAGACACGAGAGGGAAAAGCCTGATTTTACGGCGCCCCTCTCATCCGGCCTTTGGCCACCTTCCACTAAGGAAAAGACACGCCGGCAATAAGCGTTAATCAAATAATATAAATGAGACAGATAAAAAATCTCCTCCGCTATTTTTTCTTTTTTGTGATCATCCAGGGAATCACCCTGTTTTCTCTCTACCTGTTCAAAGAGCAGGAACTCGGTTCGTTTATCACAGAGCGACAAACTGAGATCAAAGGCCAATACAATCTGGTAACTCATACCTACCAACAGCGAATGAAGATGGCCTATGAAAGGCTCAGCACTCCTGAGATGCTTGCCCTCATAGAGAAGGCATCGACAGCCAACAAAGAAGAACAAACCAGACTGCGCCGGGAAGTCTATAACATGGCATTCCCTCTCTACCAGCATCTACGAAAAAATTCATTCAGGCAGATGCACTTTCACCTCGCTGACGGGACCAGCTTTCTGCGCATGCACTTGCCGGAGCTCTTTGGCGACCAACTGGCCGACATCCGTCCCTCAATCATGCAGGTCAACAGCACCAAACAGCCGGTTGCCGGCTATGAAATGGGGCGGAACTGGCAGGCGTATCGTTTTATTTTCCCCCTGACAAGTGCCGCCGGTCATTATCTTGGCTCAGTTGAAATTGGCATTCCCCTTTCCACTTTCCTCAATGAACTCATGTCCAGCTTTCCCGCCGAATATCGTTTTATTACCAACAAACAAATGGCCGAAAAGCATCTGAGCGCTGCTGACCTGCGCGAGCACTTTACCGTCACCTCTCTTGCCGATGACTTCCTCATGGAAACCGCTGATCAAAAAGTTATTGATGAACATAACCATAACAGCCCAGGAAATCAAAATGGCATCAACCAACAGATAATAGAACAGTTAAATCAGGGCCTGCGGAAACCATTGGCCAGACATCTCTCGGCACACGAAAAAGTTTCTCTCCCTTTCTTTCTGGCACACGAGGGGTTCCTGGTTCATCTTTTGCCAATCAACGATATTTCGGGGGAGCCGGCAGGTTATCTTATGACCTATGAGAGGTGTCCAACCCTGATTGCCATGAAATGGCGTTATACCATTGGCTATCTCCTGGTCACCGTTTTTTCACTCCTGATCATCGCCGGGCACGCCCTGTACACAACCAAACTTTTAAATCGAATGCGCCTGCTCAAAAAACTCCAGCGGGAACTTAACGAATCCCACGCCGATCTTGATCAGATCTTCAATACTGCGGCAGACGGTATGCGGCTCATTGATCTTGATTTCGAGATCAAACGCGCCAACATCACCTTTGCCGATCTTGTCAATATGCCCCAGGATCAAATAATCGGCAAAAAGTGTTATGATATTTTCCCCGGCTCCGACTGCCATACCGAGAACTGCCCCTTACGTCTGATCAGCAAGGGGATTGAACATATCGAGCATGACGCGGAAAAGGTCCGGCCGGATGGAACCATATTGTCCTGTATGATAACAGCCACCCCCTTTTACAATGACAGTGGTGAATTAACTGGAATCATTGAGGACTTCCGGGACATCTCCGAGCGAAAACGGCTGGAACAGCAACTCCAGGCCCTGTCCACAACCGATGAGCTCACCGGACTGTGCAACCGCCGCGGCTTCATGAACCTTGCCCAGCAGCAGCTCAACTATGTCGAGCGCGCCGGCGGCGAGGTCTTTATCATCTTCGCCGACCTCGACAACATGAAGTGGATCAACGATACCCAGGGCCATGAGATAGGCGACATGGCCCTGATCCTGACAGCAAAACTTCTGCGCATAGCGGTCAGAGAAACCGATATTGTCGGCCGCATGGGCGGGGATGAATTTGCCGTCCTGCTCACCTCCGTGTCAAGCAGTGACTCTGAGCCCATCATCCTGGCCAGGCTGGAACAGGAACTGGCCGAAATCAACAAAGGACTCCCACCGGAACAACAGATTTCCATCAGTTTTGGTATTGTCCATAATCAGGGAGGCAGCTCCCTGGATGAGCTCCTGGCGTTGGCAGACGCCAAGATGTATGCAGCCAAGAAGAAGAGGAAGACAGCTACGGGACCGATGGAGCAGGGAAAGGTTGGGTGAAAAGTTGCATAAATGGAATCCTGATTAGCGCGTATTTTCTTCTCCCTGAGGGAAAAGGTGGCCGAAGTCCGGATGAGGGGGGGGAGCAGCGGAAGTTTGAAAACAGGTTTTCCCCCTCACCCTAACCCTCTCCCTCAGGGAGAAGGAACTGTTCCGATATTTTTACTGAATCTTCGTGCTGTCGTGCTGAACAGAGATGAGTATGCTTCTTCTCACCGAAGGGGGAAAGGATTTCTTTATAACTCCCTCTCCCCTCGGGGAGAGGGGGACTGTTCTGATATTTTTGCTGAATCTTCGCGCTGTCGTACTGATCAGAGATGATTCTGCTTCTTTTCCCCGAGGGGGCAATGATTTCTTTATAACTCCCTCTCCCCTCGGGGAGAGGGTTGGGGTGAGGGGGGATTCCGATGAAAGAGCATGCTCGACAGCTCAGGAAAAATCAGACGGAAGCTGAAAAACTGCTCTGGAGTTACCTGAGAAACCGGCAGATAGAAGACTGCAAGTTTCGTCGTCAATGGCCCATCGGGACATATATTGTCGATTTTGCCTGCCTGCCTCGCCAACTCGTTATCGAGTTAGACGGAGGGCAACACGCTGAAACCATCACCTACGATGAAACCAGAACCAGATTTCTGGAGGCAGAAGGATACAAGGTTATCCGGTTCTGGAATAATGATATGCTTTCGGAACCAGAGGCCGTTTTACAGCGGATATACGAGCAAGTGCGCATGGAGGTTGCCCCCTCACCCCAACCCTCTCCCCGAGGGGAGAGGGAGTAACCACGTTAAATGCAAGTCTTTAGCCCCATTATTGTTCGGTTGGAATTTTGTATTACTATTTCAAAAGCCTTATCCCCGGAAGGAGAGAGTAACTCTTTAAAGGCACATCGTGAGCCAGATTATCCTGATTTTGCCCAGGTATACCCTTATTAAGAAAAGGCTGAAATGAAACTTCCTCCCTCTCCCTGAGGGAGAGGTTTGGGGTGAGGGGGGCTATTCTCAGAGTAATAGAATATTCTGACCATACACGCAGGTCCCTTATCGTCATCATCAAACGGAGTCGGTCACATGTCACCACAGGATCAATACGCTATCTTGAACCATCTTCCCGATTCTGTCCTTATAATCGATCTGGATTACACCATTGTCTTTGCCAATCAGCCTTTCTGCGATCTATGTGCCGTCTCCAATGAGATGATCCTGGGTAAAAAATGTTATGAGATTCTGCCTCATTCGCCGTTTCCCTGTGCCGGTAAAAACATTTTTGAGCAAGAATGCGTTCACCACCAGGTTTTTACCACCGGCCTTCCCGTTGTCATGCGTCACTCTCATACCCTGGCCGATGGGGCAAAAAAATTCCTGCAAATCTCCTCCTCCCCCCTCCAAGATGAAAACGGGACAATAACCGGACTGATGAGTGTCACTAAGGATTACTCTCAGGAGAAAGAGCTGCAGGACACCCTCAATACCGCCATTGCCGAAAATGAGGCCGTCTTACGTAATGTCCCGTTTTTTCTCACGTATCTGGACACAGAGATGCGGGTGATAAAAATAAATTTGCTCATGGAACAGTTCGTCGGCTGGAAATCAGAACAGGTAAAAGGCAAACACTGTTATGACATCTGGGGCCAGTATGCACATGACTCCGCAAAAAATGGCAGAGAAAAGATCTGCGACGCCTGCAACGCCCAATATTCCCTGATTGACGGCCAGACATACAGCTATGAAAGGGAACTCGGGGACAGATATATCGAGGTCACAACCAGCCCGGTCAAGGATAAAGAAGGACGGATTATCGGGGCGGTGGAATATGGGATCGATATCACGGAGCGGAAAAAGGCAGTAAGTGCCCTGCAGAAAAGCGAAGCCCGCTACGCCACCATTTTTAACGACAATCCCAGCATCATGGTGCTCTCAGATCCCAGAACTGCCTGCTTTATAGATGCCAACCCCGCCGCCTGTTCCTTCTATGGTTATAGCAGAGAGGAATGGCGGGGGATGAAGATTTCAAACATTAACTTGCTCAGTCAGGAAGAGATCCTGATAAAGATGAAAGAGGTCGAGGCCAAGGGAAAAGCAATCTTTCGTTTTCAGCACCGGCTAAAAAATGGTGCGGTACGCGAGGTGGAAATCTACATCGGAGCATTCATCATTGATGACCGTCAAGTGCTCTGTTCAACAATCTTCGACATCACGGAACGCCTGCGGATTGCACAAGAACTTGCCAGGAGCAGAGATGAATGGGGAAAAACATTTAATGCCATCAGCGACATTATCACCATCCAGGATAAGGAGATGCGCATTGTCCGGGCCAACAAGGCCGCCTACCAGTTTTTTCAGGCCAGAGAAGGAGAATTGACCGGCCGACACTGCTATGAGCTCTTCCGGGGGGGGGCTTGCCCCTGCCCCGGCTGTCCACTGGTTGAGACTTTTGACAATCAAGGCAGCCATGCCGGAATCATCACCCATGAAAAATCAGGAAGAATCTTTCAGGTCTCCTCTTCCCCGATTCCTGATGAAAGTGGAGCCATCAACAATCTGGTCCACATTGCCAGGGACATCACCGACCAGAAAAAAATGGAAGAAAAACTTCTTCAGTCGCAGAAGCTGGATGCCATCGGCACCCTGGCTGGCGGTATCGCCCATGATTTCAACAATATCCTGTCAGTAATCCTGGGCTACTCGGAACTGGCACAACGCTCACTGCCGCCGGAAGCGGCAGCACAAGAGGATATCAACCAGATCATCACCGCAGGACACAGGGCTGGCGCCCTTATCCAGCAAATTCTCGACTTCAGCCGCAAGACGGAACAATGCCTGGAACCAGTACATCCGCATCTGCTCGTGCAAGAAGCCATGCAGATGCTGCGCGCCACCCTGCCGACTACCATCGAAATCCAGACAGATATTGATTCGGCCTGCGGAGCAGTCATGGCCGATCCGACCAAAATCCATCAGGTTGTCATGAACCTGTGCACCAATGCCTTCCATGCCATGAAGGATGAAAAGGGGACCTTGCGGATCGCCCTCCATCGTCAGGAAAGGAAAATGGCAGATTGTAATAAAGACGGTGCGGCCCCCGGCCACTATATCGTCCTCTCGGTCAGCGACACCGGACAGGGTATGGCCCCTGAGACAGCGGCCCACATCTTTGAGCCCTACTTTACCACTAAAGAAAGGAGTAGAGGGACTGGTCTCGGCCTGGCTGTTGTTCATGGGATCATCAAGGGCTACAATGGGTTTACCCAAGTGGAAAGCAAGCCTGGACAAGGATGTACGTTCCATGTTTTTATGCCGGCCCTGGCAGAGAACAGCATTATTCCGGAAAGTCCACAGCAACAAAAATCCTTGCCTACCGGCACCGAACGGATTCTCATTGTTGATGACGAGCCTCTGCTGGTTCACATCAGTTCAAGACTCCTTGAAAATTATGGCTACACGGTCACCGGGGTCACTGACAGCAGAGAAGCATTGGAAAAAGTACGGGCAGATCCGCAGCAGTTCGACCTGATCATTACTGATCAGACCATGCCGGGTCTCACCGGTAATGAGCTGGCCAAGGCCATACTGGAGATTTCACCACTCATGCCGATCATCCTCTGCACCGGGCATAGTGAGATGACCTCAGCAGCAGATGCCCTGGCTATGGGTATCAAGAAATATCTCTGCAAACCGATCCATGGAGATGAACTTGCAAGAACCGTCAGAATGGTCCTGGACGAACAAGAGAAGCCATAAGGATAGCTTTTTACAGGTAAGACCCTCACCCCGGCCTTCTCCCTGAGGGACAAGGGCAGGGATGAGGAGGGCAGCCTTGGATTATAAGGCAACTACCATTTTCAGATTAATGGTACTTTTACAAGAGCCTTATTACGTAAAACAAGCGCCACCAAGGAAAAACCAATAATCACAGGAGAAACGCCAATGCAACCAGTCATCACTTCGCTGTCCGCTTTCGAGATTCTTGATTCCCGAGGCAATCCCACCGTTCGCGTCCTGTGCGGACTCGATAATGGCGTTCAGGTATCGGCCTCCGTCCCTTCCGGGGCCTCAACCGGCGAGCATGAGGCCGTGGAACTGCGGGATGGCGACAAAGAACGATACAACGGCAAGGGCGTGCTCCAAGCGGTGGCCAACGTCAACGCCTTCATCGCTCCGGCGCTCATCGGTTTGAATCCGGCCAATCAGGCCGCAATCGACTCCCTGATGATTAATCTGGATGGTACGGCAAACAAAGGCAGGCTGGGGGCCAACGCCATCCTCGGGGTGTCCATGGCCGTGGCCAAGGCTGCGGCGGCGGCCTGCGGGCTGCCCCTGTACGCCTATCTGGGCGGGCCAGGCGCACTCCGCCTGCCCGTACCGATGATGAACATCATCAATGGCGGCAAACATGCGGACAACAGTGTTGATTTTCAGGAATTCATGATCATGCCCATCGGCGCCCCGAGCTTTGCCGAGGCCCTGCGGTATGGGGCGGAGACCTTCCATGCCCTCAAAAAAATCCTGCAACAAAAGGGCTACGCCACAAGCGTTGGCGACGAAGGAGGATTTGCGCCGAACCTGCAGAGCAATGATGAAGCCTGTGAGTTGATTATTGATGCCATCGAGGCGGCCGGATACCGGCCCGAAGTTGATCTGGCCATTGCCCTCGATCCAGCTGCCAGCTCATTTTTTACAGACGGCGCCTACCATCTTGATAAATCCGGCCAAGGCACAAAAACCAGCACTGAGATGACCCGGCTCTACGAACAATGGCTGGCTGTCTATCCCATTATTTCGATTGAGGATGGACTGGCCGAGAACGATTGGCAGGGATTTGCTGCCCATACCGCCGCCTTAGGTGAGAAGGCCCAGATCGTCGGGGATGATCTGTTTGTGACCAATACCCGGTTCATTGCCCGCGGCATTGAGGAACGATCAGCCAACGCCGTGCTCATCAAACTCAACCAGATCGGCACCGTCACCGAGACCATGGAGGCCATCCACCTCTGTCGCCAGGCGGGATGGGGATATGTAATCTCGCATCGTAGCGGCGAGACCGAGGATACCTTCATGGCTGATTTTGCGGTAGCCATGGGCGGCGGCCAGATCAAGAGCGGGTCGGCCTGCCGCAGTGAGCGGATCGCCAAATATAACCGGCTATTGGAGATTGAAAGAGAGCTGGGAACGGCCGCGGTGTTTGCTAACCCGCTGACCAGGATGACACGGTAATGCCACTTATAAAAAATCTTGATGATTAATGAGCACGTAGTTTTCATTGAATCCTTCTCCCTGAGGGAGAAGGTGGCCGAAGGCTGGATGAGGGGGGCAGCAGGGGGTTTTAAATCAGGCCTTTCCCCCTCAGCCTAACCCTCTCCCTCTGGGAGAGGGAATTATTCGGATATTATTGCTGCATCTGCTTATCAGGGAAAATTATAATCTTACAAATTTAGAGAATAAACCGGCTCAAATCCTGATCCTGGGCAATAGCATCAAGCTGGGCGCGGACATATTCGGCGCTGACCACAAATTGTCCCGCGCCTCGTTCCGAGGCATCATAAGAAAGCTCATCCAGCACCCGCTCTATAACCGTGTGCAGCCGTCTGGCCCCGATCTCCTCGGTGTTTTGATTCACCTCCACCGCAATCCTCGCCATCTCCTGGATGGCCTCCGGCTCAAAGACCAGCTCCACCCCCTCGGTCGCCATCAGGGCGATGTATTGCTTGATCAGGGCATTCTCCGGCTCGGTAAGGATGCGAACGAACTCCTCCTGGCCCAAAGAGTGCAGTTCCACCCGGATCGGGAAACGGCCTTGCAGCTCCGGGATCAAATCGGAGGGCTTGCTCATATGAAAGGCGCCGCTGGCGATAAAGAGGATATGATCGGTCTTGACCATGCCGTGCTTGGTGGTCACGGTGGAACCTTCAACAATAGGCAACAGGTCACGCTGCACCCCTTCGCGGGAAACCTCCGGCCCATGACCACCGCCTCCACTCTTGGACACGATCTTATCAATCTCGTCGAGAAAGATGATCCCTGATTCCTCGGTACGACGCAAGGCCTCTTTCATCACCTTGTCCATGTCCACCAAGCGCTCCATCTCCTCCTTGATCAAGGCCTTCATCGCCTCAGGCACCTTGAGCCTCCGCTTCCTTTTCTTCTGGGAGAAGATCTTGCTGAAGGCATCCTGGAGATTAGATTGCATATCCTCCATCCCGGAGGTGGTCATGATTTCCACCATCGGCGCACCATGCGATTCAGTGAGATCAAGCTCCAGCTCACGCTCATCAAGCCTGCCATCGCGCAGCATCTCCCGGAATTTTTCACGGGTTGAATCACTCTCCCGGTGTCCAGAAGTTATCCCCCGTTCGCCATCATCATGCAGCAGAAAAGAATGACTGCCAACCGGGCCTTCGTGCATGGATGCCGAGAGTGGCGAAGGCAGCAGGATATCAAGAATACGCTCTTCGGCATTGGCCTCGGCCAAACCCTCTATCCGCTCTTTTTCCTCCTCCTTGACCATGCTGATGGCAATCTCCACCAGATCACGGATCATTGACTCGACATCACGGCCCACGTAGCCGACCTCGGTAAACTTGGAGGCCTCCACCTTGAAAAACGGTGACTGGGCCAGGGTGGCAAGACGCCGGGCAATCTCGGTTTTGCCGACCCCGGTGGGTCCGATCATGATGATATTCTTGGGGGCAATCTCCTCCCGCAGGGGAGACTCAACCTGCCGCCGCCGCCAGCGATTCCTGAGGGCAATGGCCACAGAGCGCTTGGCATCCGCTTGACCAACAATATATTTATCGAGCTCGCTGACGATCTCTCTGGGGGTCAATGACTGTATGGGTTTCATATTGTTTCAACAATAATGGAATGATTGGTGAAGACGCAGATGGAAGCGGCAATATCCATGGACGCGCGGCAGATGGCCTCAGCATCGAGATCACTATGGTTGATCAGGGCAAGGGCCGCGGCCTGGGCATAGGGGCCGCCGGAGCCGATGGCCAGCACCCCGTTATCCGCCTCAATCACATCACCCGTACCGGTCAACAGCAGGGAATACTGACTATCGACAGCCACCAGCATGGCCTCGAGTTTGCGCAGCATCTTGTCGGTGCGCCACTCTTTGGCCAGCTCAACTGCAGCCCGCATCAGATTGCCGTTATATTGCTCCAGCTTCTGCTCAAGCTTGTCAAAAAGGGTAAAGGCATCGGCCGTGGCCCCGGCAAAACCAGTGATCACCTTGTCATGATAGAGACGCCGCACCTTGCGAGCCTCATGCTTCATAATCGTATTGCCCAGAGAGACCTGACCGTCACCGGCAAGGGCCACCTCACCTTTATGGCGCACGGCCAGGATTGTTGTTGATCGTATTTTCATGTTTGAGTATCCTAAATGATTAAAATCATTTCACGGTTCGGATTGATAGACTGAAGGCTGACGGTCGTCTGGCTGTTCGCCAGACTGGAAGGCCGAAGGCACAGCTTTTCCTTCAGTCTTCAGCCTATCTACCTTCTACCTTCTACCTTCAGCCTTCAGCCTTCTTAGCCTTCTTAGCCTTCTTAGCCAGGGGATGCGCCTTGTCATACACCTCAGCCAGATGGTCAAGAGTTAAATGGGTGTAACGCTGGGTTGTTGACAGACTGGCATGGCCGAGCAGTTCCTGCACCGAACGAAGATCCGCGCCCATCTCCAACAGATGGGTCGCAAAGGAATGGCGGAGGGCATGCGGGGTCACCGTCTGCGGAATTCCGGCCCGCTCGCTATAGGTCTGAACCATTCGCTCCACGCTTCTTGTAGTCAAGCGGCTGCCCCGGCTATTAAGAAACAGGGCATCTTTTTCCAGCGCCAGCCCTCGACCGGCCCGTTCCTGCATTAATTGCTGCCGATTGGGCAGCCATGACTGCACCGCCTCCATGGCCGGTCGTCCTACCGGTACCAGCCGTTCCTTATTTCCCTTGCCGCGCACCCTAAGCATTTCAGTTTCAAAATCAAGGTCTTCCAGATTGCGGGAAACAAGCTCTGCCACCCGCATTCCCGTTGAATACAAGAGCTCCAGGATAGCCAGATCGCGGGCCATAAAGGTGTCATTTTTATTGGGAGTCTCAAGGAGCAGGAAAACCTCATCTACCGTCAGAAATACAGGGATTAACTGAGCGATTTTAGGGCCGGAAATACCAGCAAGCGGATCAAGTACCACCACCTTCCGCCGCTGGAGAAAACGAAAGAAAGTGCGCAGGGCCGAAAGCTTCCTGGCAAGTGTCGCAGCACTATTATGCCCGTGCAGACTGACCACAAACTTCCGGATCAAAGAGGCGTCGATAGCTTGCACGGCTGTTCCTTCAGCCAGGGTTGCGGAAAACTCCAGGAGATCATGCTGATAGCCGGCAACCGTATGTGGGGAATACCCCTTCTCATAGTTCAGCCAGCGCAGAAAATCCGGGATCAGCTCTTTCATGCTATAATTAAGTTTTAAATTTTAAGGTTTAAGTGTTAAGATTATAATTTGAGTCATCGGTTGTCATGCTGATTCGACTTTGCAGTCAAAAGACAATTATCGAGATTTACTGACGATTTAACCACTGAATATTTCTTAATTTATTATGGCCAAACAAACCTTTGAAGATGCCTTGGCCCGCCTTGAGCAGCTCACCGAAGAACTGGAAGACGGCAACTTGAGCCTGGACAAGAGTCTCAAAAAATTTGACGAAGGGATCAAGCTCGCCGCATTTTGCAACAGCAGTCTTACCGAGGCACGGGCCAAAGTCGAGCTGATCCTGAATAAAGATGGCCAGCTTGAATCAATTCCTTTTAACGAGATCACCAATGGAGATCAAGACTTATCTGAATGAACAACGGCTGGTGATTGAGCGGGCCCTTGAACACTCTATGCTTACGACTGAAGTGGAACATGGCATCTTTGCCCATCACATTGAGGCCATGCGCTACAGCCTCTTTGTCGGAGGTAAGCGAGTCCGCCCCATTCTCTGTCTGGCGGCCGGCCAGGCCATTGGGATGCGACCTGCCCCTGACACTGTTCTGCTGCCTATCGCCTGTGCCCTGGAGTGCATCCACACCTATTCCCTTATCCATGACGATCTGCCAGCCATGGATAACGATGACCTGCGGAGAGGCAAGCCGACAAGCCATATCCTGTATGGCGAGGCTGGGGCCATCCTTGCCGGAGACGGCCTGCTGACCTGGGCCTTTGACCTGCTCAGCAACAGCGAACAAAACACGCTGCTACCGGAAAAACGATTAAAAATCATCAACCTCATTGCCCGGGCTGCCGGTTCTCTTGGAATGGTTGGCGGACAAGCACTTGATATTGCATATGAAAACAAAGAGTTCCCCTTTGAAACCCTGCGCGCGATCCATCGCAGCAAAACCGGCGCCCTGATTACCGCCTCGATCCTGGCCGGGGCCATTGCTGCCGGGGCAGACCAGAAACAGCAGGAGGCCCTGACCAGATATGGCGAACAAGTGGGTCTGGCCTTCCAGATTGTCGATGACCTGCTCAACGTCACTGCCACCACCGAACAACTCGGCAAAGCCGCCGGCAGCGATGCGAACAAAGGCAAGGCCACCTATCCTGCCTTCTTTGGTATCGAAACCACCAGTGAAAAGGCAGAAAATGCTGTGCAAGAGGCCCTGAACGCTCTGGTTCTCTTTGACGAAAAAGCTGCCCCCTTACGGGCCATTGCCCGGTACATCCTTACCCGATCGAATTAGTGCCTTAGAGATTATTTTCTTATTTTTTTGCAAGAAAATAATCTCTAAGGCACTTATCCCGTTTATCGGGGTTAAAAGTTAAAAAATATCACCCTCATTACCTTCATGTTGACAAGCCATAACCTTGCCCCAAAAACCGCCAGACTCAAGGACATTCACTCTCCCAAAGATCTGCGCCCCCTTTCCATCCCAGAGCTTGAGGTCATAGCCCAGGATATCCGCGAAGTCATTATCAATACCGTGGCCAAGACCGGCGGCCATCTGGCGCCAAGTCTGGGCGTGGTTGAGCTGACCCTGGCCCTGCACTCTGTCTTCAATACACCGGCAGACAAACTGATCTGGGATGTGGGTCATCAATGCTATGCCCATAAACTGGTCACCGGCAGGCAGGAACAATTCTCTACCCTGCGCCAGTACAAGGGGATGAGCGGTTTTCCTAAGTTCAAGGAAAGCGAATACGACGCCCTGGAAACGGGTCATGCCGGCACCTCTATCTCGGCGGCACTCGGCATGTCGCTTGCCAAAGACCTGAAGGGGGATCATAATCGGGTACTCGCCGTGATCGGTGATGGCTCGATGACCACAGGCATGGCCTTTGAGGCCCTGAATCAGGCCGGCCATCTTGATAAGGATCTCATTATCATCCTCAATGATAACGAGATGTCCATCTCGCCGAATGTCGGGGCTCTCTCCAGCTTTCTCAACCGCAGGATGACCGGCAAGACCATCAGTCAGATCCGCAATCATATCGCCACCAGATTACGCGAGATGCCGGGTATTGGGGACAACATTCTCAGCTTCCTCAAGAAGAGTGAAGAGAATTTCAAATGTTTCTTTACCCCCGGTATGCTCTTTGAGGCCCTGAAATTTTACTATGTCGGGCCGATCCCTGGTCATAAACTCGAAAATCTGATTCCCACCCTTGAAAACATCCGCGATAACCTTGATGGCCCGGTGCTGGTCCATGTCCTGACCACCAAAGGCAAGGGGTACAAACCGGCGGAGACTCAGCCAGGCAATTATCACGGGGTTGGGCCTTTTGATGTAAAGACCGGTATTCCTCTGCCCACAGGAGAATCTGTCAGTTACACCAAGGTCTTTGGCAACACCATGATTAAAATGGCCCGGACTGATCGCAGGATTGCCGCCATTTCCGCCGCCATGCCTGCCGGTACGGGACTGAGCGGGTTTGCCAAAGAATTTCCCGACCGCTTTTTTGATGTGGGGATTGCCGAGCAGCACGCGGTCACTTTTGCCGCCGGACTGGCCCTGGAAGGGATCCTGCCGGTGGTGGCGATCTACTCTTCCTTTTTCCAGCGTTCTCTTGACCAGATCATCCATGACGTCTGCATGCCCAACCTACCAGTCACACTCGCCATCGACCGCGGCGGGATTGTGGGCGATGACGGCCCCACCCATCACGGGGTTTTCGACATCTCCTTTCTGCGCTTTATCCCCAATCTCAGCTACATGGCCCCAAAAGATGAGGATGAGCTTCAACATATGCTCTACACCGCCATCTCTCATCATTCTCCGTGCGCTGTGCGCTACCCGCGCGGGGCAGGCGAGGGAGTGACACTCGCAGGCGAGCTGAAAAAACTTGAGTTCGGCAAGGGTGAACTCCTGCGGGAAGGAACCGATATCCTCCTGCTGCCTGTCGGCAACCGGGTCTATCCGGCATTGCGTGCCGCCGAGGGCCTGCAGAAGCTCGGCATCGACGCTGCAGTCATCAACCCCCGGTTCATCAAACCAATGGATGGTGACCTCATCTCCTTCTGGGCAGGACAAACCGGTCGGGTACTGACCATTGAAGACAATGTCCGGCAAGGTGGCTGGGGCAGTGCGGTGCTGGAACTGCTGTCGGCGCGCCACCTCTTTCACATCAAGACCACGATCTTGGCCCACCCCGATCATTTTATCGAGCATGGCCCCCAGAAGACCCTGTGGAAGAACAGCGGCCTGGACTCTCCATCTATTATCGGCGCCGCCATGGAACTGATGAAGAGAGACTGAAGTGTTGAAGGCTGAAGACTGAAATTTTCTGGTTTCCTACGCCATGGGAACTCTGTATGAGACCGTACCGCATTGAAGCAAGAAACATCCTACAACTATGAAACCTTCTTCCCCTGCTAACACTATTGCCAGATTGCGCCTGACCAGCCAGTCCGTCTTCGCCTTGTTCTGTCTCGTCGTCGGCTGGCAATTTTATCAATTTTATCTCTGGGCAACCAGTGCATCTGACCGCGTCGCCCCCATGCGGCCGCCAGCTGTTGAGGCCTTTCTTCCCCTTGGTGCCCTGGTCAGCCTGAAGCGGCTTGTTCTCTCCGGAGAATATGACGCAATCCATCCGGCGGGGCTCACCATCTTCCTGGCCGCCCTGTTTCTGGGCTTTTTTTTACGCAAAGGGTTCTGCGGATGGATCTGTCCGGTTGGTTTTGCCTCAAATCTTGCGGAAAAGATCGGCAGAAAGATGCGTGTCCTGGTGACCATTCCCTTCTGGCTCGACCTGCCGCTGCTCTCTTTGAAATATCTACTGCTCGCCGTCTTCTGCTGGCTCATCCTCTGGAAGATGAATCTGAAGGAACTCAGCGCCTTTCATTTTTCATCCTATAACCTGATCTCCGACGCCAAGATGCTCCATTTCTTTCTGGCACCCAGTCTGCTTGCCGGCTCGATCATGCTCGTGCTCATCGCCCTGTCCTTTGTGGTAAGAAATCTCTGGTGCCGCTATCTCTGCCCCTATGGCGGCCTCCTTGGCCTTCTGGCCATTTTCAGCCCCTTTCAGGTCAGACGTGACCCACAGTTGTGCATTGACTGCAAAAGATGCGAGACAGTCTGCCCGGCAGACATTAAGATCACCACCAGACAAACTGTACGCAATTGTGAATGTATCGGCTGCCTTGAATGCCTCCCGGTCTGCCCGCAAAAGGAGTGTCTCACGCTCTCCCTGCCTGGAAAAACGGCTGCGCCACCGCTCCTGCTGCCAATGCTGATCATCGGTTTCTTCCTCCTTTTCTGGCTTGTGGCCAGACTGAGCGGTCATTGGCAGAACCAGATCCCGACTGAAGCCTTTCGCCACTATTACCAGGAGATTCAGTCCATTGGTCACCCGTAAAGATACAGGCAAAATCATCAAACATTGACACCCTCCGGCAAATGGCGTACATTTATTTTCCATATCCACGAGTTACAGAATAGATTGAGACAAAAGACACCCTTTCTCTCCTGATTTCTTCTCCCACAAGGCACCTTCTATGTTTGGCATCGGTCTTCCTGAAATGATTGTGATCCTGGCCCTTGCCCTTATCGTTGTCGGGCCGGACAAGTTGCCTGGCCTCGCCCGATCTGCTGCAAAGTGGATGTTGGAGTTGAAGAAAACAGCCGAAACACTCAAGAAAGAGCTGGCAGCAGACGGCACCCTGGACGCCATCAAATCTGACCTTAACGTTGCTGCTCTCGGACACAAAGATAACCTGCTTGAATCTTCCGATCAATCCTGGAAGACCCTCACTCCTGGCAAAGGAGTGAATTCACCCCCTGAAAAATCGGAAGGGACGATTATCGAAGCCGAAATCACCGTAGAGGATGACACCAAGCCTGTCTCGCCTGCTCCACCAACCGATGACCAGGCAACTGATGAGGCCGGCGCGACAACTAGACATGCCGCGCCGGAAACAGAAACCCCACCAGTCAAGAACGCTCCACCAGCATGTTAGCCGGAAGCCTTGAGCTCCTTGTACCTCACCATCAGGAGCTTCGTGCACGATTAATCAAGATTTTCCTGGCCATTTTCGTCTGCACAGCCATCGCTTATGGTCTTTCCGACCATATTGCCAGAATCTTCCTGGCCCCGCTCTTTCAAGCCAGCCCCCTGATACACAAGCTGGTATACACCAACCTGCCCGATGCCTTTATTTCCTACATCAAACTGGCACTACTCGTAGGCCTTGTCACCAGCTTTCCGATCATCCTCTATCAGATTTGGATGTTTATCGCCCCGGGACTTAAGAGCAGTGAAAAAAAACTCGCGTTAGTGGTCGTCTTCTGGGCTACTCTCCTGTTTGCCGCCGGAGCGGCCTTTGCCTTTCTGGCAGTCCTGCCGAGAATGCTCCACTTCTTCATGAGTTATGCCACCCCGAACCTGGAACCGCTGCCAAGATTCGGAGGCTACCTGACCTTTGTGGCCCGCGCCATGCTGGCCTTCGGACTCTCTTTTGAGATCCCCTTCCTCATGGTCATGGCCGGCAAGGCAGGATTTGTCAAGGCTGACTACTTCCGTAAAAAAAGGTTTTTATTTTATGCAGCCATTGTCGTCTTGGCCTTTCTCCTGACCGCCGGTGACTTCATGGCAACGGCCATGCTGGCCATCCCCCTGTTTGGCCTGTACGAAGCAGGGATCTTCCTCACTGCCCTCTTGAGCGCCGAGAAAAACAACCCTAACACACTTAAATGATAAAGTTTTAACAATCCACACTCTTTCTCACCATTAACCAACCTCTGTCCACACAAGCAGAATGAAACACCTCAAATCTACATTTCTTCTCCCGTTCCTTGTTGTCATATTGTTACTTTGAGGTGGCAGTCATTCGTGAGACATTGATGCGACGACGCCATGAAGCGATACCGGTTGTAGGGTGATGGCTGGGCCAAGTGGTTCAAGGATATTTCAAACTACTACGCGGTGCCGGGTAACATGTGCCGACTAAATTCCTTCGCAGCGAGTTGAGCCGCGCTTGGCGGCACGCGCTGATGCGAAGAAGTCAGCGGCATAGGTTGTCATGGTCCCGGTTCAGCCGGTTGGTCAAGAAATACCTGCCGCCATGCAGGGTAGTCCATCCGCTTCCGCACGAGC
>JAUSAB010000091.1 GCA_030653035.1 Desulfocapsaceae bacterium | reverse complement strand
TCTGTAAATTTAGCCAAACCCTTTGTCGAAAGAACTCGGGTTATTGCTGCGGTCAGGGTCGTTTTACCATGATCGATATGACCCACAGTACCCACATTGACATGTGGTTTTTTTCTATCAAACTTTTCTTTTGCCATAGTCTTCGTCTCCCTGACCATAAACTGGTTTAAATAGCAATACATCTGGAGCCCACAACCAGAGTCGAACTGGTGACCTCATCCTTACCAAGGATGCGCTCTACCAACTGAGCTATGTGGGCCCTATCCGTACAAACGAAAAAAACACTTACATTGGAGCGGGAAACGAGACTCGAACTCGCAACCCTCAGCTTGGAAGGCTGATGCTCTACCAATTGAGCTATTCCCGCTTGGCGCCTAAAATGCGAAACAAAAATGGTGGAGGGGGGAGGATTCGAACCTCCGAAGGCGCTGCCGACAGATTTACAGTCTGTTCCCTTTAGCCACTCGGGAACCCCTCCTTCACAAACTGCGTTACTTGCACTATCTTGTTGCTGTCACTTCACGACATACTTTCCAAATACAGCATAACTTATAACAGCTGGAGCTGGCGATGGGACTTGAACCCGCAACCTGCTGATTACAAATCAGCTGCTCTGCCAGTTGAGCTACGCCAGCATACAAAAGAAGCAAATATACCTACTATGAACGACTAAAGCAATCTTTTTTTATACCTTTTTTTAGCCTTATCTACAACAAGATCAATTTCGCAAAAAATATCAACCATATTCAATTCTGCAATAATTGACCTGTTATCTACAAGTTATGTTTCCGCTATTATAAATTTTCTTCAACCTACCAAACAATCCATCAAGCAAAAAAAAAGGCCGTGCCACAAAGACACGGCCTTTTAAAAAAGCCACTCATCAATATATACTACATATCAATAGGATTTTTACCAAAGGAACTCTCTCTATAACGCTCAAAAGTCATGGCAAAAGTCCGATAAACCAAATGAGCAAACTTGGTATAAGGCATATACAGAAAAAGCATCATGACGGATACCAGGTGGATAAAATAAATAATATATCCTAGAGCGGCAAGTCCTGCCCAACGAGCTATCTCCGCAAGAAGTCCGGTAACAGCAACAGCCATAATTTCCCAGATCAGAAACCAATCATAGAAGGTTGGGGTCACACCATCTTCTGCCTCTTTCTTGGAGCGATTACTCCAGAGGATGCCAATACCAACAATCATGGCAACGGCAGAGACATTGGCAAGGATTTTCACAGGATTCCATACGGACATTGGACCATGCAAAAATTTCAGCCCAGGAATAAGGGCAAGCACGTCATTAGCAGTCGCAGACCAAGCCGTAACAATAAGCAACCCAATAAATGAAAGCATCAAAGGCAGATGCCCCTGCAACCGATCGAGATTTGTTTTACACTCCTTGAATCGAGTATGTTGCACAATTTCCTGAACTGAGGGCCAGAGAAACTCTGTAATAAACTGCATATACGATGGCCTGAAAACACTTTTGATGCCAGCATTTTCCTCCATCCCCTTCCACATACTTGACACACCTTTAAAAGCAGAAACAACAGCCAATCCAGCAGCAGACAGCATGATTAGATCAATAAAAAAGACATTCTTAGATAACCAGTGGAAATTCCAATGACCAAAAAACCGTTGATATCCATGAGCAGAAAAATCAGCCGCAGAGGGAATAGAAATTCCACCGGAGATCAGCCATAAAACAAACATGACCACTGCAGGGATTGCTATCAACATGGGCAGACCTTTAGCACTTGAAGCAAGCTTGGCAAGACCTGACGGCCATCCATAAAAGGTATATGCGTAAGCCCTGATCGCACCAAGGACATCACCTGGTTTAGCGCCCCGAGGACAATAAGCTGTACAATCACCACACTGATGACAGAGAAACACATCAGGATCAACAACTAGCTTATCCTTCAGTCCCCACTGAGCCCAAATCATCTCTTTCCGCGGAAAAGGTTTGCTATCCGTAGAAAGAGGACAAACTACCGAACAAGTGGCACACTGATAACATTTCTTCAGGGTGTCACCACCAGCACTTTTAAGATATTTAATAAATTCCAAATCTGGTTGAGCATTCATTCTTTTTCTCCTCCTGTTATATATTATCAAATCTTTTGTTTAAGAATAGAAAAGAGTTCAAGACCTCTTCAATCAAAAGAAACAAGATACTGGCGTTCACCTCTTTTTACAAGAGCGAGAACACCAGTATCTACACAAACAGGACTAGAAACCCTTGAACGGGTTAGGACCAAGATCAACAATCTCATCAACAAAGTCATTGATAAGCTTAGGAATCTTATCATACTCAGTAATAGATACCTGCTCAGACCGTACACGCTCAGGCTCAAGACCAAGGGTGGACAGAGAATCACCAATATTTTCCATGCGTTTTGCTGCAATTTCAGAACCCTTAACAAAATGGCACTGATAATCGTCACCATATTTACAGCCAAGAAGCATGGCTCCATCCATACCAGCTGAGAGCAAGTCACGTACCCATGCCATATTAACCGATCCAAGACAACGGACAGGTACTATACGAACCATATGATTCAACTTGTTACGTCTCATGCCAGCCATATCCAAAGCAGGATACGCATCATTCTCACAGGCAAAAATCACGATACGCAACTTATCCTCATCGTCTTCAGGGACTTCAATGGACTTAAGCATAGCGCCAATGAGATCAATATTATAATCCTTGAAACCAATAATTCGCTCTGGACATGCCCCCATACACGTACCGCATCGACGGCAACGGGTTGGGTTAGGCAATGGAGTACCCTTCGCATCGTCATCAAGGGCACCAAACGGACACTCTTCAGTACAACGTTTACACTGAGTACAACGCTGCATAAAGAATTCTGGATAGGTCTTGTCGCCGGAACGTGGATGAACAGCCACCCCACGATCGGCTGACTCAATACACTGAATAGCCTTTAATGCTGCGCCCGTGGCATCATCAATGGTTTCTTCCATGTTCATGGCCTTCCGCACACCGCCGCATGTATAAACACCGGTACGACGAGTTTCGTAAGGAAAGCAGATGAAATGAGAGTCGGCATAGCCATCAAAAAGATCAAGATCCAGAAATGCTGGCCCCTGACGATAAGCCAGGTTGATTGAATTCTCATGTTTGGTCATGGGCTCCATACCGGCTGCCAATACCACCAAATCAACATCAAGACTCAGATCTTCACCAAGAAGGGTATTTTTTGCTGTAACCGTACAACCGTTTCCAGCCGCCACAACACCCGTCACCGCTGCCTTGGTCAAGAAAATGCCATCATCTTGTTGAATACCCTTATAGAACAGCTCCATATGCCCAGGAGTCCGCATATGTTGATAAAGGATATAGGCCTTGGCATCGGCGTTATTTTCACGAACATACTTGGCCTGTTTCAAGGCCACCATTGAAGTGACAGAGTTACAATAAGGGAAATCCTGATCGTTTTCTTCACCACCTGGGCTCATAACAAAAGCAACAGAATTAATTCCGGAAAGTTTCCCATCATTTGCCATTTTCTCAAACTGGGCGTTGGTAACAACCTTGTCGTTGACACCATAGCCAAGATGGCTGTATTGGGAAACATCGGCAGGAACCCAGCCCGTGGCCAGGACCACAGCGCCGAATTTCTGGGCATCAGGATTCCCTTCTGCATAAGGTTTAAGGCCTGTATTAGGATCTTCCATCTGCCCTTTGCTTATAAGATCCTGCTCATCGACACCCACTTTAGCAGGTGCATCCCACTCTGATTTTTCTCCTGCCGCCTTCAGGGTAACCCCAAAATCACCAGGGGCTCCACCGATACGAGCAACCTCAGTATAGGTCTTCACCGTAATATTGGGATCCGCCTCAACCGCTGCCACCAAGCTACCAATGGAATTTGGCTCAAGCTCGGCATAAGGAAGCTTGGTTGGAAACTGTTTGGCCCAGCCAAGGGCCTTACCACCCAACTTATCAGCTTTTTCAATAATAGTAACCTTACTTCCAGCTTTGGATGCCTCCAAAGCTGCGGTCATACCGGCAATACCACCACCCATCACCAAGATCTCCTTGTTCAGGGCTTCCATTTTGAATGGCTCAGGCAGTTCGGTCTTTTTGGCACGGGTACAGCCCATGCGCACATAATCACCAGCAGTCTCATTCAGCCATTCCTGATGTGCATCCTCTTTACCTTCCTCTGCAGCACCAGCAGACCAAATTACCTGCTCACGCAAATTAGTGCGAATAGTAATCTTGTCATCACCAAAACTAAACTCATTCTGCATTACCCTAGGTGAACAGGCACAAACGATTATGGTGTTTACCCCATTCTCACTCATATCCTTTTCAATAAACGCGCGGCCATCAGCGCCACACAAGCAGGAATGATCCTTGCATTCGGTGGCCATCTCACTGGTTACGATCTTTGTCAGCCCTTCAATATCAAGAGCCTCACCAATACCGCAACCTGTACATATATAGGCACAATACTTTTTATCCATTGATTACGACCTCCTGGAAACCTGAATTGCCTTTAAGGCAGCAGCAGTAGATGACTGGTTAGTGGTGACAACATCAGCAGCCTTACGTGCACAACCGGCTGCAATCATTCCCTTCCCTGGATCAGAGATGACAAAACCACTTTTATCCATGGCCAAGGCAACTGGAGCGCCCTGCACTGCCAAGGAAGGCTGCATCCCGGTTGCCAGAACTGCCATATCCACTTTCTGTCTAATTTTTTCACCAGTTACCGCATTTTCAGCGACAACGGTAACTCCACCATCAGCTTCCGGAATAATCTCAGCAACTTTTCCCTTGATAAAGGTTGAGTTCTTATCTGTCATCAGCTTTTCCCTGAATTTCTCATATTTGCCAGGGGTACGCAGATCAATATAAAAAACATAAATCTTGGCATCCGGATAACGATCACGGATATAGGTCATCTGCTTGAAAGTGGCCATACAACAGATATATGAACAGAATTCGAGATGATTCTCATCTCTTGAACCTGCGCACTGCACAAAGGCAAATGATTCTGGTTCTTTACCATCGCCAGGACGAATAATAGCACCATCGGTAGGTCCACCTGGAGCTGCCATTCGCTCAATCATCATATTCGTAACAATGGCCTGAGACTGTCCAAACTTCAGATTATCCATCTTGGTTGGATCATAAGGAGTCCAACCAGTTGCCCAAATAATAGCTGCAACTTTAATGGTTTTGGTCTCAGGCAGCATTTCCAGATCAACAGCATTATACTTGCACGCTGCTTTAACTGCTGCTGCTCCGGCAGCTGACAGGGCCGCCTTATCAATCACATAACGACGAGGAAAGGCCATTTCATGAGGAAGATATGCCGCCTTACTCTTATTCATCCCCAAGTTGAACGCATTATCTATCTCATCAGGACAGGCAGCGCTACAATCACCACAGGCAGTGCAATTCGCATTGACATATCGTGGCGCTGTCTCCAATGTCACTTCATAGTTTCCAGGGCCACCACTCACCGACTTGACCGTGGTCATGGTATAAGGACGAATCCTGCGATTATCCTTCACTCGTTTAAAATTGATCTCCAGACCACAGCTTGGTGGACACAGCTTAGGGAAATATTGATTAAGCTGCGCTACACGACCACCGAAGTAGGCGTTCTTCTCGACCAGAAACACATCATTCCCGACCTCCGCGGCTTCAAGGGCCGACGTCAGCCCACTGATACCACCGCCTACGACCAAAATTGCACCTGAGGTGCCTTGCTCGTCAGTCATACCATTCCTCCATGAGTACTCTTAATATTTACCTTGAAGGTCTTTTTATCCCGCTCTCCTTGTTGGAAGCTAAAGCATCAAAGACATCAATTCCTATCCAACTCAACCCAATTTACTGCTACATTTCCCAATAATGATTTTTTTAAAAAAACTACAAAAAATAAAGTGCATTTTGGAGTTCATCCAGAACAAAGGGCTAAAAAACCTTTGACCCGAATCAACCACAATATATAGAAAAAATCTCCAGGAATCCGAAGACTCCTGGAGATTTTTTATTCCATCATGAAACCAGGTTCTAGAATCTTAGAGCCAAGGATCAGTTGCAACAATGTTGATACATTCAACCTTCTCACACAACCATTCTTTGGTCTCAGGATTGAACGTGGAGTTAACAAAACACTTCCAGTTTTCATCATCAACCGCTGGGAAGTCAGAGCGATAGTAGAATCCTGGGTAGCGGGACTCTTTACGGAACTCGATGTGACGAATATGGGTCTCTACACACCAGATACGATGGTAGTTCTCCCAGGCACGAAGGAGCTCATGCAGATCGCCAGCAGCCATCTTCTCAGCATCTTCACGAAGCATTTTCAGAAGATCAAGGCAGATATTGAGAAGTTTACCAGAGGTCATATAATAGGTAGCAACGCCACCACCATACTCATCAGTGGCCTTCATCAAACGCATCATGATACCTGCTGGTTTGCAGAAATTAGGATTCACGTTTGAGGATGTGGAAGCACCGACATGCTCATGATACAGTCTAACCGGTGCATAGATCTCATCAGCAAGTTCCTGAGCGGTTTGTCTCAGTTCTGGTTTGAAGGAAGCGTTGTCACGGCAGAACTTAACCATCTGCTTGGCAACAATACGACCTTCTGCATGGGCACCGGAAGAGAACTTATGCCCGGAGGCACCGACACCATCACCAGCGGTGAAGAGCCCGTCAACGGTGGTCATACGGTTGTAGCCCCACTTGTACTTATGGGCACGAGATGGGTTGGCAACATCGGGAACCCAAGATTCTTCAGGACCAGAGGTCCAGATTCCACAACAACCGGAGTGAGAACCAAGCATGTAAGGTTCAGTTGGCATAATCTCGGATCCAACCTTCTCAGGCTCGATGTTGGCACCGGCCCACAGACCAGCCTGACCAACGGACATATCCAAGAAATCTTCCCAAGCCTCAGACTCAAGATGTTTCCAATATTTCTTAACTGACTTCTCATCCATGCCCGCTGCTTTTTTCGCATCCAAGAAGGCATTCAGGGCAACATCGGTTGCCATGTAGATTGGACCACGTCCGGCCTTCAGCTCATTGAGCATCAAGTGGTTACGCAGACAGGTAGGAGTAACAGCAGACGCACCATAAGGCATGAACTTCTCGAGCTCGTCCTTTACTGCAGGGGTGTTGGCATAAAACTCGCCAAGACCGTTCTGTACTTTGGCCTTGAACAGGAGGAACCATGCACCTACAGGACCGTAACCATCTTTGAAACGGGCTGGGGTGAAACGATTCTCCATCATTGTCAGGGTAGCACCAACCTGGGCACACATGGTGTAGGTGGAACCGGCATTCCATACAGGATACCAGGCACGACCCTTACCCTCACCGGTAGAGCGTGGGCGGAAAATATTAACCGCACCACCACAGGCCACGAGTGCAGTCTTGCAACGGAATACATGCACTGTGTTATCACGGGTAGAGAAACCAACCGCACCAGCGATCTGGTTTGCCTTGTTCTTATCCAACAGCATCTTCACGATAAAGATACGTTCAAGGCAATTATCAGCACCAAGGGCAGTCTTTGCTGGCTCAGCAACGATACACTTGTAGGACTCACCGTTGATCATAATCTGCCATTTACCGGTACGAACAGGGGTACCACCATCACGCAGGGTCTTGGCCGGGGCAGCGCCATCAAGGGTTTCGCCATCAGCATCTTTCTTCCAAATTGGCAGACCCCACTCTTCAAACAGCTTTACAGACTCATCCACATGACGGCCACAGTCATAAATCAGATCTTCACGAACAACACCCATGAGGTCATTACGAACCATCTTCACGTAACTCTCAATTGGGTTCTCACCGATATAGGTATTGATAGCAGAAAGTCCCTGAGCAACAGCACCGGAACGCTCCATAGCAGCCTTATCAACGAGGGTAATCTTCATACCAGCAGGGGCCCACTTCATGATCTCAAAAGCAGCGCCGCAGGCAGCCATACCGCCACCAACGATGAGACAGTCAACATCATGCTCGACGATCTCTGGATTTACCACGGCAGCAATTTCACCATTTGGTTTATTTGGTAATGCCATATTAAAATCTCCTTAAAATATTAAAAGAGTTTGTATCCAATTCTTCTCAGAGGAAGAGCCAGAATTATTTCTTTGGTGTTGGAAGAGCTGACTCAAGAGCCAGGCACTCATCATCCAGGTTAGCACCCTTGGTACCTTCGTATGCGTTGGCAGCACCTTCAGAGGTGGTACGAATTGGAAACTTGAAGCGTTTCAAATTCCCATTACGGAACTTGACAGTCCACATGATATCAGCAGCACTGCGCATTGGATGAACCTGACCGCCCATAGGCACAAAGTCATCATAACCGCGAACAAAGATTGCGCCCTGCGGACAAATCTTCACGCAAGAATAGCACTCCCAGCAAGCATCTGGCTCCTGGTTGTAGGCACGCATTTCCTCTTTGTTAAGCACCATCAGGTCGTTGGGACAAATGTACATACACGCTGTTTTGTCGCCACCCTTGCAACCATCGCACTTGGAAGGATCTACATAACTTGGCATTAAAACTACCTCCTCAGTTTATTTTTACTTTTGCGACCCAGAACCGACTGGGCCAACTTAACCGCTACAAAAAATACACAAAAAATAACCCTCTAAAACAAATACAACAAGACAGCCATCAAAACAGATAACCACCTAAAATAACATAAAAACAAAATGAAAAGCTCACGCCAACAACAAAATGAACGGTCACTCATTTTTATAGAAATTATCTTATAGTTTGTTGCCAGATAATTGTCAAGAAAATTAATCAACAGAAAATTAATCAACAGAAAATTAATCACCAATACTCAAGCAAATATTAATATGATTTTCTAACAAGAACCTCTCTTGGCTTGGCCCCATCAGCCGGACCAACGACCCCTTCTTTTTCCATCAATTCGACCAATCTTGCGGCCCGATTGTAACCAATCCGCAACCTTCGTTGAACCATGGAAATAGAAGCCTGCCCCGATTCACAAACAATAGTGACAGCCTCATCATACCGTTCATCGAAATTCTCATCACCCTCAACTACGCCACCACTCTCTTCCTCGACCTCCGCCACCACCGAATCGTCATAGCTGGCGCTCCCCTGCTCTTTCAAGAAGTCAACGATCTGTGTCGTCTCCACCTCAGAAATATACGCCCCATGTATCCGTTGCACAGATTTTCCCGAGGCCAGATAGAGCATATCTCCGGCCCCGAGAAGATGTTCAGCCCCCGAGCTATCAATAATCGTCCGTGAATCAATCTTGGATGCCACTTTAAAAGAAATGCGAGTGGGAAAATTGGCTTTGATAAGCCCGGTTAACACATCCACAGACGGCCGCTGTGTCGCCAGGATAAGGTGCATCCCTGAGGCCCTGGCCATCTGGGCCAATCGAGCAATTGCGGCCTCTACATCTTTTGAGGCAACCATCATCAAATCTGCCAACTCATCGACAATAATGACGATGTAGGGTAATTTTTCCTCGGCGGTCTCATTGTAAGAATCAAAATTTTTCACCTTTGCCTCTTCCAGCAAACGGTAACGCCGCTCCATTTCCCGTACCGCCCACTGCAAGGCTCTAGAGGCCAGCTTGGGCTCCACCACCACCGGATGCAGCAGATGCGGGATCCCCTCATAGCCCGACAGTTCAATCCTCTTAGGATCGACCATCAACATCCGCACCTCATCAGGGGTCGCATTATACAAGATCGAAGAAATAATAGTATTGATCGCCACACTCTTGCCGGCTCCGGTGGCTCCAGCAATCAAAAGATGTGGCATTTTGGCCAGATCAGCAATAACGGGATTGCCAACCACATCAAGGCCAAGGGCAATAGAAAGCTTTGCCACCGTGGAACGATATTTTTCTGTAGTCAGCAGATCCCTGATGTACACCACCTGCCGGTCTTTATTCGGAATCTCGATCCCAAGGGCCGCCTTGCCCGGAACCGAACCCACCACCCTGACGGATTGCGCCTTGAGTCCCAGCGCCAGATCATCAGCCAGACCCACAATCTTGTTAATCTTAACACCTGCAGCAGGGGCATACTCATAGGTCGTTACCACCGGGCCGGGCGAAATCCCCACCACTTTGCCCGAAACACCAAAGTTGATCAGTTTTTGCTCCAGTTGCTTGGAGACCTTGTAATATTCCTCGTGATCCACCTTATGCTGAACCGATTCGGATTTCTCCAACAAGGATAAAGGTGGCAGCCGCCACTCCCCTCGAGCAAGTGGTCGCAAAGCAAAATTCTCATCCTCTACCAAGACCTCTGGTGTCACCTGCAACTCCTTGACAACCGGCCCCCCGCTTACAAAGGCAGGCACAGCCTCAACTGCTGTGCCTGCCTTTTTTACTACAGACCGCAGCTCTTCCGCCTGAGCAACGAGGCATGCCTCTCGGCGCCCATTTTGCCGGACCTTCCGTTGCCCTTCCTTGTTTTTCAGCACTCTCCAGAAAAAAGAGACCAATTCATAAGGGGAAAAACGAACGGAAAGCATAATGGAGACAATAAAAATCAGGAATAAAAAAAGAACGGCACCAGGCCCACCAAGCACTGAATGCAGCAGACTCAGAACGGTCTTTCCCAAAAAACCACCTGTTTCCACACTGACAAGATCCTGCAGAGAGAGAGAGGAAAGAAGACCGCAGGCAGCGATAACCGAACCGGTTAAACCAGCCGTTATCTGGGGCAAGCGGTCAAAGGCCATATGAGGCCCAAAAAAGAGAAAAGAGATAAAAAGAAGAAGGCCAGCAAGAAGATAGGCCCCTACGCCGGTAAATCCAACGAGAAATTGAGCAAGAATCCGGCCTAATTCGCCGCCCCAATTACCAGTCGCACCCAAAGACATGGACAACAGGCTGAGGAACAGAAAACAAGCAAAAAAAATTCCACAGAGAGCCACCACCTCCTGCTTCAAATCAGGCCTTGTCTTGATTGGTGTTTGCTCCATGGAATAATTCAGGTTTGGGCAAGCGTATCGGACTCCGTTCCCGCCGCTTCACCATTGCCACGAATCACAATTCGCACCGCGTCCAGAACACCATTGACAAAGGAAGAGGATTCTTCCGTCCCATAACGTTTGGCGATTTCCACAGCCTCATTAATGACCACCTGGTCAGGGGCATCTGCACTGAAAAGCATCTCACAGATCGCAATCCGCAAAATATTTCTATCAGTTGAGGCAATCCTTTCAATTCGCCAGTTACTCGCACTATTTCTGATCAGAGTATCAATACGATCAACATTACGCATGACCCCCTGTAACAGTTCAAGAGCATACGGGATTGCCAGCTTCTGAACCGGATAGAGAGCTCGAAAACGCTCAAAAGGCACATCAAGGTCGTCTTGCACTTGCAGCCCTCCAGGAAAGAAATCCTCCTGAAAGAGAAACTGCATGGCGGCTTCTCGTGATTTTCGACGTATTCCCATAGGAAGAAGGCCGGTTACTGCAGGTTGACAATCAGATTCGCCATTTCAATGGCAGCGACAGCGACCTCGGCACCCTTATTTCCTGCCTTGGTACCGGAACGTTCAATGGCCTGTTCAATGGTTTCAGTGGTCAACACCCCGAACAAAACGGGCACCCCTGTTTCCAGACCCACTTGCGCAGAACCCTTTGAGACCTCATTCACCACCACATCAAAATGAGGGGTGGCCCCACGAATTACCACACCCAGACAAATAACCGCATCGTATTTCTGAGAAGCAGCCATCTTTTTAGCTATGAGAGGGATCTCAAAGGCACCGGGAACACGGGCGACATCAATATCTGCGTCCAAAGCGCCAGAACGGATCAAGGTGTCCAAAGCCCCTTCCAGTAATTTCTCCGAGATAAAAGAATTAAACCGAGCCACAATAATCGCGAACTTCTTACCATCCGCCTTCAGGTTTCCCTCAATCATATTTGCCATAGCATAACCACCTTATTTCTTTTGAAGATACCCTTCCCTGAAAAGAAGGTTTAAAATTAAAATTGACCCTTTTCACTCATCATCAACTTCAATCAGATGTCCCATGCGATCGCGCTTGCACTGCAGATAACTCTTGTTTTCATCGCTTACCGCCATCTCAATGGGAAAACGATCCACCACCTCAATACCATAACCCTCAAGGCCGACAATCTTCTTTGGGTTATTGGTCAGCAGACTCATCTTCCGCACCCCGAGATCACGAAGAATCTGGGCTCCAATACCGTAATCACGAAGGTCAGCCTTAAAGCCCAGGTGAATATTGGCCTCAACCGTATCCATCCCCTCTACATCCTGAAGGTTATAGGCCTTCAATTTATTAACAAGGCCTATACCTCGCCCCTCCTGGCGCATATAGAGCAGGACGCCACATCCCTCCTGATCGATCATCCGCATGGCCGCATGCAACTGCGACCCACAGTCGCAACGGGCCGAGCCAAAGACATCACCAGTGAGACATTCGGAATGAACACGAACCAGCACCTTTTTCTCAGGATCAATCTGCCCTTTCACCAGGGCCACATGCTCCAACTTATCGACATCATTAGTATAGACCACTGCCTTAAACTCACCGGCATGCTCTGTAGGCACCCGGGCCTCAACCGCACGATGCACCAGGATATCCTTACGCAGGCGATAGGCTACCAAATCAGCAATGGTGGCAATCTTCAGATCGTGCTCTGCGGCAAACTTCTCCAGATCTGGCATTCTCGACATGGTGCCATCTTCATTCATGATCTCACATATCACCCCGGCCGTCCGGCAGCCTGCCAGGCGGGCAAGATCGACCGATCCTTCAGTCTGACCAAGGCGAACCAGCACCCCGCCCGCCCGAGCCCGCAACGGAAAGATATGACCAGGGCTGATAATATCATGGGGCCTAACATCGGGCGCAACCGCTGCCTGAATGGTACGAGCCCGATCCGCCGCCGAGATACCGGTTGACACCCCAGTGCGGGCCTCAATACTGATGGTAAAACCGGTACCGTAAGGAGACTGGTTATCATTCACCATCATCGGCAATTGCAACTTATCCACGAGATCCGGGCTCAGGGTCAGACAGATCAGTCCCCGGCCATGCCTGGCCATGAAATTAATGGCCTCAGGGGTAACCGCCTCAGCGGCCATGCAGAGATCTCCCTCATTTTCCCGATCTTCATCATCAACCAGAATAATCATCTTCCCGGCTTTGATATCTTTTACTACTTCCTCAATTGAACTGACCGCCATGATCACATACCTTGTGTTTAAATAAACTATCTTTCACCCCTTCACCCATGAAGGAGCAGAGAGAATCAAAAAAAACCATTCTCTGCCAAAAAGGCAGGATTAATCTTTCCCTGTTCCTGCCCTAAAGACTCAGAGGGCTGACCGACAAGAAGCTTTTCCACATATTTCCCGATAATATCAACCTCAATATTCACCCGGTCACCAATCTTCAACCGACCAAGGGTGGTTACCTGCAGGGTATGCGGAATAATTGAGACCTCAAATCGCCCTGCCCGGCAACTGTTCACGGTCAGACTGACCCCATCAATCGTAACCGATCCCTTTTCAATAACATACCGACTCCACTGCTCAGGCAAGGAAAAGGTAAAAAGGGTAAAGGCACCTGTGGGCCGTCGCTCCCGCACCGTGGCCACACAATCAACATGACCGGAAACGATATGTCCTCCCAACCTGTCAGAGAGCCGCAGTGCCCGTTCCATATTGACCAGAGCGCCAACGCCAAGATCTCCCAGGGTAGTGCGCGTCAGGGTTTCAGGTGATACATCCACAGTGAAACGTCGGGATGCTATGGTATACGCCGTCAGACAGATACCATTGATGGCAATCGATTCTCCTTCTTCCGGGTCAGCCAGATCAAATCCCGCCTCAAGATCAAAGGCCAGACCACCACCAGCACCTCGCCTCCCCCGCAATATGCCTGTACCTGCGACAATGCCAGTAAACATGACCTGTCTCAGACAGCCTCTTCCAGCGCCTGCGCCTTTTCCATGAAACGTTCGGCAATATTCTTGTGCTTATACTTGGCATGGATGGAGGCAATCGTTCGATATCCATCGGCAGCCTTGGCTATATCACCCGCTTCAAG
>JAUSAB010000090.1 GCA_030653035.1 Desulfocapsaceae bacterium | reverse complement strand
GGCAGGCAGAGGCTGATCTCCCGGCTAAAAGCCGTGACCCCATTATTGCCTTTGCCCGTGGTCTCTCGCCGCGTCTGGAAAGATTTACCCTACTTTTTCCCGCCCAGCGCGGCAGGTATCCGCTGGCGGATATTATTGCCGGCAATGGTTCCTGGGCCCAGGAAGTTGAGGGGATAGCGGCGGGACTTGATCAGTTGGCCGAGCTTCTGGCAGCTCAGGCCTCCAAGGGCGAGGTATGGAATATCCTCAGCACGCGGGCAGTCGAGCTTGCGGTAAATCTGCGGCATATCTGTCTGCCTCAGGAGAGGGGGGATGGGGATCGCTTTGTCCACTGGTATGAGCGGCGGGAGCGGACGATCACCCTCTCTGCCACCCCGGTTCGGGTCGCTTTAGAACTGGAAAGGACCCTCTATTCCTCGGTGCAGAGCTGCATCATGACCTCAGCCACCCTTTCTGCCGGCGGCGATTTCTCCTATGTCAAGGAGCGGTTGGGGCTGGATGCAACGACTACGACCCTGCAATTTCCCTCTCCTTTTGACTATGAGGGACGAACGCTACTCTATGTGCCGGAAAAAGATTTTCCGGAGCCTGCAGACGGAACCTATAATGACAGGGTTTGCCGGCGGGTGCTGGAACTGCTGCAGATCAGTCAGGGTCGGGCCCTGGTCCTGTTTACCAGTCTCAAGGCCATGGAGATGATGGCGGAATTTCTGGAGTCCCGGCTTTCCTATCCAGTCCTGGTGCAGGGTCGGGCCTCACGACAGGCCCTGCTCGAGATTTTTAAAGAAACCACGGACTCGGTGCTGTTGGCCGTTGCCAGTTTCTGGGAGGGGGTGGATGTGCCGGGTGATTCCCTGAGCTGCGTGATCATTGATAAACTGCCTTTTGAGGTGCCAAGTGATCCGGTGCTTCAGGCCCGGATCCAGGCCATTACCGATAGCGGCGGCAAGCCTTTTTTTGATTTTCAGGTGCCCCGTGCCATCCTCACCCTGCGTCAGGGAGTGGGGCGGCTCATGCGGGCGGCCACAGATTGCGGGGTGATTGCGATCATGGATGTCCGCCTGTATACCAAGGGCTATGGCCGCAGCTTTCGGGCCAGTTTGCCGCCTTCACCGGTGGTACGTAGCCTGGAGGATGTACGGGTTTTTTTTGAACATAAATGTGATTAAAATCGTTGCGCACGGTAATCCGAAGGGATGAGGGTGATAATATGAATACAGGGTCAACAGGGCAAATTCCCGCAACGGTTGACGGGGCAGGGTTGAAGGCAGCGATCGCCCCTGATCTGGTGAAGATTGAGCAGGCTATGCAGGCTGATCTGGCCGCCATAACCTGCGATATGGCACCGTTTCTTGGTGAGGTGCTGCGCTATGGTCTTTTTAAAGGCGGCAAACGGATCCGGCCGCTGCTTACCGTGCTTTGTTACCGTTTGTGCGGCGGTGGGGAGGGAAAGAGCAAGGTGGATATCTATCGTCTGGCCATGGCCTTCGAGTATCTCCATTGTGCGACCCTTTTTCATGATGATGTGATTGATCAGGCCCTTACCCGTCGAGGCCGGCCGGCAGTTAATGTGGCTTATGGGGAGACGGCGGCGATCCTGGCCGGGGATTTTCTCCATGCCCGATCGATGCTGCTGGTTGGACAGGGGGGAGGGGTCAAGGCCCTGGAGGTCTTCTGTGAGGCTACAACCGCCATGGTCGACGGTGAATTCCTGCAGCTCCATAACGCCACTAATTACAACCTGGCGGAAGCAGATTATTTTGCGGTGATCATGGGCAAGACGGCGCGGCTTATTGGGGCAACCTGTGAGATTGGGGCCCTGGTTGCAGGTGCTGACGTTCAAGCCCGGCTGGCATTGCGCAACTATGGCATCCATCTTGGCTGTGCCTTTCAAATCATTGATGACCTCCTTGACTATCTGGGGGATGAGGCCAAAACCGGCAAGTCAGTTGGCAATGATTTTCAAGAAGGCAAGATGACCTTACCCCTGATCATCGCCATCGACAGAGCGGAAGAAAAGGACAGAAAACGATTGCTGGTTATGCTGGCGAGTATGGAGGAACGGAAGGGGGGCTTTGCTGAGGCAAGCTCCCTGATTGCCCGTTATGATGGTTTTTTCCTGGCCAGAACTAAGGCTGAAGCTATGATTGCAACGGCCCTGGCACAGCTGCGTATCTTTGATCAGGCCGCGGTTCAGCAGGAAATGGCGGTGCTGGCGGCATTGGCCGATTATGTCTTGAGCCGGAATAAATAGTAAACAATGAGAGGGCCGTGACCGGAAACGGTTAGTGGTTTGTGACAGAGATGGAGAGAAAAAGGATCGTCAGAAAAAGAAGCCCTGGCCGGAAAAAAAGAAAATTAATCTGGCTGACTGGCCGGAAAATCATCCCTTTTTCCCTGCTTTTCTTTCTCTTGTTATTGTCAGTGGCCGTGGTCGGGTATGTGATTTTCTTCCGTGCCGTTCCCAGTCAGGTGGCAGGTCTTGTTATTGATTGCAGACAGGGATGGAAAACTACTGGTCCAGCAGCAACATGATGATCGGACTGATAACAGGGGTGCCTGGTCCCGGGGTTGGTCTGGTTGCCGGTGTAATTGCAGCCCATGATATCCAAATCGCCATCTTTATCTATATCACCAGGACCGCATTATGAGCTCCAGCGGCGGGAATTGTCTGTTTGATAAAACTGCCGTTGCCATTATTGAGGTAGACTGCAACCTCTGCAAGCATTTCGGCGCTGAGAATGTCAGGATCTCCATCTCCGTCAATATCTCCGATACTGAGGCTGTGCCCGCCGACAACATCGGCTTGGATCAGGTGTTTTTCCCAGATGCCGTTTTTGGGATTGGTTGATGAATACCATGCGAGATCAGTCGTACCGTCGCCGGAGTTCAAGATGATGTCGTTTTTGCCGTCCCGGTTGAGATCAGCGATGCGCACTTTCTCCTCATTCCCGACACCACCGGGTGCACCATGCGGGATCCATCCAGGATTTTCATACCACTGACCCGGGGCGATAATATCTCAATCATTATCACCGTCCATATCACCAAAGCTGTTTCCGCTGGGACTGCTCATGGTGAAGAACCATTTTGGTTCTGAGTGAACAGGTATCTATTGGTGAGGACGTCCGGTCTGCCGTCACGGTTGTAGTCTGCCACTCGTAGATCATGAACCCAGGTTCCGCCGCTGCCGATGCTTCTTGATGTCCAGGCTGTTTGCTGCCTGGGATCCCCTCCTGGTCTTGGGTTGACATAGTAGCGGCAGTTGCCGCTGGGTCCGTCACAGACCACCAGGTCCATATCGCCCGTGTCCATCTCAGTGGTAAACTCTTCACTGGGGACAGCGATAATGTATTTCTGCCAATCGGGATAGTGATACCAGGTCAGGGGTTCGTTCTCGGCCCGCTTACCGCCAGCGACAATGTCCAGGTAGCCGTCGCCATCAATGTCAACCAGTGCCTTGTCGTCACCGGCCATTTCCGAATCAATGATTGCTTCTGTCCATTGGCCGATGGACGGGATGGGGCTACCAATATGCCATGCGATAAGAAAAAGGAAGAAAACGGAAGGGAGAGAGCCTTGCTTCATTGGGGTGTTTTCGCTCATTCTAAACCTCAGGTAAGAAGGGTTCTGAAGAGTTTTTTATGATAGGGGGGTGTCGGGCATGTTTGTTTTGGGTCAGAGGAATCAAGGGCAGTATTGTCATATACTGCCCTTGATTTTTTTAATTAGTGCTTGAACGAGCGCTGGCCGGTGAACATCATCGCCACTTTGGGATCAGCCTCGTTGCAGGCCTGAATGGTCTCAAAATCGCGCATGGAGCCGCCAGCCTGGAGTATAGCGGTGATTCCCTGCTGGATGCCCACATCGGCGCCGTCCCGGAAGGGAAAGAAGGCGTCTGAGATCATTACTGAGCCAGGCAGTCCGGCCCGATCCGCCTTGACTTTGGCGTCGATGGCCTCCTGGTCCGCCTTGTCCCGTTTGCCTTGGGCGATCTGGAGCGCCAAGTCGGCGTAGGGGATTTTGTACTGGTCAAAGCAGAGGATGTCGGCGTATTTGATATAGGCCTTGTGGACGGCGATCTCGGCCACGCCCACCCGGTCCTGTTCGCCGGTGCCGATACCCACGGTGCAGCCGTCCTTGACATAGAGTACTGAGTTGGAGGTGACCCCGTGTTCCACGGCCCAGCCGAAGATCATGTCGTCAATCTCCTGTTGGGTCGGGGTGCGGTCACAGGTGAAGCTCTCGCCTTTCCAAGTGGCGGTGGCTGGTTTCAGGTCGTCGAGGGTGCGGATCGAGTTGACGGCCGACTGCTGGGCGATGATGCCGCCGTCAATCAGGCTCTTGAAGTCCACGAAACGGAATTTTTCAAACTCTGCCAGACGGTCGATGCGGCTGATCTCGATGACCCGCAGGTTCTTGCTTTTCTTCAAGATCTCCAAGCTGCCCTTTTCAAATGAGGGGGCGCAGACCACTTCCAAATAGTTTTGCGACAGCAATGTGGCGGTTTCGTTGTCGCAGGGCCGGCTCATGATTACTGCTCCACCGAAGGCGGCGATGCGGTCGCAGCGGTTGGCGCGGTCAAAGGCATGGGCCAGTGTATCGCCGTAAGCGGCGCCGCAGGGGTTGTTGTGTTTGAGGATGACTGCGGCCGGCCTGTCCATAAGGTATTTGAGGATATTAAGGCCGTTGTCGATGTCGGTGAGGTTGATCTTGCCGGGATGCTTGCCCACCTGGAGCATGTCCTCGACGCGGATTCCCGAGACCAGACCGTTGCCGGGCTCGATGAAGGAACATTCGCCCAAGGTCAGATTGCCGTTGACCAGTTCGTAGAGGGCGGCCTCCTGATCCGGGTTCTCGCCATAGCGCACCCCCCGCTCGTCAATGGAGCCGTCTTCCTGCTTGATCCCCCAGGTTCGCTTGCGATAGACCAGCTTCTGGTCGCCGAAGGTAATGGTCATATCCATAGGAAAGTGATCGCCTAGGATGGTAGAGTACATTTTTTTGAGATCGCTCATGATTGCTCCATGTCGGTTGAAATTACGAATTGTGAATGATGAATTACGAATTAAAAACAGGATGTTGAGAGGGTGCAGGAGTGAAAGCTGTCTCGAGCACTCGGCAAGAACATCTTTGTTTTTCCATTTTACTTACCTGCCTGAAAGGCGCTGTCCCAATCCTTGCTGACCGGATCAAATCCCTTGGCGGCAATGGCGAGGATGACCTCATCCACGCTCCGTTCGTCGCCGACGCTGAACTGTTCCCCGTCCGTTTGCTCGGGGTTGGAGTAGCCGCCGGGGGTGGTGCAGGAACCTGCTGAGTAGCGGGTGGGCCCCAGGCCCAGCATCCCGTCCCGATAGCGAGCCTCTTCCCGAGTGGAGAGGAGAAGTCCGACATCCGGATCAAAGAGGCGCAGGCCAAAGATGAGCTGGCTCAGGTTCTGCTCCGAGACCGGGACCAGCGGCTCGAAGGCCCCGGCCGCCGGACGCAGGCGCGGGAAGGAGACGGTGACCGCTGTACTCCAGAAATTCTTGCGCAGAAAGGATAGATGCAGGCCAAGGGCCAACCCCTCCGCCCTCCAGTCGGTCAGACCGAGTAAGGCCCCGATGCCGACCTCGCGCATCCCGGCTGCCGCCACTCGGGCTGGGGTCTCCAGCCGGTAGTGATAGTCGGTCTTTTTACCGGAGAGATGCACCTGCTTGTACATGTCCTGGTCGTAGGTCTCCTGATAAACCGCCACGGCGGTGATTCCGGCCTGGAACAGCCGGGCGTAGTGGGCGGTGGACAACGGTTGGACCTCAATGGAGACGGCGGCAAATCTGCCTCGGAGCCGGAGGGCGATGGCCTCCAGATATTTCACGTCAACGGCGCTTTCCGCCTCGCCAGAGACCAGCAGGATATGATGAAAGCCCCGGCTATGGAGGATTTCGGCTTCGGCCTCGGCCTCGTCGAGGGTCAGGCAGCGGCGGGCGATACGGTTGCTGGCGGAGAAACCGCAATAGGCGCAGCGGTTGGTGCAGTAATTGGAAAGATAGATCGGGGCATAGAGCTGGGTGGTCCGGCCGAAACGCTGGGCGGTGAGGAGGGCCGAGCGGCGGGCCATCTCCGGGAGCATCGGTTCGGCCGCGGGCGAGATCAGCGCTGCCAGATCATGGATGGTCGGGTGTTTGCTGTTCAGGGCCTGCTCCACATCCGCCGTGGTGCGGCTCTGGATGAGCTGCTGGAGCTCTTGAAAATCAGGCAGGGTAAAGGGGGTCATGCCAGAAATCCGAGGTCGGTGGCCAGGGTACCGGTCAAGGGCGATGAGGCCTGGGCCTGTTTGCCTCTGCTGCCCATCCCGGCGACAAAGGCGGTGCGGCCGGCCTCAACGGCCTGGGCAAAGGCGCGGGCCATGGCCACCGGATCACCGGCCACCGAGATGGCGGTGTTGACCAGCACCGCGTCGGCCCCCATTTCCATGGCGAGCGCCGCGTGCGAGGGGGCGCCGATGCCGGCGTCCACCACCACCGGCACCCGGGCCTGGTCAATGATGATCTCGATCTGGAAGGCGGTGAGGATGCCCTGATTGGTACCGATGGGCGAGCCCAGGGGCATGACCGCTGCCGCGCCGACGTCCTGCAGGCGCAGGGCGAGGATGGGGTCGGCGTTCATGTAGGGCAGGACGATGAATCCGGCCCGTACCAGTTCCTCGGTGGCCTTCAAG
>JAUSAB010000069.1 GCA_030653035.1 Desulfocapsaceae bacterium | reverse complement strand
GGTGTGCACTACCCATACCTGGCAAGAAAAGGTGGAGACCATCCTTCTGGCCCGGGCGGCGGGCATGGATGTCTGCTCCGGCGGCATCATCGGCATGGGCGAGAGCCGGGAGCAGCGCCTGCAACTGGCCTTTGAGCTGCGGGAACTGGCGGTCATGTCCATCCCCATCAATATCCTGACTCCCATCGTCGGGACCCCCATGGCCGAAGTCGAGCCTCTTTCTTTTCCCGAGGTCCTGCGCACCATCGCCATGTTCCGATTCATCAACCCGCAGGCGGTTATTCGGCTGGCGGGGGGCCGCAATCAGTTTGGATCGGACCAGTATCAATGCTTTGGGGCCGGGGCCAACGGTGCGATTGTCGGCAATTATCTGACCACGGCCGGCAATGGTCTGGAACAGGATCTGATGGCAATTGACAAGATGGGATTCCGGTTTTAAACAGCCTGATTCTTACTCTTAATTCGAGCCTTTTAATCGTGAAACTTGGTACTTAATGAATTCAACTCATAATGATCACACATTTTTCACCAACGAGAGCGGTCAGACCTTGCTTGACCGTTTCAAGTCCACCTTAAAAGACACTCAGTTTTTTGATGTCTTGGTCGGTTATTTCAGATCAAGGGGATTCTACCAGCTTTACGAATCTGTCGAATCCATTGAGAAAACGCGCATTTTGATTGGTCTTGGTATTCAGCAAAATCCGAGATCAAGGACGCCAATAAGGAAATCCTCAAACGCCTGGGCGACCTCACAGCCATCACCAACACCATGAGCGACGCGGAGAAACTGGCGATCATCCAGACTGAATTTGATCGCCTCTACGACCCCAGCCACCCGGTGCGCAACCACCTGGAAACCCTGGACAGCGTCGAGGACGTGCGCATCATCTGTGAGGCCCTGAAGCGATGAATAACGAGATTATTTTCTACACCACCCCCGAGGGAAACAAGAAGGTTGAGGTTGTTTTTCAGGACGAAACTGCCTGGCTCTCTCAGAAGGCCCTGGCCGAGCTGTTTGGAGTACGAGTTCCAGCCATCAACAAGCACTTGAAAAATATCTTTGCCTCCGGCGAACTGGTGGAAGATTCAGTTATTTCCATTTTGGAAACAACTGCCGCCGACGGCAAAAACTACAAAATCAGATACTATACTCTTGATGCCATCATCGCCGTCGGTTACCGGGTCAACAGCTATCAGGCTACCCAGTTCCGCATCTGGGCGACCAAGACTCTGAAGGAGTTTATCCTCAAGGGCTTTGTGCTGGATGACGAACGTCTCAAGCAGGGCAACCGGGTTTTCGGCAAGGATTACTTCGATGAGCTGCTGGAACGCATACGGGAAATCCGTGCCAGCGAGCGGCGGTTCTATCAGAAGATTACCGACATTTACGCCCTGTCAGTGGATTACGATAGAAATTCCCCACTGAGCCAGGAGTTTTTCGCCACCGTGCAAAACAAATTCCACTGGGCGATCACCGGTAAAACCGCCGCCGAAATTATCTATGCCTCCGCCGACGCCACCAAGATACACATGGGGTTAACCCATTGGAAACAGGCCCCGGATGGCAAAATCATGAAATCCGATATCTCCATTGCCAAGAATTATCTGAGCGAAAAGCATATCAAGGAGCTGAACCGTATTGTCTCCGCCTATCTCGATCTGGCGGAGAACCGAGCCGAACGTCAGATATTGATGAAAATGGCAGACTGGATCACATTTCTCCACAGCTTCCTGGAGCTATCCAACTATCCCATCCTGGAAGACAAAGGCAAAGTGAGTGCACTGGAGGCCAAGCTCAAGGCCGAGCTGGAGTTCGATAGTTACCGTAAACGCCAGGATACTGATTATGTTTCTGATTTTGATCGGGAGGTACGACGGATTGAGGGAAAGCATGAGTAGCTGTGCATGGGTTATAAAAATAGAGCGTGCAGCTTATTCTTTTAAGCGATGAAGTCAATTTATAAATATCAACCTTTCTCTCACATGGACACCCAAACCCTTCTCAACTATGACCGGGAGCATCTCTGGCACCCGTACACCTCAATGATCGATCCCTTGCCGGTCTATCCGGTGGAATCTGCCGTTGGTGTACGCATCCGCCTCATGGATGGCCGGGAGCTGATTGACGGCATGGCCTCGTGGTGGTCGGCGATTCATGGCTATGGCCATCCGGTGCTGGTCCAGGCCCTGCAGGAGCAGGCGGAAAGGATGTCTCATGTGATGTTCGGTGGTCTCACCCATGGTCCGGCGGTGGAGCTGGCCAGGTTGCTGGTGGAGATGACCCCGGCGGGACTTGATAAGGTCTTCCTCTGTGACTCGGGTTCGGTGGCAGTCGAGGTGGCCATGAAGATGGCCATCCAGTATCACTACGCGACTGGCCATCCCGAGCGCTGCCGCTTTCTCACCATCCGGGGCGGCTATCATGGCGACACCTTTCACGCCATGTCGGTCTGTGATCCGGTGGCGGGAATGCATCATATCTTTGCGCAATTCCTGCCGCAATACTTCTTTGCCGACCGTCCTGAATGTACATTTTCTCAGGAATGGGATGGCCGCGATATCGCATCCTTTGCGCTACTGATCGAAGAGCATCACCAGGAGTTGGGCGCGGTGATCCTGGAACCCATTGTTCAGGGCGCGGGCGGCATGCGTTTTTATCATCCCGAGTATCTGCGGCAGGTCCGTCTCCTTTGCGATCGTTTTAGCGTGCTGCTGATTGCCGATGAGATCGCCACCGGTTTTGGCCGCAGTGGCGCCCTCTTTGCCTGTGATCATGCCGGGATCAGTCCCGATATCATGTGTCTGGGCAAGGCTTTGACTGGCGGGATGATGACTTTGGCCGCCGTTCTGACCACCGCCGAGGTGGCCTTGGGGGTCTCCCAGGGGAAACCCGGCGTCTTCATGCATGGCCCGACCTTTATGGCCAATCCCCTGGCCTGTCATGTCGCCTGTGCCTCCATCAAGCTTTTGCTGGAATCTGACTGGCGGCAGCAGGTGGGGCGGATAGCGCAGCTTTTGGAACAGGGGCTGGCGCCGTGTCGGGAATTGGCGCAGGTTGCGGATGTCCGGGTGCTGGGGGCCATCGGCGTGGTGGAGATGAAGGAGCCGGTGGCAATGCATGAAATGCAGGCGGCCTTTGTCGCGCGCGGGGTGTGGGTGCGGCCCTTTGGCCGTCTGGTTTATGTGATGCCGCCTTACTGTATCACGGCAGAAGATTTGAATATCCTGACGGCGGCTATTGTCGAGGTGGTGGCGGGGGAGGGGAAGTCGTGACTCTCGGGTATCAGGAAGAGCTGGCGAGGCTGGCGCAAAGCGGACGGCTGCGTCAGCTCAGGCCCCTTGGCGGTCGCCGGGGTTGCCATATCCTGTGTCAGG
>JAUSAB010000068.1 GCA_030653035.1 Desulfocapsaceae bacterium | reverse complement strand
GGTTGTCTTTCTGTTCCTCGTTCAAATCGCCGGACAGGCCCTGCAAGGTCATGCCCGTAAAACCAATGATGGAGTTCAGCGGGGTGCGCAGTTCATGGGACATCGAGGCAATGAACATGGACTTGAGCCGGTCAAGGTCTTTGAGTTTATGATTGGCGGACTCCAGCTCTTCAGTCTTGAGATTCAGTTCTTCCACGCTCTTGATCAAGTCTTGCTGACTGGCCTGCAACTGTACCTCAGCCTGTTTGCGAATATCGATCTCCCTTCCCAAACGGCGATTCCATAAGGCAAACAGCAGCACAACTACAAGCGCCCAGGCCACGATCTTCCAGATAAGGGCATAATCGACCTTCTGTTCCGGTTGCCGCGAAGTCCACTTGCTATAGATCGCGCTCTGTTCTGATTCCGGAATAGCTCGAAGGGCCTTGTTCAGGATAGGAACCAGCTCGGGCCAGTCACTGCGAACTCCCATGGCAAGATCGTAACGGTAGGGGATTTCTCCTGCCAGTTTGATGTTGGCCATGCCCAATTGACTGAGAGAGTAGCCGGTGGAGATGGTGCTGTCCACCACGGCATCCATCTCACCCTGGGTGAGCTTCTGGAGGGCAGTCACAGTGGATGATGAAGGGCAAAGCTGCAACTCAGGATGTTTGCTCTTCAAGATCTGTTCTAAGGCATGGCCCTTGATGATCGCAATTTTTTTCCCGACCAGCTCGCCCATTGAGGTGATGTACGGGGCATCCTGCCGGGTAAAGATGCCGATCGGCAGCGAAAGGTAGCTGTCGGTAAATCCCAGATAGGTGGCACGCTCCTCTGTCCGCAGCAGGGAAGAGAACATGTCCAGGTTATGGCTTTTTACCCCCTCAACCAGGCCCGGCCAATCCTGCCCCTTGGCAACATCAAAACGTACCCCCAGCAGCTCGCCGATTTTTTGCAGATAGTCAGCGGAGATCCCTTGCGGAATACCGTGCTGGTCAAGGAATTCGATCGGCGCCCAGGCCGGATCAAGGGCCACCCGGATGGAAGGATGGGCCTTGATCCAGGCCTGTTCCGCTTCGGTCAGATCCAGGCCGGGATTGCTTTCCTGAAGCCATTTTTGGCGGATCACCCGCTCTTCATCAATGGTCAGTGAGGCCAGGGCCTTGTCCAGGATTGATGCCAACAGGGGCAGCTCCTTTTGCACCCCAATTTGCAGGACTGATTTTGGTTCAGTCAGTTTGCCCATCAGCCGCAGGTTGTTCAGCAGCTCCTTTTCAATCAGGTGTATCACCACCGCCCGGTTGCCGGCATAGGCGTCGACCTCCCCCCGCGAGACGGCATCAAGTGCCTCCGAGGTTGAGTCGTACTCCTGAATGATAACGCCGGGGTAGTTTGTCTTGAAATAGGTGATATTGTGGAAACCCCGCTCCAGGGCGATGGTTTTGCCGGTTAGATCCTGCTCGCTCTTGAAATAGTCACCACCCTTGCGCCCTACGATGACGTGGGAAATCACGATATAGGGCCGGGTGAAAGTGAACAGGGCCTCGCGATCCAGCCGCTGGGAGATATCCATCAGGGCGTCAAGTTGCCTGTTCAGTACCCAATCGTAGCTTTCTTTGAAAGGTGCTGAAACAGGGACAAGAGCGTTGCCTAAACGTTTGTTGACGGCAGCAAGGTACTCCACGCCTATCCCCTGTGGGTTCTTGTTCTGGTCCAGATAATTCAGCGGCGGCCAGGCATCCATGATCCCAATCTGGATGCGCGGATGCTGTGCCAGCCACTCCCTCTCGGCATCCGTCAGCTGAATATCTGCCTGCCCGTCAGCTTGCGCGGCTATCGACCGCGGTCCGGAAAACAAGACCAGCAGGACAACCAGTAGAATGCCGGCAATGCCAACTCCATGGGACTGGTAACTGGTTGCTTTCTTCTGTCGTTTCATGCGTTCTTCTCCGTATGGCGCAGATTTCAGTTTAGAACTTTACCCTTGCCCCCACCGTGCCAACATTGATGTCTTCAAGCGCGGGGCCAGATTTCTGGTCAAGGATATAGAGACGGTACTGGATGTAGAGTTCCGTGGCAACCTCGTCAAAGAACTGAACCGCTGTCACTCCCGTTGACCATGCGCTGTCATGCGACCAAGGCAGGTTTTCCGAACGTGTATAATCAACGCCGAAAGCCGTGTTCCCCAGCTTGGTAAAATCGGCAATCCATCCGACTTTGCCGTACAGGTTGGTTGCATCCTCTTGATTGTCCCGCTCCTGCAGTCCACCGGACATAGTGAAGTTGAGGCCGCTGCCTTGGTGGAGGATGGCCAGGGAGCCGTCATATTGCAGACCCTTGTCCGGCAGTTGGGGATCGGACATCGCAAACGCCCAGGCGGCCTTGAAACCGTAGCCTTTGCCGCCCCAGAAGATGCCTGCGTCGTAACGCTGATTGGTGACAAGCGAGCCGGCAAGGCTGAAGCCGTAGTAACTGGGGGTGTCGTATCGCAGCCGTGACTGACGGCTCAAGCCATCCCTATCCTGAAAGACATCCGACACCTTCAGGGTGGTCAGGTAATTATTCCCCTCTTCTTCGCGAAACAGCATTCCGCCGGCAATATCGGCAATGCCGGCATACTGGGCCACATCGGTTCGGGACAGATCCACTTCGGCCGTCCCGTTGGAGGCGGTGTCGCCCTTGCCCAGCGAGACTTTTCCGTATCTGGTGCTGGCCAGGTAAATCTCGGTCCAGCGTTGATCAAACCAGGTTCCAGGGCTCTGGCTGGTTTGGGAAACCTGGGAGGAGGTGTCAGGGCTAATACCCACCTCGATACGGCTTCCCATGGATAGATCGTTGTTTATCTTACCTGTACCGGTAAAGCGGAGGCGGCTGCCGCTGGTGCTGTTGTCAACAGGGTAAAGATCCGTACTCTCTCCATCATTGGCAATATTGAAAGCCCGGTTCACCTGACCGGAGAGGGAGAGCTGAATTCGGTCGTTACCGGAACTGATTGTGGGCCGTGGAAGAATATCTTGCGCGGAAACAATGGCAGTCTGCGGCGTCTTTGTCTCCGAGGGTGATGCTGCAGGAGTCGGACTCGGTTCATGGCGTTGCAGGGTATTGACCTGCCGTTGCAGGGCATCCATCCTCGCAGACTGCAACCTGATCTCTTCGGTCTGTTGCCGAAGCTGTTCAGTCTGCTGAAGAAGTTGTTCCTGTTGCTGTTGAATGGTTGCCTGCAACTGTTCAAGGGTTATGTCTGGATTTTTCTGTTCTTCTTTATCTGCAGCTTGAAGAGGGGCTGTCAGCAGCAAAAAACAGAGCATAGGCAGCGATAGTTGTTCAGCTCGTTTTCTCATAACTTTTGGAGTTTGGAGCTTCAGGTTGAAATTTCTTATGGACTAAGAAGAGTCACAGGGATAGCCAAAAAAATCAGAAAAATATCGCACTATTCCCAGAACTTTCTTTGAGAATATCACATTAATTGTCAGGGTGTCTAACGGTATATTCTGTTCCGATATTTATTTTGATAGAGGCTGGTTTTGTTACCGAGGTCTGGCTGGCAATCAATTCCTTGCGCCGCGGGAGCGCTTATTACAAGTGGCTTCAGGAGGGGGAAAAGTGTTGGGTTGCTCTGGGTGTGAGAGGAGGGCGGGGGCGCAAGGTCTTGAGAAGCCAAGCCACCGGCTTTGCCGGTGGTGGATGACTCCCTTTGGCCTGGGAGCCAAAGATTATTGTCTAGCAGAGAATCTTTGCAGAGTGCGGATAATTTCATCCAGATTCTGTTGCCGCAGACCAAAATCCATCACTCCACCTTGGATTTCAATGTCTGGAATAGGATCAGCAGTGTAGGAAAATAAGAATCCCTGATCTTTTGTGCCACCGCCATCGCAATTTTCTCTTCATAAATGTGTGCGGTAAGATTCCGATTCCCCTTACTCGGTTTTTGTGGTCTGACCATTCTCCGCTGTTATGCCGATGGCCTGTTCAATGCTGGTCTGGGCGATGCGGTAGTCATAGAGGGCCTGGTTGTGGTCGGCCTTGGCCTGGACCAGCAGGGTGTCAGCGTCGGTGACTTCTACCGGACTTCCAACGCCTGCGCTGTAACGGCCGGATGCAATCTGGGAATTTTCTTCGGCCTGTTGGATGGCAAGTTTTGTGGTTGCGATTCGCTCTTCCGCCTCATGGAGATTGAGGTAGCTCTGTTCCACTTCCTTGTGGATATTTTGCTGCAAGGCGGTCACATTGGCAGCCAGAATATCGACGTTGGCTCGTGCCTCGTCAACCTGGTGCCGGGTCAGGTGGCCATTGAAGATCGGGACGGTAATGGCGACGCCGGCGCTCCATCCGCTGCCCATGGTGTCTCCGTCGCCATTGTAGGTGGCTCCGGCATTGCCCGAAAGATAAGGGGAATCCCCTTTTTGGGCGAGGTCAACGGACCGCTCAGCGGCCTGTTTTTTCAGGATCATGGCCTTGAGATCGGGGCGATGATCTTGAGCCAGCTTTAAGGCCTGCTCATAGGGGAGGGTAAATTTGACCGAGGTGAGGGAGTCTTCGAGCTTGTAATCAGGGGCATTGGGCAGGCCCATGGCGTTATTGAGGACGACCCTGGCCAGCCGCAGGCTATTGTCCACCTGGATCTGCACGAGTTTGGCATGGCTGAGATCCACCTCTGCCTTGGTGACATCGTATTTGGGTTTGACTCCGGCCTCGAAAAATCCCTTGGCCTGGGTCAGATGCTGCTCAAACTGTTTGACGGTTTCCGTGGCGACCACTTTGTTGCGGGCGATCTTCAGGATGTTATAATATGCCAGCTTGACATTGAAGACGGCGCTATCATCGGCTGCATTCAGATCTGCCCGGGCCGAGTCGAGGCCGGTTTTCTGGATTTCGACTTTGGTTGTGGTCTTACCGAAGTCATAGAGCATCTGACTGGCATTGACACCGCCTGTCAGCTGGTTATAGGCGCCGTTGTCGGTCATGCCGTACATGTTGCCACCCGGCGACAGGCGATTATAGCCGCCGGCACCGTTGACCTGCGGGTAATAGGGGGCCTCTGCCTGACCAATCCGGCTCTGGCTGGCATTGACATTTCCCCTGGCGGCCAGGATTGCTGGTTGATTCTGTCGGGTAATGGCCACCACTTTGGTAAGGGTGAGAATTTCACCACTATTGATCACCACGGAACTGTTCTCTTTATTCTCATTTTCTGTTGTGGCCTGCGCGATGGTCTCTGCCTGCAAGGTGTGCTGAGTCAATAAAAGTCCGGCAAGTCCTGCCGTCAGCATGATGGATGTCAAGCACATTTTTTTCTTCATGGGGATTCCTTTCTTGTTTTGAGTAGGGCTCATACGTTGTCCTTCTTGCCTTTCATCTTTTTGTCCTGGGCCACCAGCATGTAGATTGAGGGCACCACCAAGAGGGTGAAAAGGGTGCCGATGGTAATGCCGCCGACCAGGACCAGACCAATGGAATTCCGGGCTGCGGCCCCGGCCCCGGTGACGAGCGTCAGGGGGAAGTGGCCGGCTGCGGTGGCGCAACTGGTCATCAGGATGGGGCGCAGTCGGGTCATGGCGGCCTCGCGCACGGCCTCAAGCTTGGAATGCCCTTTATCCTGGAGTTTATTGGCAAATTCGACGATGAGAATCCCGTTTTTTGCCACTAATCCCACCAGCGTGATCAACCCCACCTGCGAATAGATGTTCAGGGTCGTGGTCCAGCCGTTGGTCCATGAAGGGATATTGGGATTGGGCATTTTCAGAAAGGTGAATATCAAGGCGCCGAACATAGCCAGGGGCACTGATCCGGCCAGAATGACGAAGGGATCCCGAAAACTATTGAATTGGGCGGCCAGCGCCAGAAAGATCAGGACCACTGCCAGGCCGAAGGCAGGGAGAAAGCGATTGCCTTCCGTGCGTAATTGCCGAGATTCTCCAGTATAATCGAGGATGTAACCTTGGGGAAGAATTTTTGCGGCCTCATCTTCAAGAAATCGCAGGGCCTCATCAAGGGGGACCACTGAGACGCCGCTGATGGTGACTGCGTTCAACTGCTGAAAGCGGTTCATGGAGCGGGCCGTCGTTGAATTGCTGATAGTGGCGACACTTGACAGGGGCACCATCTGTCCGTTCGGTCCGGTGATATGGATATTGCGTAACTGTTCAGGGTTGAGGCGGTCGCTCCGTTGAATCTGGGGGATGACCTTATAACTGCGGCCGGCGATATCAAAGCGGTTGACAAAATTGCCGCCAAGCATGGAACCAATGTCGGCTCCCACCTGCTGCAGATTGAGTCCAAGATCGGCCACTCGGTCACGATCGATGATAAGCTCGGACTGTGGTTGGTCGATCTTCATGTCAATGAGCGGTGGAAAGAAAAACTTGCCGCTGGCCATGGCCTTCATCTGTATTTTTTGGGCGAATTCCAGAATCTGTTCAGAGCCGGCGGTTGAGGCCAGGACAAATTCCACCGGGAATTGGCCGCCACCCGGCAAAGCAGGAGGCGCTACCGGGAATATCCGCACGCCGGGAATTTTCCCCAGTTTCTGCTGGATGCCGGGTATAATCTGGGAGACGGTACGCTGTCGCTTTGACCAGGGTTTAACCACCATGCCGGCAAATCCAGAGGACGGACTGGTAACCTGGAAGGTAAATTCAGTCTCCGGCTCGGAGAGAAAGACCTGGTTGGTCGCTTCCGCGTAATGGCTGGTCTGATCCAGGGTGGAATTGGCCGCGGCATCAAGGATGCCGAAGATAACACCCTGATCTTCAGCAGGTGCCAGTTCCACCGGCGACATCTTGAACATGGGAACGGCCAGCAGAGTGATGACGATCCAGACCAGATAGACTGCCGGTCGATTTGAAAGAGTCTGATCGAGCAAACGGCCATAGAAGTTTTTGAGCCGGTCAAAGCCGCGGCTGATTCGACCGGCCAGACCATGTTCTGTCAGGCCTGACTTCAAGAGTTTGGCCGACATCATGGGCGATAGGGTCAGGGCCACTATTCCCGAGATGGTTACTGCCCCGGCTAAAGTAAAGGCGAATTCCCGGAAGAGCGCCCCGGTCAGCCCGCCCTGCAGACCGATTGGGGCATAGACCGCGGCCAGGGTTATGGTCATGGCAATGATCGGCCCTACCAGTTCGCGGGCGCCGACAATGGCGGCATCAAAGGGAGTGAGACCGGCGCGGATATGGCGTTCGATATTTTCGACCACGATAATGGCATCGTCTACCACCAGACCCACAGACAGGACAATGGCGAGCAGGGTCAGCAGATTGATGGTGAAGCCAAATGCCTGTATGAGAAAGACTGCCCCGATCAGAGACAGGGGAATGGTCACCACCGGGATGAAAACCGAGCGGAAGGAACCCAGGAAAAGGAAGATGATCACCACCACGATAAGTATGGTGTCGCCCAGTGTTTTGATGACCTCGTGGATGGCATTATTAATGTAGTCAGTGCCATCATAAGCAACCTGGGCCTGCATTCCACTGGGCAGGTCTTTCTGAATGGCGGTCATCTCTTTTTTGACCAGCGCGATAACATCAAGGGAGTTGGCGTTGGGCAAGGGCCATATACCCATAAACACAGCAGTTTTTCCAGAGAAACGAACCTCGGTGTCGTAGTTTTCGGCGCCAAGAACGACATCGCCAATATCCTCGATGCGGATCGTGGCGCCATCCTGGCTGTGGACGATGAGGCGTTTGAATTCCTGAATGGAGCGCAGGTTGGTATCGGCGGTGAGGTTGACCTGGATCAGCGAGCCCTTGGTGTGGCCGAGGGCAGCCAGATAGTTATTGGCAGCCAGGGCCTGACGCACCTGCGCCGGCGTGATATTATAGGCTGCCAGCCGGTCCGGTTTGAGCCAGATACGCATGGCAAAGGTGCGGGCGCCAAGGATGTCGGCCCGCTGGACCCCAGACAGGGCGGAAAGGCGCGGCTGTACAGCCCGTGTCAGATAATCGGTGATTTCGTTCTGTTTCAGGACGTCTGAGGTGAAACTCAGATAGGCGGAGGCAAACTTGCTGTCTGCCGATTCGATATTGATGATCGGCACCTCGGCTTCCGGCGGCAGATCGGCTCGTACCTGATCGACTTTGGAACTGATCTCGGCCAGGGCCTTGGTTGCGTCGTAGTTGATTTTTAAACGGACGCTGATGGTGGAGACCCCCTGGGAGCTCTGAGACTGGAGATAATCAATGCCGTCGGCAGCAGCAATGACCCGTTCCAGTGGGGTGGTGATGAATCCCCGCACCAATTCCGCGCTGGCCCCGACGTAGATGGTCGTGACCGTTACCGTAGAATTTTCACTGCGGGGATATTGGCGGACATTGAGGGTTTTGATGGCCTGGAGCCCGGCAATAATGATGAGCAGGCTGACCACCAAGGCCAGGACAGGACGACGAATAAATATATCAGTGAAGTTCATGGGACGGCACGAGGTCTTAGACTGTTGTTTAATAATAACTTAGATGTAAGAGCATTCTTTACAGCATAGAGGTCGTAACGGAATAGCTTAAAAAGTATAGGCTATTTCGTAATAATTTCTTGTTCGTTATCTGGCAGACGCCACTCGAAGAAACAGCCGGAAAAGATTGGCTGTTTCTTCGAAGCGGCATCTAATTGTTTTCCGGCTTTGGCTGTATCTCGAAGGCTGGTGAATGGCTGTTGTCAATCACCACGTCCTGACCGTTACGTAATTTAAATACCCCGGTGCTGGCCACTGTCTCTCCGTCTTTCAGGCCAGAAAGAACCGCTACAAAGTCACCGCGTTTCTCGCCCAGGCGGACGAATTGCTGGCGTAGGGCCTGGACATCCTTGCCGCTTTTCTCGTCCTTTTTTTCTTCAACTACAAAAACTGAATCGCTGTAGGGGGCATAGAGAACAGCGGTGCCGGGAATAATGAACACTTTTTCCTGTTCCGGTAGCACCACGGAGGCGTTGACAAACATTCCGGGGCGCAACAGTTCTTCTTTATTGGAAACCGTGGCCTGGACTCGGATGTTACGGGTGGTTGCGTCCACCTTGGGGTCAATGGTTGTGATTTTAGCTATAAGCTGCTTGGCAGTGTTAATTCCGTCTCCGCTTACCCGCACGACCATTCCTGTGGTGATTTTCCCAAGTTCCTGCTGGGGCAGCATGAAATTGACAAAAACCGGATCGAGGGTCTGCAGGGAGACGATTTCCTGACCCTCTTTCAGAATCTGGCCAAGATTGATCAGGCGGACGCCAAGTCTGCCGGAAAAGGGGGCGCGGATATTTTTCTTTTCAATGACAGCCTGGATGTTTTCGGTCTGGGCCTCGGCCTGCTTGAAATTGGCTTCGGCATTGTCATATTCAGCCTTGGCAATGAGTCCCTTGTCAGCCAGTTCTGCCAGGCGCCGCAGATTGGTGCGGGCCAGGTTCCTGCTGCTCTCAATGGCCCGTAATTGGGCCTCTTCGGAAGCAGTGTCAAGTTGTGCCAGCTGGTCTCCTTTGTGGACAAAATCTCCAGGGGTAAAACTGATTTTCACCACCTTGCCAGGCTGCTCGGCAGCGATGGTCACCCCTTGAACGGCTTCGAGGGAGGCGACAGCCGAAAGTGTAGTTTCCCACGATTGAAGTTGAACCGTTGCCGTGGATATTGTTTCCGGTGGTTGGACAGATTTGCTGCCCACGGCTATCATGTGCCGGATTTGCAGGGCATAGACACCGGCAAGGGAACCGCCGACGATGATAAGACCGAGGATGGTGAGGAAAATGCGCTTTGTCATGGCTTTTTTTCAGTTGCAAAAGAGGAAGGGGTAACGACGGGCGGCCTGTCGGCGCAAGTCTCTTGGTGGATTGCATCCCAGCAGGCGGCCAGAGTGTTGTCGATGGTTGATTCGTCCAGTTGAATCAGACCGGCGATGCTGTCCTTGACGAGAAAGACAATGGGGCCGATGGCCAGGGCGATGAGGGCCGCCAGCGGCAGCTCCTTGATCACCTGTAGTTTCTGACCGGCGGCAAATACCTGCTCCAGCGGCAGTTCCTGACCTGTGTCGCCGCAATTACAGAAGATTTTTTCCCGGCGCAGGGTGGTGCCGTAGGGTGAATTATAGAACTGTTCAATAAATTTGAACTCGTACGGGTTTTTCATGCCGTACTGGAAGATGCCCCGACAGAGATGGAGAAAACGGTCGCGTATGGGTTGGCCTTTATCATATCCCTGGAGCAGGGTTTGTTTGAAAGCACCGATCACCTGGGTGAAGATTTCTAGCACCAGGGTATCTTTGTCCTTGAAATAGCGATAGATGGTTCCCGCGCCAACCCCGGCCTCTTGGGCAATCATGGAGATGGGCGTACCATGGAAGCCATACTCGGAGATGAGCCTGATGGTGGCGTTGATGATCTGTTCCCGTTTGTTGCCGGGATCTGTCTGTAATGTTGTTGTTTGTTTGGAATGAATATTCATTCCGCCTGTCTATCCTGTTTTAAGCTAGGCGTCAAGGGGAAAATAAGCTGATCTGGTTTATATGAAACGCCACTCCCCTCTGACAAATGAGAGTTGAGTAACATGATGATTTTACAACATATCGCAAATACATCAGAACAGCCGCTGCAAGTATGATTTTTATATTCGTAGTCCTGTAAACAGGCTGACAATTTGTTGTGCAGATGGCTGTCGGTCATGTTAGGCACCGCACTCTATGGCTTCACTTAACAATCGACCTCTTACTGACAATTATATATTTTATTTTGTTACGATCTCATATCAGAAATGGAATTAGATGTTACCATGCGTCATGACCATCGTGCCGGTGAAAAGCTCTTTATCGATTATGCCGGTCAGACGGTTGAGATTACAGATCGTCTTACCGGAGAGATCCGCAAGGCCCAGATCTTTGTCGCCGTCCTCTGGGCCAGCAACTACACCTATGCCGAGGCCACCCTGAGCCAGCAGATTGAAGACTGGATCGGTTCCCATGTCCGCACCTTCAATTATTTCGGCGGTGTCCCCGAGGTTATCGTTCCTGACAACCTGAAGAGCGGCGTTACCAAGGCCTGTCGGTACGAGCCGGATCTCAATCCCACCTACCATGATCTGGCGTGTCACTACCAGACCATGGTAGTCCCCGCCAGAGCCAGAAAACCACGGGACAAGGCCAAGGCAGAGGCCGGAGTTCTGTTGGTGGAACGCTGGATCCTGGGCAGACTGTGTAAGCGCACCTTTTTTAGCCTGACTGATCTCAACCGGGAGCTCCTAAAACTCCTGCAGGATCTGAACAATAAAGCCTTCAAGAAACTGCCTGGCAGCCGCAAGAGCCGCTTTGAAGAGCTGGACAGACCGGCTCTGAAAGCGCTGCCAGTCTCGGCCTATGAACTGGCCTACTGGATAAAGGCCACCGTCCATCTCGATTATCACATAGAGGTGGAGGGCCACTATTACTCCGTCCCCTACACCCTGGTTAAAAAACAGCTCAATATCCGTTACAGCAAAAACACCGTTGAATGTTTCCAGCACGGCAAACGGGTGGCCAGCCATGTAAGAGATGAACAACGGGGCGGCCATGCCACGGTCAAGGAACACATGCCTGTCAAGCACCAGAAATATATGGAGTGGACACCAGAACGGTTCAAACGCTGGGCCACAAAGATCGGACCGGAGACACTCTGTTTCACTGAAACCCTGCTGGTGCAAAGAGCCCACCCGCAACAGGCCTATCGAAGCTTACCAACTACCGAAGACCACTGACATGAACAGATCGGCGCTCCAACCCTGGCAGACGCCATCCTCGATCGCCTGGTGCATGCCGTCTGCAGAATACAACTTAAAGGAGAATCTATGCGAAAAAAGAAAGCTCACTTGACCTGAAACCCGACAATAGAGTATTCAACAAAAAACAGCGTCGCTACGCTCCGACACCTTGGCCGTAATCAATGGAATGCTTGGCCGGAATGAAATGGAATCACTGGCCGGATTCAGTGGAATACGCACACTTACATAGCTGATCGTCCCCAGCCAAACACATCCTCAGCTACTCGATGCTTGCCGTCCAGCAATACCAGAGTTACATCTCCCATTGCACGCCGTCGAGCAGGTCAGGGAATCAAATCAACCAAACGAGAAACCAGATCTACTACTTCTAATGTTACACCCTTCTGAGCCAAAATCGATATTTTCATATGCAGCTTCTCCTTTGCAGTATAGAAACACTATAAGCGGTAATTTAGTATTTTCTAAGCCCCTTACTCATGGTAATAAAACATTTTACCTGCACACTTTTCAGATCCTGCAAAAGGAAATTTTTTTCAATGGATAAAACTTCACCTCCTAAATCCAGTATCAAGAGGGAGGTCTTTCTATATAGCGCTCTTTTAGCATTGATTGTTATGGCCGTTTTCGGTTTTTTCCTCTCATCCCTTCTCTATTATTCCGAAATCGCCAAGGCGCGTTCAGTTATCAACCGAACCAATTACGCCCAAGCTCTTTTCATTGATGGCTATTTTACCGAAATCATTCACACCATTAAGGTGCTGGAGGAGAACAAGGAAATCAGGGAGGCGATGGCATCAGGTGAAGAGACTCGTCAACGTATATTGGATGGGTATCGGTCTATTCGTCAAACCAATAAGAATATCACCTTTATCTATTCGGGCTATGAAAACGGTTTGATGCTGATAAATGACTACACGCCTCCTGCAGGATTTGATCCGACCACCCGTCCCTGGTATCGGGCGGCTATGGCAATCAAACCCGAGACGTCGATCGGTCTGCCATATCAGGAAATTAAGACAAATGAATGGCTGGTTTCGACCAGCAGAGCGCTGAAACAGCCTGATGGCAGGTATGGCGGCGTGGTGGCTATTGATTGTTCAATTGATCAGGTTGTCCACTTGATTGCCCAGCATGATGAATACCGAACGGAATTCAGTTTTATCATGGACAGGTCTGGGGGAATTATCATGCATCCAGATCAGTCGATACTGGACAAATCGATTCAGGAAATAAAGGACGCCATTCAACAGAACAGTAAAGGTGACCTTACATATAGTACGGGTAATGTCGAGTACTTTGCCCATTATAACAGCATTCTTTCAACCGGTTGGACGATCGTGACAGTGGTTGAAAAAAGAGAGATACTCCGCCCAATCTTCTTGCAAGTGCTGTTTCTTATTGGTTTGACCGGCGTCATCGCTGTGTTTCTGGGGTTTGCACAGAGTATCCTGCTGAGCAGACGTCTGTCCCGTCCGCTGGTTGAACTTAGCAGAAAAATCAAGGCTATTATTTCCGGAGACGAGCTGGATGCAGATGAATACGTCTATCCGAACAACGAAATCGGGATTATGGCAAGGGAAATCGGTCAGTTGGCAGAAAATGAATTGAATGCCAGAAGTCGTGAACTCCAGGCAAGCGAAGAGACCTATAAGGCCATCCTGATGGCTTCGCCCGATGATATCACTATCGCAGATCTTTCCGGGCGTATCATTATGGTCTCTGAGGCGGCGGGTAAGATGTTTGGTTATGATGTGGAGGAGGGTCCCGGCATGTCGGTTATGGATTTTATTGTCCCTGAAGAGCATGAAAGGGCGCATGCCAATATTATGAGAATGTTACAGGAAAATTATCCTGGTCCCAATGAATATCGCGCTATCCGCAAAGACAAATCCTGCTTTGACATCGAGGTCAACAATGCCTTGATTCACGACCGTCAGGGAAATCCTATTCAGATGGTCCTGATTGCCAGGGATATTACGAATCGCAAGAAGGAGGAGCAACAGATCCAGGAGTTGGTTCACCAGCTTGAACTTGAAAGGGATCTTGCCCAAAGTAATTCGCTGACGGATAGCCTGACAGGTCTGCCTAATCGCCGGTTTTTTGACAATGCCTTACAGGTTGAATTCTTGCGACATAAAAGATCAGGTTCGCCATGGTCCTTGATTATGATTGATGTGGATCATTTTAAAAAATATAATGACCACTATGGGCATATTGCGGGCGATGATTGTCTCCGGCAGATTGCCCATACCCTCAAGGCGGTGGTCAAACGAGGCCCTGATATCCTGGCTCGTTACGGCGGCGAGGAGTTTGTGGTCATTCTTCCTGATACCAATACTCAAGGAGCAGCAGTCCTGGCAGGGCGCATTGGTGAAGCCGTGTTGAGGCTTGCCCTGCCTCATGCTCAATCGGACATATCTGAATTTGTTACGATCAGTCTTGGAGTAGCAACGGTGATGGAGCATGTCATGACTGATGGTGCCCAACTTGTCGCCCTGGCGGATCAGGCCTTGTACCAGGCCAAAAAGGGTGGACGTAATCGCTATGAGGTCTGGCCTGCGTCGATTTGAAATCGGTATTTGTGGACTGGAAAAGAGACAAATATAAGTTGTTTGATGAAAAAAAACAGATTTTCCATTTTCATGGATGTCATTTAATTCCAATTCTAATTCAAAAGTGAATCTATTATCCATGGCCAACCGACAATAGAAAGCACTTTTTCCGTATCAGTTTCCATTTCCCGAAGTGCTATTTCCAAATGGTCTTCAAGGGCATCAAGGCTGTCAAATACAACA
>JAUSAB010000066.1 GCA_030653035.1 Desulfocapsaceae bacterium | reverse complement strand
TCTGACCTGAGTGATGCTGTTCTGCCAAGGAATCAAATTCATATCTCGGAATAATTGCAGTAATCTGATTAAGGATTGTGTTATAATAGGCCATGGCTCGGATCCTCTTGTTATGGTTAATGTTTTCGCCAAATTCATTATGCCACACGAGGCTCTCCGGGCCATTTGTTATTGATCATTTATGAGACAGCAGTGATTGCCAATGATGATTTTATTGTCGTTACTCAAGTACGTTAGGAGGGTTATTGGAATGAAGAGCATCGCATGCATTCTCCTGAAAATTTCAGTTACTGCATTAAGTTTTGTTTTCATAATAAATATTGATTCGGCAAGCGCAGAATATGCAATGTCTAAAAACGATAATGCAGAAATGTATTATCATTTTAATTCAGTTGAAACAGCTTCTAGTTCTACAGTGACAAGTCAAAAAAATAGTGATTCTGGAATCAGCGAGAATAAACAAGAAGACTTACCTCCCGTAATTCCCACTCAGTTAACAAATAAGAATGAGGCTGTAGCCCCAAATAATCTTGAATTAATCCAGTCAACAAATGCTGTGTTAAATTGTTAAGCTTCGGGAAACTTGGACTGGACAAGCTCGTCAGGCGTATTCGATGTCATTCGCCAATGTACAATGAATGTTCCGGAAGCTGGCTGGGTATTGATTAAAGCTGACGGTTCGATGGCTCGTCGTTCGGATGGCGAGTACGAGGCTTTATTCCGCATTGGCATAGATAGTACCACCGGCGATCCTGATATTGATCGTTGGGTTAACGTTTACAATGATAGCGGTGACGGAACAGATAAAAGTGTGGCTTTGTCGGTAATAAAACCTGTGACTGCCGGCAATCATACGTTTTATTTTTTGGGCAGCCGCTCTGCTGGTAGCGGTACGGTAATGGTCTTCGATCCGACTCTGAACGTGGTTTTTCTTCCCGCTCAAAAAATGCCGAACTGTTCAGCTTCAGGCAATATGACCTGGACAACAAGCTCACCAACATTCAGCGAGATGCGACAATGCACAATGAATGTTCCGGAAGATGGCTGGGTTTTGATTACTGCTGACGGTTCGATGGCGCGTTATGATGGCGAGTACGAGGCTTCTTTTAGCATTGGGATAGATAGTACCACCGGTGATCCTGATATTGATCGTTGGGTTAACGTTTACAATGATAGTGGGGACGGAACTGATAAAAGTGTGGCTTTGTCGATAATGAAACCTGTGACTGCCGGCAATCATACATTTAATTTTTTGGGCAGTCGCTATGCTGGTAGCGGCACAGTAATGGTTTACGATCCGACTTTAAGTGTTGTTTTTGTTCCGAGTAAAAAAATGGCAAGCTGTTCAGCTTCAGGCAATATGACCTGGACAACAAACTCACCAACATTCAGCGAGATGCGACAATGCACAATGAATGTTCCGGAAGATGGCTGGGTTTTGATTACTGCTGATGGTTCGATGGCGCGTTCGGATGGCGAGTACGAGGCTTTATTCAACATTGGGATAGATAGTACCTCCGGAGATTCTAATATTGATCGTTGGGTTAACGTTTACAATGATAGTGGGGACGGAACTGATGAAAGTGTGGCTTTGTCAGTAATGAAACCGGTGACTGCCGGCAATCATACATTTAATTTTTTGGGCAGTCGTTCTGCTGGTAGCGGCACGGTAACGGTCTACGATCCGACTTTAAGTGTTGTCGCGCTTGTTTGGACGGAAAAATTCCCTTGGCCCATGTTCCTTCCAGCCATAACAAACAACGCCCAGCCCTAAGCAAGCTCAGAAAGAAGGTAACCTGTTTCAGTCCATCTGGAGCAGATTTCCTGGATTAATATTGCCAGTACAAACCTCGTAAATTTCTTTACCACCCCTCTGTTAAAAATACTTGCCAGTTTTCCCCGTTTCGGAGTACCCTGTTTTGTCTCTGATCAAGTTCACAAATGCCGGTTCTCTGCTTACAGAGTCAAGGTCGGCCGGAGTCTCGTTTCGCTTGCTGGTTAGCTCGCCTGCTCCAGGGATAGCCCTGGCGGAAGAGCGGCCTTTATGAAGGAATGTTCAGAAAGACGTCAGTTGTTTAGAATGGCTTCTTGCAGTATCAAGACAAATAATACTTGTTTGGGAAAAAGGTTTTGTTTGTATTGTCATTCATCGCAGCTTTAGTTATCTGCATACCCAGTTCATCCTCTCTTGCATGGGAAAATTATGAAAATCTATTCACCGTGTCGTCTCTCTTGTTTGTCCATCCTGTTTTCTCTCCTTCTCTTTTTTGTCCCGGCCCATGCGGCGGAAAAGCATTCGACAGTTGCCTTTCTTCCTTTCACGGTAAATGCCTCCAAGGACATGTCCTATCTTCGTGACGGCCTGGGCGAGATGCTGGCCAGTCGTTTGTCGGCGGAGGCCGGGGTCGTGGCGGTTGATAAAAAAACAGTGGATGCCGCTTTGGGGGCAGGGGGCAAGGTAGATCCAAATCAGGTGGCGGCCTTGGCTGGCAAGATGGGGGCGGACTATCTCCTGTATGGGAGTGTCACCTCGCTGGGCGGCGGCATGAGTCTTGATGCCCGTGTTTATTCGGCGGCGACAAAGAGTAGTGAAACCTTTTACGCGACAGCTGCCAAGGAAGGGGATGTAATGACCGCCATTGATAACCTGGCCTGGTCAGTGCTGGAAAAAACCTTCCAGAAAAAACGGCCCGGCGGTGGGGCGGCACCAGCAGCGGCAGCAGCTCTGCAAACAGCCCATCCGGATCGCACCTTCAGGGCCACCGCCGGTTTGGGAAATTCGTCTCTGCTGTGGAGTGAAGGCGCCAGCCAATTTTTCAAGACCCGCAATGTGCCGCTTTCTCTGGAGGGGATAGCCATTGGTGATGTCGATGGAGATGGCGCGCTGGAAGTGGTTATGGCTGATCGGGAAAAAGTTGTGGTGTATAAATTGAATGAGGGGCGCCTTGTTGAGTTTGCCCAGATCAAACTCCTGGCCCGTTACAAGATTCATGCCGTCAATGTTGCTGACCTCAATGGTAATGGTAAGGCCGAGATCTATATCAGCGCCGCCGATCCTGGCATGCCCGGTTCCATGGCGGTCGAATGGAACGGCAAGGAGATGGCTACCCTTTTTGATGATGCCCGCTATTATATCCGTCCGGTCAAGGTGCCAGGACTCGGGGTGGTGCTGGCCGGCCAGAAGGCGGGATCTGAAGGCATAGCCATCAGCGGCCCGATCTACATCCTGACTCAGGACGGTTCGCAGCTTGTTGGCGGGGAGCGTCTGCCGGTGCCCACCGGGGTGAATATCTTTAATTTTGCCTTTGCGGATCTTGATGGCGATGGTGAGTGGGAGGTTGCGGCCCTTGATAAATGGAATAAGTTGGTAGTGATGAAACAGAGCGGCAAGGTGCTGTGGAAGAGCGAAGAGCGCTATGGCGCCACCAAGCGGTTTATTGGCGGGACATCGGCAATGCAGATGATGCAGCAGACTGGCGCCAGAAGAGGGCTCTCTAAGGAGGAGGTTAGCGGGACAACGGATGTCCTCTTTGAAGAGCTGTATATCCCTTCACGGATCCTGGTTACGGATGTTGATGGGGACGGCGTTGATGATATCATTATCAACGCCAACACCGCTACCTGGACCAGCTTGGTTCGTAGCAGCCAGGTCTTTGAGTCAGGGACCATGGTTGGGATGAAGTGGAATGGTGTCGGTCTCCAGGAACTCTGGCGCACCAGAAAGGTTGGTGGATATGTGGTTGATTATGACGCCCGTTCCCATCATTTGCCACTTAAAGATGGTGTTGAACAGTTGTATGTCGGAGTTGTCGCCCAAGGGAGTTTTGGTGATGTGCTGACAGCCGACGAGTCAATGCTGCTGGTTTATCCTTTGCAATTCAAGGCCCCGGAGAAGTAGTCAGCGAGACAGTTGCTCGACCTGTTGGACATGTCCGATGAGCAGGCCAAGGGGGAGATTAGATTTCTTCCCCCTTCTTTTTATATATAACTCAGGAGTTAACGTGACAGGAACTGGAGATAATTCTATGTGGATGTCCGGTAATGAGGCCATTGCTTTGGCGGCGTATGAGGCCGGGGTCAAGGTCGCGTCCGGGTATCCCGGCACCCCTTCCACCGAGATTCTGGAAAATCTCTCGTGCTATGAGGGAGTCTATACCGAGTGGGC
>JAUSAB010000055.1 GCA_030653035.1 Desulfocapsaceae bacterium | reverse complement strand
CTGTCTACAGGAATGGGACAAACAGCAATGGTTTTAGTACTGGAAGATATCACCACCATTCAGGAAACCAGCGCAGGAAAAAAAGAGTTCGGCGCAGCCAAGGGCCTTCTGGGACATAGCCCAAAGATGCAGGAAGTCTTTGAGCTCCTGCCGATTCTGGCCCACACCGATTCTTCCGTATTGATTACCGGTGAAACCGGCACCGGCAAGGACATCCTGGCCGAGGCTATCCATCATGCCTCCAAGCGGGGGAAATACCCCTTTATCAAGATAAACTGTGGCGCCTTGCCGGAGAGTCTGCTCGAATCAGAGCTGTTTGGCCATGTACGAGGGGCCTTTACCGGGGCCCACGCCGATAAGCACGGCATGTTTCAACTTGCCCAGGGTGGTACAATCTTTCTAACAGAGATCGGCGACCTCCCCTTACCGCTTCAGGTGAAACTCCTTACCGTTCTTGACGATCGGGAGTTCTTTCCACTGGGGAGCCAGAAAAAGGTCAAGGTGGATGTGCGGCTGATCACCGGCACCCATCGTGATTTGAGAAAATTGGTCGGAGAAGGGGGATTTCGAGAGGATCTTTTTTTTCGCTTAAACGTCCTACGGGCACACCTGCCGCCGCTTAGAGAACGAGACGGCGATGTACGACTGCTGATTGATCATTTTCTGCAGATGTTTGCCGTAAATTTTAATAAAAATATCAAGACAATATCCCCCCAGGCCTTGCAACGATTAACCAGTTATCGCTATCCAGGCAATGTCCGGGAATTGCGCAATATCATCGAATATGGCGTCAATATCTGCAGAGGCGAGGTCATCGAGATCGATCACCTGCCGCCCTACGTGCTGGATGAACCGCCAGCCCCTTCTCTCCCGACAGGCAGGCAAAGTGATACCGCCCCGACCAGCTCACATTCAGCAGCTAACGGCCATACAGGAAGCCCGGATAACGCCGCAAACTGGAGTGACATCGAAAAACAAAACATCCTTGAAGCCCTTATGCAAACGAGCGGCAACCGAAGTGAGGCGGCAAAACTGCTCGCCTGTGGACGCACCACCTTGTGGCGGAAGATGAAAGAATACAACCTGGCCTGAATTTCCTATGAAAATCCTTGTTACCCTGCAGAACAACGATATCGCCCCCCGCTTTGACCTGACCACCGAGGTGCTGATCGCCAGAATCACCCGGGGAAAGGTCTCGGGTGAGCCTCGAACCATCCTGCTGCCGGGACCATCCAGTGACGAGATGTGCAGTTTGGCCATCAAGGAAGAAGTGTCCCTGGTAATCTGCGGTGGTATCGAGGACGCTCATTTCCAATATCTGGTCTGGAAAAAGATCGAAGTAATTGACAGGATAATCGGGCCGGCCGAAGAAGCCCTTACCATGGCCATTGCCAAAAGCCTACAACCAGGGGCCATTATCCGGACAAGGCCCGATCGGAGTACAACACCATGAAAAACAACTCTTCCGGTTCCTCGTACCTGCTTTTCTATGGGATCAACAACAAAGACCTTAGCACCAAAGAGCGCTACCGCTGCATGCGCAACAGCATGCTCATCGCCATGCTGGCCATCACCCTGATCCCCATGGCCATCATCTCGGGAATCAATTTTACCCAATTCCGAAAGCACCTGCAGAACGAATCCTACACCAATACCCGCTTGAGCATGGAAAACGCCAGGGCGGCCACCAATGCCTATATGGAAAAGACGAAGGCGGCAATCACGCTCGTGCTCGAATCGCACACCTTTGAGGAATTAGCCGACCAGCAACAATTTGATCAAATCTTCAGGCAACTCAAGGAGGAACATCCGGGATTGGTTGATATAGGCCTCATTGCCTCTGACGGCATCCAGATAACTTATGCCGGCCCCTACAAACTGGCTGGCAAGGACTACAATAACAGCCTCTGGTTTCATAAGGCCTTAACCAGGAAGATCTATGTCAGTGAAGTTTTTACCGGATTCCGCAATATTCCTCATTTTGTTATTGCGACCAGCAAGAAAGGATCTACCGCAGCGCCAGACTACTGGGTTCTCCGCGCAAGCATTGACAGCGACACCCTGGACCATTTCCTTGCGTCCGGCAATACCGGAGCCCTGGAAGATATCTTCTTGATCAATGACAGCAATAAGCTGCAAAGCTCTTCCCGTTATCACGGCACTGTGCTTGAAGATTTCCAGCTGCGCAACAAGCCAAAACATGACGAAATCGTCATTTCAGAGGAAGGAAAAAACGGCGGTTTTTACCGAGCGGTCACCCGTATCCCGTACACACCATGGCTGCTTGTCTTGGATCATCAAGGATACGTCCAGAGAGGTGACTGGCAATCTTTCAAGAGAGGATTGATGCTCACCCTGATCAGTTGCTCCCTGGTGTTTGGCTGCTTCATTCTCTTGTTCTCTGCCTTTATCGCCGGCAAAATCAGGGAGAGCGACGAGATGCGGGATGCGCTGCTGAGCGAAACGGAGCACAACAACAAACTTGCCTCCATTGGCCGCCTGGCGGCAGGCGTAGCCCATGAAATCAACAACCCCCTTGCCATTATCGGGGAAAAGGCGGGCTTAATGCAGGACCTGATTGAAATGGATCATGATTTTCACTACCGGGAAAAATTCATACGCCAACTAAGCTCCCTGCAAGACGCAGTGGGGCGAGCCAGAACCATTACCCACCGTCTACTAGGATTTGCCCGACGCATGGAAACCTCCCTCACCCTGGTCCATCTGAATGACATTATCAGGGAAGTCTTCAGCTTCCTTGAAAAAGAGGCCGCCTACAACAACATCCATATCCTTTTGCAACTTCAAAAAGAACTCCCGGTCATCCGGGCCGATCATGGCCAGTTACAACAGGTAGTGCTCAATGTGGTCAACAATGCCATTGACGCCATCCATAATGACATGGTTGCGACCGACAATGCCACGGAGGAAATCAGCAATGAAGGAGAGATTCTTGTCACCTCGCAATGCGAAGACAATAAAACAGTCCAAGTCATTATCTCAGACACCGGACCTGGCATGTCGGCAGATACCATGAAAAAAATTTTTGAACCTTTTTTTACCACCAAAGGAAATGCGGAGAAAAAAGGCACTGGCCTGGGGTTATCCATCAGCTATGGTATTATCCAAAAACTTGGCGGTAAGATCGAGGTAAACAGCGAGATTGGTGTCGGCACCACATTCATCATCTCGTTTCCGGTTTACAGTGAAAGGAGCGAAAACAATGGAAATAATTAAAATTTTGATTGTGGATGACGAAATAGAATTCGGTTCCACCCTGGCAGAACGCTTGGAGTTACGGGGATTCTCGGTCAAGGCAGTGAGTTGCGCCGAAGAGGCGCTAACCATACTCAAATCTGACTGGCTGCCGCAGTTGGTCTTGCTGGACTTGATGATGCCGGGCATCGACGGACTTACCACCCTTGACTTGATCAAAAAACACGACCCGCGCATCCAGGTGATCATTCTGACCGGGCATGGCGCCACCGAAAGCGGCATTATCGGCATGAAGCGCGGCCTGTTCGACTACCTCATGAAGCCGGTGGACATCGGTGAACTGGTCAGCAAGATAAACGAAGCTTGCAAATCCTGATTACAGAATCACAAAAAGCCCCCGACCGATAATGACCGAACGTTCTCGCCTGCAAACAGTCAGAATCAGTGCATCAACCTGTATTGAAATATATACATTGCGATCCCGCTGAAATACCCGGCCAGGGCCAAAGGCCCAATACGGCGGGCATACCAGAAGAACTCGATTTTCTCCAATCCCATGGCAGCCACTCCGGCCGCCGAGCCAATAATCAGGATCGAACCACCTGTCCCGGCACAATAGGCCATGAATTCCCAAAGGAAAGAGTCCGGCGGGAACTGGGCCAAGGGATACATCCCCATGGATGCAGCAACCAGAGGGATATTATCGACAACTGCGGACACAAGACCAATAATCACAACAATAACCGTCTGATTACCTACCTTGACATCAAGCCACTGGGCTAGGGCGGGGAGCATGCCATTGGCGGAAAGGGTAGCCACCGCCAGCAAAATGCCAATAAAGAATACCACCGACGCCATATCGATACGCTTGAGGGCCTTACTCAAAGTGAGGTGTTCCTTCTCCGCCGCAGCTTTATGGCGATGCAGAATATTACTCACCAGCCAGAGCACGCCAAGGGCCAGCAGAATGCCAAGATAGGGGGGCAGATGAGTCACCGTCTTAAATATCGGCACAAAAACCAGAGCCCCGATCCCCATACAAAACATCACTGTTTTCTCGAACTGGGTCGTATTGGCAACCCCATGTTCAATCCTGCTGGGTGCCTCAACCTTGCCTCGCAGCATAAAAGAGGCCATGATCAGAGGGACCACCATAGAGACCATAGAGGCCAGAAAGGTGGTCTTCATGATATTGGTCGTGGTAACCTGACCACCTATCCAGAGCATGGTGGTCGTCACATCGCCAATCGGCGACCAGGCGCCACCGGCATTGGCGGCAATGACAATAATACCGGCAAAGAACAGGCGTTGATTATGATGTTTGAGCAGACGCTTCATCAGCGCGACCATGACGATGGTGGTGGTCATGTTGTCAAGAATGGAAGAGAGGTAGAACGTGATAAAACCAATAATCCAGAGCAGGGTCGATAACCTGGTGGCCTTGATGCGGGAGGTAATGACCTCGAAGCCGCCGTGGGAATCGGTCACCTCAACAATGGTCATGGCGCTGATCAAAAAGAAGACAATGGCCGCCGTTTCCGCCAGCTTTTCCGTGAGCTGCTCGACCACATGCTGAACACCCAACGGACTGGCCAAGGAATAGAGGGTCCACATCAGGCCGGCCGCAATGAGCGCCGTGGCCGACTTGTTGATTTTAATGGGATGTTCAAGCGCTATCATCGCGTAGCAGAAGACGAAGACAACTGCAATCGAGGTCATCATAAATAATTTCTCCTTGTAACACAGGGGGGGGAATAAAAAATAATTGGCAGAAAGAAACAGGCTTGAGGAAACAAATGAATTAGGGTATATAGACTCATCTTTTCTGCACCAGTAGCTCAGCTGGATAGAGCAACGGACTACGAATCCGTAGGTCGGGGGTCCGAATCCCTCCTGGTGCACCAGTAAAAAATCAAGGGGTTAAGTCGTTATGACTTAACCCCTTTTTCCATTTCAGTACAAGGGCGACAGAAGGGACGATCATCAGTCATCAAAATCATAGGCCCCATCACCTTCTCACCACACCGGGCACAACGAATACTGGGATAGACACGGGCCTGCTCCGCCAACTGCTCCTTGACCCTACGAATCTCAAAGAGATCTGCCGTATCTGCCTGCAGAATTGCCTGAATCTTCCTGCCCTTATGCGCCTTGATCGCCCGTGTTACCTCGGCTGACCGGTCTCCCTGAGAAAAACGCTGCCAATAGGAGGTCATCTCCTGATCTTCGGGCGGGGCAATCCATTTGACACTGATGCGCACCCCATCACCTTGCGGACGCTTGAGAAAGGTATAGACCTGCTTCCCGTAATCCCTGAGCACCAGATTTCCCTTGCCAAAGGTGCACCCGCTCATCACCTGAATGGCATCCACAGCGCAAGAACGGTTCTCCACCACCGCTACCAGCTCTTCATCCAGAGAACGCTCCCCCATAGCCTCAAGGGCCGCCTGCGCCACCCGAAATCCAAAGGCCAGACCAGGACAGACATGACCATGAAATTGCACAACTTCTTCAAACCCTTTCATCCTCTCCTCCATATTCATAGACAAAGACAGCCTGGAGCTTCTTGACCGACACATCACCCTGTCAGGATGCATTAACCACCGGCAGATCATGCCAATCAGTGGTGTAAGCCTGCGACCTGTGCGACTGCCGCGCTTCCCATGGCTTTTGCATCCCGGTCATTCCATATTGGATGGTATCCTGTCCCCACTTGCTGTTGATTCGATCCAACGCGGTCATCAATGATCTATTTTCTTCCGTCGTTGGGAAAAATAGACTTTGCTGCCTATATCCCTGTGACACAAGACCTGACAGCATAACCCCGGCCTTCTGATATCTGTATCCCGGCCGGTAAAGAGACTTGAGGCACTGCAATGCCATGGATATCAAAAGTGGGGTATTTGATGTAGAATGCGCCATGGTTACAGTCTGACCGTTTGCATAAGAGGCCGCCGGTGCGCCAAAGTCATTCGTGGCCAGAAAAACATGAAGAGCGCCAGCCTCAAGCATCTGCTCTCGAAGCTTGACTGCCGCTCTTGACGCAAACGTTATGACCGCATCCCTGAGATCGTCCAATGCCGTTACCGGTTGCCCAAAAGATCGAGAGGTCACAATGGATTTTTTACTGGACGGGATTTTTTCCAGAGGAAGACAGGAGATCCCATTCAATTCCATCACAATGCGCGCCCCCACTACCGTCAAATGGTTGCGAACCCATGCCTCATTGGCCTGTTTCAGCTCAAAGGCATTACGAATTCCGCGTCTGTTCAGTTTTTCCGTGAAACGACGGCCAATCCCCCAGACATCATTCACCCCAGTCTGCTGCAGAACAGCATCTACTTGCCCGTTATCAGCAAGATCAAACACCCCCTGATATCGTCCTTCTTTTTTGGCGACCCGGCCGGCAATCTTGGCCAGGGTCTTAGTCGGCCCAATACCAATAGATACAGGGATTCCCACATGCTTCCTGATTCTCTCCCGGATCTCTGCCACATAACTGAGCCGGTCCCAGCCCCTGGCAGCCGGCAGAGACAGAAAGGCCTCATCAATGGAATAGACCTCCACCCCTGCCTCCATCTGATGCAGGACATCCATCACCCGGCCGGAAAGATCACCGTACAAGGCATAATTGGAAGACAGGACATGGACATTCTGCCTGCGGGCAAAGGCCCTGATCTTGAAAAAAGGCTCGCCCATGGGAATCCCCAGCGCCTTGGCCTCATTGGATCTGGCAATCACGCAGCCATCGTTATTGGAAAGCACCACCACCGGCTGCCCATTCAGGGCCGGACGAAACAGGCGTTCGCAGGAAACATAGAAGTTATTGCAATCAACCAGGGCAAAGACTTTTTTCATAGTGGCCCCTCCGCAGAAAAACATCAGAACTGATGAATAACACTCGTCACCACTCCCCACACCTCGCAACCAGACTCCTCGGTGATCTCCACCGCCGGATAGAGCGCATTGGCCGCCACCAGCTGCCAGGAGGAATCTTTGCCCATCAACCGCTTTACCGTCAACTCGCCATGAATAATGGCGATGACAATCTTGCCGCTCGCAGCCGCTAACGACCTGTCCACAACCAGAATATCGCCATGACTGATTCCCGCGCCAATCATGGAATCTCCGGCCACTCTCACAAAAAAGGTAGCAGCCGGATTTTGAATCAGCAGATCATTCAGATCAAGTTTCCGGTCGATATGATCTTCGGCAGGTGAAGGAAAACCGGCAGAGACGCCGCTGGAAAAAAGGGGCCGGACCACCCTGGTCGTCTGGTCAAGCCCATATACGGCCGCTATGGTAGAATCTGTTTTCATAAAATACCAAATCGCCGCCCCCAACAGGGAAGACGGCATCAGTATTCAGCGCACACCAGAAAGCCGCTGCGGGGACGCCGAACACTGAGGGAGACAACCTTTAAAAAGTATATGTAAGCCCCACGGTCAGAAGATGGGCGGTCGAATCCGTGAAGGTACCATCCACAATCGCATTGGTGACCGTGCGGCTCTTTTTATAATCGTAGAGATAGCCGGCGCCAAGCTCCATCTGCTTGCTCAACTGGTAACGCACGCCCACAGAATAAAGATAGGCATCAGAATCAGGGAGTTCAAAGCCCAGGGTCGCATCAGGGACAGGGGTTTTATCATAAGCAAACCCAGCCATCAGGGCCCAGGTCTCATTCAGCGCATAGGAAAGCCCCAACCGATAGGCATCGCTGTCTTCCCAGTTTTTGACAATGGGACGGCCAAAACTGCCAGCCAACACCGGATTGGTCAGGACGGCATCATAGAGAAAGGTAATATTTTCATAGTCTGACCAATAGGTACGATCCCAGGTCAGATCAACGGTCAACTTGTCAAAGGTATAGGCGCCGGAGAGACTTAAAACCGCCGGGGCCGGGATGGTCACGCTGCCCCCTGTAGCCACAGGGGTGCCTTGAGTATTACTGCCCAAAAGGGCGTCACCATCAAGACCAAGATCCACCTCGGAGCGATAGGTCACGGCCAGGGTCATATTCTTCATCGGCCGGGCCGACAGGGCCGCGTTCCATCCCAGCTCAGTGGTGTCCCCCTCCATGAAACGACTTGCAGTATAGCCTTTAGGAGAAACAACGCCATTACTACTCACCTTCGCCGAGCTGTAGAGCAACCGGGGACCAGCGGCAATGGAGAAATAATCGCAGAGCTTGTAGGAAATCGTGGGGTTGATATCAAAGACCTTCAGGCTGTACTCTTCGGAAAAGGTGCGAGGAAAAGGCTGATTCCAGCGCTTGGACAGACCATAGGGCGCGGTTACGGAAAAACCGAATCGAAAGTTATTATAATCAGGTGAAACCATGAACACCGTGGGCAATAGAAAATTTTCCTTCTCGGATTCACCATTCATAGTTGCCGACCGATCATCGGTATAAGTTATTGATGACAGATGGATATAGGTCAAATCACCCGCAACCTGCCATGTATCCGCAGCCATCCACGACATATTGGCCGGATTGAAATAACTGGCATCAGCATCAGTGGCTGAGGCGATATTCGCGCCCGACTTCGCCGTTGAATCCACCGATTGTTCAGGAATCCGATAACCAGAGGCCCAGGCGGATCCGGCAGTCAAAAGAGCGGTCAGGGCAACTACAGAGATTGTCTTCTTCATTTCTTCTCCTCAAAGATATTTTTCTCACCAACCAACCAGAACATCTAGATGGCCTCACACACAGGTCGCATTATGACATCATGCTCCCGCCACTATACAAATAGCGTTTGATCTTATGGGTTGCGGTCTTGACAAAGGGCTCCCGACGTTCAAGAATCCTCGATAACCGTGCTGCTGAAGAGAGCTGTTCATTGAGCTCCTTGCGCATCTCCGCCAGCAGTCCTGCAATATACTCATGACACTGAAGCCGTGAATGACCTGTCGTTGCTGCATCAATATATTCATAATCAGGATAGACCCAACCATCCAGACGGCCATTATTTTCGACCACCAGGGACTCCACCACCCAGGGATAGGCATTGATCTTGTGCTCAATGGCCTCAGGATAGACATTTTCACCATTGGACATGACAATGACATTCTTGGATCGGCCCCGGATATGCAGATTGCCCAGATCATCAATAAATCCCAGATCACCGGTAGCCAGCCAGCCATCGTCGGTGATGGTTTCAGCGGTGGCATCCGGGTCATTATAGTATCCCCGCATGACATTGGGGCCATAACCATAAATCTCCCCAACACCTGTCTGGGGATCGGGGTCAATAATTTTAATCCTGACTCCGGGAACCGGCTTGCCGGTAGAACCGACAACAATGGTTTTATCGCCTGGAGGCCCACCAGCGAGCAGGGGCGCGCACTCAGTCAGTCCATAGCCGATGAGATACGGGAAATCGGCATCATCCAGAAACTGCTCGACCTCCGGATTCAGGGCCGCCCCGCCTATCCCCATTAGTTGCAGATTCCCGCCAAAAAACTCCAGCAGCTTGGCCCCGATGCGTTTATGAATAAACCTTCTCCCCAACCCAACCTTACACAACAGAGACAGAGCGAAACTATTGTTAATCTTTGGAAGCACCCGTTTTTTATAAATTTTTTCCAGTACAAGGGGCACCATAAACATGGCAAAGGGCTTTTCCTGGCTGCAGAGTTTCTGGAGGATGGCGGGTGTCGGTGTCTTGCCGGCATAGGCAATCCTGGCACCCCGCAACAAGGGCAGGATAAAGCCTACGGTAAATTCATAAGCATGGGATAGAGGCAGGATGGAAAGAAAAACAGCGCCTGGTTCGATATGGATCATAACAGAAGCAGACTGGGCATTGGCAGCCAGATTCTTGTGACTGAGCATGACCGCCTTGGAATAGCCTGAGGTTCCCGACGTATATAAGATAGACGCCAGATCATCTTCACAGACCTTGGCAAAGACAAAACCTCCCTTTGCTTCTTCCTTCTTCCACATCTCCATGGCCCCGGCCAGATAGGCTGAAAAGGTCTCAACCGCCAGGACATCGAGACTGGCAACAGAATCATCAAGGGTAATAATCCGCTTCAGTCCTCTTTGATTCAACTCATATATTTTTTCTATCTGTCGCTCAGTGGTGAAGAGAAGCGGCACCCGCATCTCCTTGAGGATATGATGGACATCCGCCTCCGGTAGATCAGGGAGGATGGGAACAGCCACGGCCCCCAAACGGACAATGGCAAAATAGGCGGCACCCCAGTTAGGAGAATTTTCTGCCAGAATGGCAATATGATCGCCTTTTTTGATCCCTTCCTTCAACAAGCGTCCAGCGAGCGCGATAATCCGCTCATAAAAAACTTGATAGGTCAGAGGGACTTCAAGGGCCATTCCCACTGCCGGAAGATCTGAAAATTTATTCTGACTGGCGTCAATAATATCATTCAAGGTCATGGCCATACCGACATCATCCGGCATAAAACGCCTCATTCGTAGCATATTGATATTACGTGCGATAATCGCAAAAAGACCGATGCAACACCAAGACTATCATTTTCTCATAATAACCATCCGATCTTACCTAAAACAAACTTTTCGGTCAATCAGAAGCTCAACCAAGAAATTCCAAACTGTGGAGAATCAGCCCTTTTCATGTTTCTTTGAAAAAAAACGCTTTAAATTCTTGACAATAAACAGCATGTTATATAGAAATAATGAGGAGTTATAATTTGTTATAATTCCTCCTGTCTATCTGACCACAATTACAAATATGACAAAATACTCCCTCACCCCTTTGCTGCTGGCCAACCTGCTGTTCTGCTCGTTGTTTGTCGGACTATCAGTCATACCGGCGGACGCTGTTCCTGTGCTGCATAATCGGGCCAAACGATCAGTCACTTCCAACCAGAAACAGGCCACAAACAAAAAAACCATTCTCCAGGAAATCAAGGTACTCGGGAGCTATAAAGACATCTCTGCGTATAAAAAAAATATCGAAGCAGCCAGGCCTGAGCATGCTCTTGCAGCACAAATAGCCCCTAACACCAAATCCGACGTCGACACGGAACAAAGTCACTCCCAAGACCCTAACAACCTCCAGAAAAAGATCTCGGCAAAAAGCGCCATCATCATGAATGCGGCCAATGGTCAAACCCTTTTTGCGGTTTTTCCTGACGCCCCCCGCCAGCCAGCCAGCACCATCAAGATCCTGACCGGCTTGATTGCCATCAAATCCCTTAATTTCAGCGAAGCAGTCTCAATAAGCCCTAAAGCAGCCGACCAACCAAGCTCTAAGATCTATCTTGAAAAAGAGAAGCAGTATAAGGCCGATGACCTGATCAATGCTGTTCTGCTCTCCTCTGCCAATGATGCCAGTGTCGCCCTGGCCGAAAAGATAGCGGGCTCAGAACAATCTTTTGCCCGGATGATGACCCTGCGGGCCAAACTCTGCGGCGCCCAGAATACAGTCTGCAAGACCGCCAATGGCCTGACCGCTGAAGGCCAAAGCACCACAGCCAGAGACCTGGCCACCATCTTTAAACACGCCATGCAGGATGAACAATTTTCCAAGAGGATGAAACAGGTCAAGACCCATACCGCCGAAGGGAAGCTGCTCAAAAATCACAACAAGGCCCTCTGGCAGATAGAAGGGGCGGAAGGCGGCAAGACGGGTTTTACCAATGCGGCCGGACAGACGTATGTGGGAAAATTCAAGAGAGGATCGAAAGAGATCATCGTCGCGATCATGGGAAGCAGGACGATGTGGGCGGATCTCAAGACATTGGTGGAATATGGCTTCTCGCGACAGGCATCAACAATCGCCGAGGCCACAGAGAATAAAGAAAAACCAAGAATTGTTGCCGGCATCCCCGTGGCCAGCCGACAACAATAAGCCGTCGTTCAAAGATAACTCATATAATCCAATATCATTCACGGCATAATTCTACTTTGTCACATTACCCATCACCCTGCCGTTTGTATGCAGAGTCAATGGATGCTTGCCTTTGCCGGTGCCTGACACTCATCTGCCGGAAGACCTCTTCCTGGGTTGTATCTCGCCGTGGAAGAAAATGGACAAGCAAGACAGCAATGTCAGGGCAACTGAGCAATGGGTACGAATCTTTCTGTTCTGTCCTGGTTTCCAACAGGAAGAGCATAGACATCATCACCATGGTCATATGATGATGCCAGGCCAGCCAGCCCCGGACTTGATAATGATCCATGC
>JAUSAB010000050.1 GCA_030653035.1 Desulfocapsaceae bacterium | reverse complement strand
AGTAATCTGATTAAGGATTGTGTTATAATAGGCCATGGCTCGGATCCTCTTGTTATGGTTAATGTTTTCGCCAAATTCATTATACCACAAGAGGCTCTCCGGGCCATTTGTTATTGATCATTTATGAGACAGCAGTGAACCAACATAATGTTTCTTGTATTACATGAAGAAAAATTCAAGAACGATAGGAGGTAAAAAAGGCTTTAGATGTGAGGCACCCGAGAGAAACGAAGCAGAGGATAACATTGGGGCCGTTTTTAGATCGACAGGTTGATCAACTTGTCCGCATACAACCCATAGCTTTTATCCGCTCGCTGGTAGAGGATCGCCCGGCGACTGGCTTCGTCGTTCTCGATCACCCCAAGCAGCACGCTGATCTTCAATTCCAGCAGTTCGCTGGCCTCTCCCCGCGCCGCGCCGCGCCGATAGAAGATCAAACGTAAACGGTTCTGTTCGTCAACGTAAAATCCTTTTTGATCAATCTCAGTGACAATCTTACTGTCAAATCGCTCGATTCGAACTTTCAGTTCTTCGATTTTTAGATTGTATTCCGCCAGGCCCTCTGCTGAAACCGGGAACAGAGTCAACGCAGCACTGGTAATACTGCGCCCTCTGCCAAGGCTGACCCTGGCGCGGTTCTGATCAATCTGTGGTAACAGTTGTTCGATACTATGCAGGGGAATTTTCAGTTGCAGAAGCTGCTGAATCAATTTTTCTTCGACGACAGCTAATCCCAAACTATGCAGCTCAGCATCGGCGATAGCGAAATCCACCTTGGTAATCTGGGCCGATTCTTTCAGCTCGTTGATCAGACGGCGCAATGCCACGAAGCGGCGCCGAGGCCGCCTCTCCCTCTCTTCTGCGCTGTCAGATTGTTGGGGCGAAGAACCTTCATGATGCGGCGGCTGCGGATTGATCCGTGAGGAGAGTGAGAGCGCCTCGATCCCCCGCCAGAGGGACTGCATCGGAGATGTTGGTATCTTGATATAGTCGGTCATCCTTCCCTCCGTGGCAATCATTCTTCCCCCTCTATGGGGAGTGACAGGTGACAGAAATTCTTTTTCCACCTTTGTCACTCCGGGGACGAAAAAAAACTATATCTGTTTACTCATTCTTGGCGAAAGGGCATGAAGCTGATCCAATAAATCTATAAAATGGTCTCCATTTTCGTTTCAAATTCACCAAATTATGTATTTTTACATATATAGGTTTCGTGTGCCTTCGTCAATACTTCTTAGAATTTTCCATCACCAGCCCCACTGTCTACTGTGCGGTTACGGATAAAAAATATGTCCTACTCTGGCTACACCAATAATTTGACTAAGGGCGGAGGGAGAAGTGGCCCCGGAAATTTGAACAAGCCGTTAAGTGGAAAATCTGCTAAAAATAATGCCCTCTAATGGCAATACTGTTCACTTAACAATGATACGGATAAATTCTTCAACAGATATGATGGTAGTCTTCATTTTCATCCGGGGGCGAAGCCGATAATTGCTCATTTTGCGCTTGACCCCTCTTGGGTTGAAGCGCGACCGGCTTGACGAGACCCGCTCGTCAAGAATCTCATCCAGTACGGCTTCATGAAAAATTACCCTCTCCTGAAGGGGGAATAGTTCCAAATCTGGTTATTTTACGACGAACGACACGAACCGAGTGGAGAAATGATAACCGGTCAGGATCTTCATCAGCTTTTAATGCGGCCTCATGCATAAGGCCACGAACTGCAAAATGCGCCATCAATAGGCCAAAGATAGGTCTAACAATTTTACGACTGAAACAGATCCTTGATTCATTGGCCGCGCTAACCTTTCTGGCCCGACCTCTTTTTCCCATCAATCAACTCAGCGCTGCCACAGGATTCGTGTATCTTCCAATGGAATCGCCACGCCTTCACAGTACGGTATCACTCGCGCCGTATAATCAGCTACCGGGCGAGCCGCTGAAACAGCCACGCTGTACACATAGCCCCCTGACGCACCAACCAGTTGACGAACACACTTCATCTCCTGCCGTACCGATGCGCCGCCACTCATTCCATCGGCATAAAGCTCCACCCGTACGGCCTGGGGAGCAAGGTCATTGAGATAGACCTGAACCTCGAAGAGGTGCTGCTCACCCCTGGTCTCCACCTTCAGTTCGCCGAAACGCATATTTGACCAGTTCTTTTCTACCGCACGCTGCCAATTGACTACCTGCCTTCCAATTGCTCCCTGATCAGCAGAACGTTGGCGGTAGGCATCCGCCGCTGGTAGATAATGTTGCTCCGTGTATTCACGTACCGTACGATTAGCAGAGAATTGCGGTGTCAACCGCGCCATGCTTTCCCGCATCCGCGCCACCCAGGCCGTGGGAATACCCTGCTCATCACGGGTATAAAACTCCGGGATCACCTCCCGCTCGAGTAGATCATAGAGCGCCTCGGCCTCAACTGCGTCCCAGGCCGGATCATCGCCATGCTCCAGACCATCCCCTAAGGCCCAACCCACCTCAGGCGTGTAGGCTTCCGCCCACCAACCATCCAATTCCGAAAGATTGATCCCACCATTAACGAGCACCTTCATGCCGCTCGTTCCACACGCCTCCCAAGGTCGCCGTGGCGTATTGATCCAGACATCCACTCCCTGTACCAAATGCTCCGTAATCAGCATATCGTAGTCGCTCAAAAAAATAATGTGAGCTCGAGTCTCCGGCTGACGGATAAAATTTATCCATTCCTGAATCAGGGCCTGACCTGCCTGGTCTGCCGGATGGGCCTTGCCGGCGAGGATGAGCTGCACGGGTCGTTGTGGATTGTTCAGCAGGCGAAGCAGTCGCTCCCTGTCGTGCAGCAGCAGGTTCGGTCTTTTGTAGGTCGCAAAGCGGCGTGCAAATCCCAGAGTCAACGTATTGGGATCGAAAAGATGCTTCCCCACCTCAACGGCCTCAGGCAATGCACCAGAGACAGTCAATTGCCGGGACAATCGTTCCCGGGCGTATTCAACAAGAGACTTGCTGGCTGCAATACGAAATTGCCAAAGGCTGGCATCAGACACACGGCGGATATCCTGCTCCATGGTGTTCGTCATCCCCAGCCAGCGATCCTTGCCACAGGCTTCCGTCCAAAGGATATCAGCCGGATCCGAGTCCCAGCCCCGCATGTGTACTCCGTTGGTCACATGTCCGACAGGCACTTCGTCCTGCGGCCAAAGCGGAAAAAGAGATTGAAAGATCTGTCGGCTGACCTTCCCGTGCAAACGACTCACGCCATTCACCGCCCCGCTCCCGCGGATGGCCAGATAAACCATATTGAAACTCTCCGACGCGTCATGCGGATTCCGGCGGCCCAGAGCCAATAGATCATGAATGGATATGCCGAGCGACACCTCGGCATATCCACCGAGATATTGCTCAATGAGGGCAGGAGTAAAACAATCAAAACCGGCAGCAACTGCCGTATGGGTAGTGAAGAGGTTTCCGGCTCGCGTAACGGCCAGCGCAACTTCAAAGGGCTGGCCGGTCTCCTGTATGAAATTGCGAGCCCGTTCCAGCACGGCAAAGGCCGCATGCCCTTCATTCAAATGACAGACTTCCGGATGGATACCAAGGGCGGCAAGCAGTCTCCAGCCGCCAATACCGAGAAGCAATTCCTGTTTGAGGCGCAACTCCGGCCCGCCGCCATAGAGCTCACTGGTAATCCCGCGATGAGCCGGGAAATTTGCCGCGTCATTACTGTCCAGCAGGTACAGCTTGACTCTACCAACCTGCACCTGCCAGGCACGCAGCCAGACCGAGTAACCAGGCAAGGAGATCTCCAGCCGCAGCCATTCACCGTTTTCCTGGCGCAAAGGCGTTATCGGCAACTGTCCGGGATCGTTATACGGGAAGAGGGCCTGTTGCGCTCCATTCTGATCGATCACCTGGCGGAAATAGCCTTGCTGATACAACAGTCCCACGCCAATCACCGGTACACCCAGATCGCTGGCGGCCTTGAGCTGATCACCAGCTACATTGCCAAGCCCTCCCGAATAGATGGGCAAGGCTTCACTCAACATAAATTCCATGCTGAAATATGCGATGCAGGTTAGGGGGCTTTGCGGATGATTCTGCTGAAACCACGCGTGCGCCTCCGCCACGTGGTGCATGGTCCCCACCAGATCATCAACTTTCTTGCGAAACACGGGATCAGCCAGCAGGCGCTCGATCTGGTCGCGCGAGACCGTTTGCAGGACAACCCAGGGATTATGCGTAAATTCCCAAAGTTCGGGATCAAGCTGCCGCCAGACTTCGTCGGTCGCATGATTCCACGACCAGCACATATCCAGAGCCAGCTCGGCAAGGGAATTGAATCCTTCGATTTCCGTGGGCAGAAGATTGTATATGGGGTGACTGACACGGGTTTGTTTGCTCACAAATCCTCCTCGTTATACGGACGCTAATGTGTTGCAAACGATTGTCTGACTTCCTCACGAATGCAGCTGAGAGGATCTGCTCCTCAAAATCTCTTAGCATAAATCCTGTAGAGGGATTCGATCCCAGGCAACCGCGCAGTAAACATTTTTATTGCGTGAAAGCTGAGGGAGAAAAAGCAACCTTACAATAATCCTATAACGAACGTATACGATTTGCAAAGTTGTGTTGATAAAGAAGAAAGAATTGTTTTAAAACATTCAAATGGTCCACGGCGCGAATCGAACGCGCGACACCTGGATTAGGAATCAGTATCACATGAGCATTACATGGATACCGTCTATCATGCAAAAAGGTGGGTATCACGATGGCCCGACTTACTATGTTCGGAAATCACGCTGGAGCGTATAACGGCATTAAGAAATGAGAGAAGCCTTGTTTCGAATCAGACCGCCAATAAAGAACTTCGTTACTTACGGTCACTGTTTAATTGGGCTATAAAAAAGGAGCTGGTTGATAAAAATCCAGCCAACCGCGTAGAGATGCTTCGAATCGAAAAAAACGAGAGATATGTACCATCAAAGGAAGATATCGAAAAGGTTGTCTCCATTGCCACCCCAGAACAAAGGGACTACCTGGTATGCTTGCGCGAAACCCTGGCAAGGTCCAGAGAAATCAATAATTTATTGTGGGAAGATGTAAATTTTACGGATCGGACTGTTACTCTTTACACGAGGAAAAAGAGACACGGAACAAAAACCCCAAGGGTCATTCCGATGACTGAACGACTTCACGAAACCCTTCAACTCGCTTTGCACAATATGACGAGGAAAAACCCTGGGTATTTTGGCACCTATACTTTTCACGCAAGGCGGGACATGTAATATATGGCCCTTATCAAGATCGAAAGAAATTCATGAATACTCTGTGTAAAAAGGCAGGAGTTAGATATTTTCGTTTCCATCCCTTGCGACACGCAGGAGCCAGCTTAATGGATAGTATCAACATACCACTTGCTGAAATCCAAGGAATCCTTGGTCACGAAAACCGGAAAACGACTGAGGGATATATTCACACAACTCGCGGCAAATCAATTGAAGTTATGAGAGCCTTTGAAAAAGCACAGCAGTCTGACTTTTAAATTATGATTTATTTAAACAGATAGGATGTCTACTGGAAATATTAGACTGTAGCAGGAGATTCGTTGATAACTATTTCTTGCTACAGTAGATATCATTTAATAAATTCAAAGTATCCTTGGGCACAAAAACGGATAAACTAAGGGCTATATCTATATCTTGAATTGTAGATCCTTGAATATAGTCGTACCTTTTGTGGGTACACAGAGTAGTAGTAAATGTTGACATAAATTTTTCTATTTTAATATTCAATTCAGGGAATATTAAATCACGGTCGGACCAATCGACCAAAAGGAAATAAAAAATGACCACAATTCAGCAGCAGACATATTCAGACTGGGGTGAGGCATCATTATCATATGAAAAATTGTTGGCATTTATTAATGACCGAGATCTTTTGCATATCAACGAAGCTCAAACTCGTTATGATGTTATTGATCGAATGCTCCGAGAAATCTTGTGCTGGAAACATGGCAACATCGATGTTGAAGAACATTCATCTGGAATTCGAGAGGGCTACGTAGACTATTTACTTCGTCTTGGCGACCAAACAATTGTTGCTGAGGCCAAGCGAATTGGAGCGGCATTTCCAAACCCGACGAAACGCACAAGACTTAAACTTAATGGGGCAATACTTGGCAATGGGGAGATAGCAAAAGCCATTGAACAAGCAGAACAATATGCTCAAGATAAAAATGCCGATATAGCGATAATCACTAACGGAATATGCTGGTGTTATTATTCGATGAGAAATCGTTCTCCTGAGGACTATGCAACAGTTCTTTTTCCATTTTCTGATTCATCACATGCGGAGCAACTTTTTAACAGCTTATCTTCTTATGCTGTAGAAAATGGAAGCATTAAAAATATTATCAACCAAATATCTCGAACTGAAGATAGACTTATTTCAGTTGTTCGCGATTCTGATGGCCGTGTAGATAGGAATAATGTAGCCGATCATATTACATCTGCTTTAAACAATGCATTATACGCAGACTCATTAATTAACAACTTAGATGCATTAAATAGATGTTTTATAACAACCGAAGCACGTTCCAAATTTGATTCTCTCCTTGGAATGCATTTAAGCGACCCCAAACCAGAAACTGTTAAACCAGCTCTAAGAATCAGGACGGGTAAAAAGTCAGGACATTTAGAGAATGTGCTCATAGATGCAAAGTCGGGTTTTGCCCCTCCTGTAACTTTGATTATTGGACCTGTAGGAGCAGGAAAGTCAACTTACCTGCGGCATTTTGAAAAATTGGCAGGACGGGAAATTCTTGTAAAAGTAAAAGCCCATTGGATTTATATTGATTTTGAAGAAATGGGGAGAGAAGGATCACCCCGTAAATTCATTTATAATAAATTACGAGACTACCTGCTGGCTGATCATCCCTACAACCCGACGGATTATAAAAATTTAATACAACCTGCTTACGACGAGCAAATCACTGGCTTAGCTCGTGGGCCCTTAGCACCTATTTTTAACGACAAAACAGAGTTTGATCGACGGATTGCAGATCTCATTCAAAATGATTTTGAAAAAATTGAGCCATATGTAGACAAGCTACTACATTTTTTAAGTAAAAAAACAGTCTGCATTGTCGTGCTTGATAATGTTGACTTATATGAAGATGATTCCCTTGAAACCACAGTCTTTTCTGAAGGATTAGCTTTGTCAAAACGAATTCATTGTAATGTGATCGTAAGTTTACGAGAGCGTACTTTTGTTCGTCACCGTACTGATTCATCATTTGATGCTTATGAGCTACGCAAGCTTTGGCTAGACCCACCTCCTTTCCGGTCAGTACTATCCAAGCGATTATCATATTCAAAGAAAATTCTTGAGGGACGTTCTGCCCAGATAATGCTTTCTAACGGAATGCACCTCACAGTAAATGATCTCAGCGTCTTCTTCGATATTGTTCAGCGAAGTATCCTACAAGGTAAAACTGGTGAATATATAGAGTCCATTGCAGACCTCAACATTCGACGTGGCCTAACATTGATCACTAATTTTCTAAATTCAGGACACATTCAAGCAGACCGTGCAATTAAAAACTATCTAAATGGCAACACAAGATATTTTTTTCCTTTCCATGAAATCTTCAAAGGAACTATGCTTGGACAATGGAAGCATTACAAGGAAGACCGTTCTGACTGCGTGAATATGTTTGACTCCAGGTTAGGCATTCATAAACTTCGATTATTGCGGCTACACATTTTAATGCACCTTATTATTTGTGCTCAACATGAAGATTCTCTTGAAGTTTCAGTAAAAGACTGCGTCACATTATTTAGTCATATGGGAGCCTCTGAAAACCACGTTCTTACAACTCTTCAATTCTTACAAAAGCAAGCCCTGATTAGAAGTATATCTGGTGACAACATATCTCTTGAAGGAAGAATTGTAGCTGCAAGGAGTGGAGGATTTTACGCGAAAATACTTTCGCACAGCTTTGCATATGTTGAAGCATGTATGCTAGACACTGCTATTGATACTCCCAATGTTTGGAGTGAATTATGTGACTTAACCACAGCAGTCGAAAATGAGGGATCAATTGCACAACGTATGGGGTTGCGCAAAACTCGCTTAAGCACCTTCATAGATTATCTTGAGGATACAGAGGTTAATTCACTACAAGGATTGACAAACTTACAACATGTAGCAAGTTTTCCTTCTATTCGAAATTCCGTAATGCAAGAAGCATCCGACGCTGTTAACATGACAAATCGGCACTACCAATAACAACATAATAATGATCGGAGCTCACCTAATTATGCAGTTAAATACAATTCACACACTTTTTCACACACCACAAATTTGAGTAAGAAAACAAAATGCCAACAGAACAAAACAAAAAAGGGATTAACAAGCTGATTTTGCCTATCAATCCCTCTACAACAATTGGTGCCCACGGCGCGAATCGAACGCGCGACACCTGGATTAGGAATCCAGTGCTCTATCCCCTGAGCTACGCGGGCAATATAGACTTTTCAAACAGCAAGGCATAATACCTGAGTTGCCTGAAAACGCAATACCTTTCAGAATCAAAGATCCCTGCAAGCCCCTCTGCCTCTTACACCGACTCACCATCCACCACTTCATTACCCGGGTAGCCGTCATAATCGGTATGAGATTTGATAATGCAATTTCGTCCCACAACCTGGTCCCTTGGCACCACGGCCTCTTTGCCAATCAGGGTGATTCCGGTATAAAGATGCGTTGGTTGCAGTCGATTGGCAATATGGTGATTACTCCCCGCACCGATCACAGCACCGGATCCCACATGGACCTGTTTATCAAAGATGGCAAGATCAACAGAGGCGCCAGTCTCGACCACACAATCGGCAAAAAGGATGGAATCCTTGACCACAGCCCCTTGTTCAACCACTACCCCTGGAGCCAGCACTGAATTGACCACACTTCCATTAATGGTACAACCGGCAGAAATCATTGAGCCTTTAACCACAGCATCGGCCCCGTAACGGGCCGGTGCCCGGTCAGCCCGTCGCTCTTCGGCCTCCACATTGGTACGGATCCCCCATTTTTCCGGCGAAATTCCGCTTCTCGGCTTGAGAAGATCCATATTGGCCTCCCAATACGCTTGGATCGTCCCCACATCCCGCCAATACCCATAAAATGGATAGGCGAAGACGTTATCATTCTCAATGGCCCATGGCAGTATATGCATACCAAAATCAACTTCATCGCGATCTCTGGCCAGGGCATCCAGCAAATAACGCCGGTTAAAGACATAAATTCCCATCGACGCCAGATTGGTCCGGGGATGCTTCGGCTTTTCCTCCCAGTCAATAATCCGATTCTGACCATCAATAATCCCGGCGCCGAACTGGTGGATCTCACTCCTTTTGACTACCATCATCGCCACGGTCACATCCGCCTTTTTATAACGATGGTACTCAAGCATGGCATAGAAATCCATGTAATAGATATGATCACCAGAGAGCAGAATCACCTCATCAGCAGGATTTGCCTCCAGAAAATCAATATTCTGCCGCACCGCATCGGCCGTGCCCTTGTACCAGTCAGAATCCTTAAAGCCGGTGTGCGGTGGCAGGATCTTTACACCGCGGCTGCGGCCGGTAAAATCCCAGGCATCACCGGTGCCGATATGCTTCATCAGAGAAAGCGGCTTATACTGGGTCAGAACTCCGACCTTTGTTAGCCCTGAATTCATGACATTGCTGAGACTGAAATCAATAATCCGGTACAGGCCGCCAAAAGGCACGGCCGGTTTGGCACGGCTCTGAACCAGGATGTTCAACCGGCTGCCAACCCCACCGGCCAGCAACAGAACCAGAGCGTCTTTTTTCCGGTTCATCGCATCACCTCTCCTGCCGCAACATTCTTTTTCCACTGTTCAGCAGGTAGATGAGGGTCAATGGTAGCTCCTGCACCAATAACGGTGTGCGCAGGGATCTGATTATTCCAACCAATCACCGTCACCGCTCCTGCCATCCCTGGCTCACGCGGATTTAGGCCATCCCTGGCCGTCACCGCTCCTGCCATCCCTGGCTCACGCGGATTTAGGCCATCCCTGGCCGTCACCACTCCCGCCTCCTGACCAATACAGACCCCAGCGCCAAAGACACTGTTCACATCGGAAACGACCTTAGTCAGACGACAATTCTCCTCGATCATGTTATTAAAAAACAGAACGGAAGACTCCACCACCGTCCCTTTTTTCACATGCACCCCAGGAAACAGAATCGAATTCCGCACTGTTCCCTCCACCACACATCCATTATAAATCATGCTGTTTTGGACCATGGCCTCTTCCCCAATCAAAGTGGGCTGGACATCACAGATACCCCGATGGGCAAGGTTCGTTCGCACTCCCCATTTTTCCATATCAATCTTGGGATTCTCACCCAACAGATCCATATTGGACTGCCAATACTCTTCGATGGTTCGGGTATAGCCCCAATACCCCTGATGTTTATAGCCATACACCCGACAGTTCTGTGCCATGAGCATGGGGATAATATCTCGCCCGAATTCATAGGAATCCTTGCCGTGATTTTCCTCCAGAGCACAATACAAAACCTCAGGCCGAAAACACAAGACCGTGAGTGAGGCCCAACGGGACTCAGGTTTTTCAGGCTTTTCCCAATAGGCAAGCATCCTTCCACCCCGCTCACCATCTTCGTCGTCGAGGGCCGCTACCCCAAAACGATGTGCCTTTTCCAGAGGCACCTGAATAAAACCAATAGTCAGGTCAGCCTTCTTTTCATGGTGATAGGCGATCATCTTCCGATAATCCATATTATAGATATGATCTCCGGACAGGATCAGTATTTCTTCGGGATGATGATAACGGATAAAATCAAGATTCTGGTAAACAGCATCAGCCGACCCCTGATACCAGTCAGCGCTGTCCATATCTTTAAAAGGAGGGAGAATAGAGATGCCCCGATACCGGCCAATCATATCCCATGCCGCCCCGGTGCCGATATGATTGATCAGGGAGAAACTTCGATATTGGCTGAGGATGGCAATCCGCTCAATGCCGGAGTTCATCAGATTGCTCAGCGCAAAGTCGATAACCCGACAGAAGCCCCCAAAAGGCACGGCTGACTTCGGACGATAACGGGTAAGGACATCCAGTTCATAAACCCGGCTGCCCGCCAAAATCATCGCCAGAGTAGAAGGTGTGTTCATATCTAACCCCTGAAAAGAAAGAAGTATTTGCGCCTACTTCATATGACGAGTAGTCAATCGTTTGAGGGTTAACGAATTAAATTCCTGATCTTCTATGGCCAGATTCTTCAAGGGTACCTCTGCCCGGGCGGCCTCTTTATGTCCGCCTGCTGACCCCAACGAGCCAAAGATGCGAGTGGCAAGTTTTCCGGCATTTTTTCGATAACCGTCACAGCGAAAAATCACAATCAGGCGCTCACCATGGATTCCCGAGATGAAGACCCAGTCCACCTCATCAACATGATTAAGAAAATCAGCAATAATGACCAGAACATCAGGACTCCGCACCTTACCCAGATGGGAATAAAACCGTCGTTTTGAATATTTCAGTTCGGCCAGGGCGGCAAAAAAATACTTGAGTTCTGAACGCCTAAGATCGGAAAGCTCGATCTTTCTCACCAGATTTCTATTGGCCAGGGTAAAGAGATAACGAAACGAAATCCCATCAGAAAGGCGGGATTGTTTCTCAAAATTCCGGGTATCGACCTTGATTCCGTAAAAAAGAGCGGTAGCCGTGGCCACAGAAGGTTTAATGCCAGCAGCCCGCAGATACTCCACCAGCATGGAAGAGGCCGCGCCGTAATCGGGACGGATATCAACAAAACCAGCCTGACACTCGCCAGCATAAGGATGATGATCAATCACGGCATCAAATTTGACCTTTTCAAAACAGGGAAGATGCACCGGCTGCGAATCAACCAGCACCTTTTTAGTGAAGGCATCAAGTTTGATATTGTTCCAACGCTCCAGAGGGATCTTCAGCCGTTGCACCATGGCGATATTATTCAGACGCCGAATCTCATTGGGATGCGCAATAACAACTGTTTTCACACGGTAGCGGAGCAACTGTTTAATCGCCATGGCACAGGCCAGGGCGTCGGGATCGGCATTAATACAGATAAGAACATCATCCTCTTTTCCAAAAACATTCCAGAATCCCTGCAAACGATCTTTGGCCGTTTTGTGACAGACACTCATAGCAAGAGTTATGGCACCATTTTTTTGTTTTATTGCCATTTAAATATATCCAGCCCCGAAAGGCTGCGATTTTTCATGCAGATTATAGATCATTCACTCCATCCACTATCATTAGAGAGCCGTCACAAAATGACCAATACATACGCAGATCATAGCCGGAGTCCTAGTTTCACCTCGCCTACCTGGCCCAGTGTCACTCGCTCCAAGGACGGATAAAAAAGCAACAGATGCAATTATAACTATAGCATATCGCCAAGCAGGAAAGCAAGTCTGGCACACACGTCCAACCTCACAACCCTATACGCCCAACCTTTTTATCGCTACCTTTTTTCTTCCCCAAACAAGGGAACAGAGGGGAAAAGTGAGGGATCAGTATGGGGAATAAAACGTGCGCCGGAAAAACGGTTCATAAAATCCTGATTCACATTCAATTCAACATAAGTGATTTTCGAGACAATATCCAGACACTCCTGACGAGCTGAACGCGAAAGCAGAACCTGTTCGGCCCCTTGGAGCGAACTGTTGCCAATAGCCCGATAGACAGACAGATCCAGATCCGGGAGCATCCCCAGAGTTATGGCCCGCCGCGGATTGATGTGATTGCCGAAGGCGCCGGCCACACAGATCTCCGCCAAATCGCTAAAGGCAAGCCCCACCTGACCTACCAGAGTGGCCAGGACCGCGTACATGGCGGCCTTGGAGCGAATCATGGCATCCAGATCAATCTGTTCCAGCAGCACCTCGTCATCCGCGCCGGTTTCGGAGACCATGGCCGCTCCCGCCAGTCGCTCTTCCGCCATCCCTGGCTCGAGCGACACTGGGGCCTCCATGCCCTGCGTCCCTGGCTCCCGCGGCATTAGGCCATTCCTGGCCGTCACCACGACAAAGGCCCGCTGGCCATCCCGCACCACAACCCGCTCTCGCATAAAGGCCGAACGCCGCGGATCGCTATCCTGATCCGGATCCCTGAATTTCCCCCGGATATCAATGATCCTGGCCAGATAAAGCGAGGCCACAAGATCAATCAGGCCGGAGCCGCAGAGGCCACGCGCCGGAGCCCCGCCAATGGTCCTCACCTCCAGGGCATAGGTCTCAGGATCAAGAGAAACAAAATCGATAGCGCCTGGCGCAGCCCGCATCCCCATCCGGGCCACCCCGCCTTCAAGCGCCGGACCGGCAGCCCCGGCACAGGCAATCAGCCAGTCACGATTTCCCAGCACTACCTCGGCATTGGTGCCTACATCAATCAACATTCGAGTCTGCTCGGTTGCAGCCAAGCCCGAGGCCAAAATCCCGGAGATCAGATCACCGCCAAAATAGCTGCCAATGGAAGGCATAATCCACACTGGGGCGGAATCATGCAGAATCAGCCCCAGTTCCCGGCCCTCCATGGAATCAACGACATTGGCCATGGGAATATAAGGCTCCCGGCAGATATGGAAAGGATCAAGCCCCAGAAGGAGATGGGCCATGGTGGTATTGCCGGATACGGACAAGGCCCGGATATCAGAAGTCGCCACCCCACTGCCGGAGGCAAGTTCAGCTATCAGCCCATTGATACAGGTAACAATACTCTGTTGCAGGACAGCAAGACCAGGGTCGATGAAAGAGAGGTCCGCCACCTCGCGCATCTGCCTCCTGGCGCTGGTGGCCTGATGGATACGGCTGAGGATATCGGCCCCATATTCGATCTGGCTGTTTTCGCAACCGGCAGCAGAAAGAACTTGGCCCGTCAACAGATCCACCAGAATCGCCTCCAGATGGGTGGTCCCCAGATCAAGGGCCATGGCCGGAAGCTGGTCTGGCCATGCAGGCAAAAAATCGGCGAGCACCCATTTATCCGGGAGATCGTTGACCAGAGCAACCCCGGAGAATCCCACCTGGCGAAAACGTCTGCATAGCGGCACAATTCGGGCAAAAGGGATCTCCAACGGCCGCGAATCGGGCAATTGTCCCCTGAGGGCATGCCGCAGACGATCAAGATCAGCCGTATTATCCTGCAAACTTGGCTTGTCCGCCGTCACCGGGACAGGAAGCACAAAGGAGGTCATTTTTCTTGTGGGCATAGTGTTTTCCTTCTTTCTCTCATTGCTAAGCCGCCGTTTAAAAACAATTTCTGCATTTCAATGTTATTAACGGCATAAGGGGCCGTAAAGAAATAGATAAAATTGTAGTGGTTATTTCTTAACGGCCCCTAAAAACTCACAGGGCAATCCCTGCCTTCTCCTTGACGAGAACCCTGGATGATGGTACCTAATATCAACAAAGAAGAGAGTATTAATGAATATCTTGAAAAATAGGATTTGATCTTGTTGTTATTAAACCGCTACATATTGACCCAGTTTATCAGGATCTTTAGCACCGTTGCCGCAGGCTTTGCCGCCATCTATATCCTTATCGATTTTTTTGAGAAGATAGACAAATTCATGGAGGCCGGCAAGCCGCTGAGCCTGGTCTTTAAATTTTTCCTCCTCAGTATCCCCTTTATCATTGATCAACTTGGCCCGGTACTCATCCTGCTCTCAGGGGTTATTACCATAGGCCTGCTCAATCATCACCATGAATTGACTGCACTCAAGGCCAGTGGCATTCCCCTCCGTACTATTGTTAAACCGGCGATCACTGGAGGACTGCTCTGCACCCTGCTTTTTCTCATCATGGCCCAATGGGTGCTGCCAGCAACCATTTCCAGCACTAATACGATCTGGTATGAAAACGTAAAAGGCATGGTGCCACTGGGGATTTTCCGCAACGGTCGCTACTACTACAAAGGCCATGATGGTTTCTACTCTTTTGCCAGACCTAATCCGCGTCAGGCCGTCTTTCGCAATTTTTCCTACTCAAGCTGGACGGAACCGTACAATCTGAATACCTTGATCAGCGCCGAATCCGCTGAATGGAAAGACCAGGAATGGATCCTCCATAACGGTCAGACCCAGGTTCGGACCGAGGGAAATTCCTACCAGACCACCCTCTTTACCGAGAAGAAAATTCCCCTGGCCGAGACGCCCGATGATTTTTTTGTCCCGGAATATGAGGCCTCTGAACTTTCGATCACCGCCCTCTATCAACGAATTCACAAGCAACGACTGCAGGAAGATAAGGTCAAGGCATGGGCGGACTTTTACAGCCGCATTTCCTACACCCTGCTCGGCCTGCCCTTGCTGCTGCTTGGCCTGCCGGTGCTCCTCATCTCCTATCAGAAATGGGGCCGCGATCTCTCCATTGCCATTCCCGCCAGCTGCGGACTGGCCTTTGTTGCCTGGGGTCTCTGGGGGGCCTTGCAATCGCTGGCCCGGGCCGATTATATCAATCCCTTGCTGGCGGCTGTCGTTATCCATCTTCTTTTCGGTGGCGCCGGACTTTTCCTCCTGCACAAACAAAATACCTGATCCCGACATGAGCAAGGCCCCACAAAAAATAGAGGTCGGCAAACGGATCGGCATTGTTGGCATTCCGCCGCTTGCAATCATCAAAGAACTCGAAGCAAATGGCGATACGATCTTTGATCTGGACGAACCTCTTGTTAAAACGGATATTGAGCTGGCCTCATCCTTTCTGCCCCGGGTCTTCTGCGCCATCCTGCGCACTGCAGTTGTCAATGCCCTCAACCTGAAACTCGATTCCATCTACATTGACGTCGGTCCGGGAAAATGCGATTGCGCCCTGCATACCGCCACCATCCTTGCAGATATCCTTCCCGGGACCGCGGTGATCAAAACCAGAAACCAGGACCGAAAAGATTTTGGCACACCGCTCTGCACTACCCGGATGCCCCTACTTGATAAACTCAGCGCGATCACCAGATCCGTACAATCGGCCAGGCCCTATACAGCCCTGCCTGTCTGCGTCCCCACCGCCGGATTCTGGGGTGTGCCGCCCCGTGATTTCTCCCTGCTCAGTCTCTTCCCGGAAACCACCCATGTCTATGGCTGGACCCGCTGTATGGAAAACAAGACCCCTGACAACCTGCAACTGGAAGAACTGATCAACCCGGATATCCCCACGGTCTTTTTTGCCCAGTCCTTTTGCGCCAAGACCGCACTGGCCAAACACCTGGCCGGCAAGCACCCACACGGACTCTATGTAGACTGCGATGTCACTGCCGGCAACAGTGCCAAGGCCAAGATCCAGGCCTTTCTTGAACTCTCAACCCCTCAAAACTCAGCGATCGGAAGCCAGAAACCTGATTTCTGTCTTCTTTCCTCCAACCTTCCGACCTTTTAAGATGCTGCTTGCTGACTTCGGGACCTCATACTGCAAGCTTTGGGACACAACTACCGTTACCCCTTTGCTCATTCCTACCAAAGAAATAGACCATGAGCTGAAGGTTGATCTCGCCACTGGGCATAATGGCAAGCGGCATGCCACTCTTTATGTCAATGAACTCACCGCCCTGGCCAGGGGCGGCAGCGTCATGATCGATGCTGCCGGCTACACCCTGCTCGACTGCGGCAGTCGGGACATCAAATTCATCCGTTCCGACCAAGGCAAGATCAAAAACATGGGTTGGAATACGGAATGTGGCGCCTCGATGGGATTTACCATCGAACTTCTGGAAAGATACTACAACCTTGACTTTACCACTATGCAGGTCCCTGACAACTCATTTTCAGTGACTTGCGGGGTTCTTGGCATGAGCCATATCTTTGATGCGGTCGTCAACGGCGCAAGCGAGGCCGACGCCGTTGCCAAATTTGTCAAAGGGATTGCCAAAAATGCCTACACCTTTGCGGGAAGCCCCGAGACTCTTTATCTTTCAGGCGGTCTTTGCCACAACCCCCTCTTTGTAGCCTCATTGGCCTCCTTCTCCTGCGAGGTAGTGTGCCTCGGACGATTTGTCCTCCTGCAGGGGCTCAAGGCCACATGCGGCGAACAAGTCGGTTAAAAGATAAGCCCTCTTAAACGCAAGCTGTTTGTGGCGATCACAGTCTTGAAAAATACGGGGAATGTCCCAAATACTAATATTCCCCGAGGAATATACTTATTGACGGAATCGCTGACGAACCTTATAGTAAGCAATGTACGGAACGAATCCGTACATTGCTGAGGAGGATAATGAAAATGGCCACCACTCGATTCGATATGCGATTGGATGAGAAGATTAAAGCAAAAGCTGAAAAAGCAACTGCTTTGCTGGGGTTAAAGAGTCTCTCTGAATACATAGTTAAGCTCATAGATGACGATGCAACCAGGGTGATTACCCAATATGAAGGGATTACACTTGAGAACGATATTTTTGACCGTTTTGTAATTGCATGTGAAGAAGCAAAGAAACCCAATATGGCATTACAGGGAGCCGCAGCATTTACCAAGGAGCAGGGCATTAAGTGAGTTTTGATAATAGGTTTGTAGAACTTGACAAAACTCACCATGATCGGGCTGCATTTGAATGCGGTGAAAACGAGTTGAATGTCTTTATTAGAACTCAAGCAGCCAGGCATATGGAAATAGGGATCAGCAAAACCATGCTGCTGCCAGCTTCCGTGCCACTGAGTAACGGAAAATGTTCTATCTGTGCATTTTATACGATTGCCCCCAGTTCCATTCGTCGAGAGACACTACCCGCTTCACTTGCCAAGAAACTTCCACTTTACCCTGTGCCAGTTTTTCTCCTTGCCCAGATGGCAGTGCATACAGAGTATCAGGGTAAAGGTTTTGGAAAAGTCACCTTAATAAAGGCTCTTGAATATTTATGGAACATGAACGCATACATGCGGGCTTTTGCAGTTATCGTTGATTGCTTAAACGAGGCTGCCGAGCAGTTTTATAAAAAATATGGTTTTGAGTTTTTGTGCCACCATAACGGAAGAACCAGAATGTTCATTTCGATGAGAACTTTAGAGCTCTTATTTCTTTCAAAGAAATAAAACTGTGATTTGTTGATCCCTATTCATTTTCAGCTGAGTTTTTTCGAAGCCAACAAACCGAACAAGGAAGAAGCGAAAAAGGGAAGATGTCTTGGGATGGGTGGCAGAGCATTCTTCAACTCGACAACTTGGAAGTCTGAAGCCTCATTGTGAAAACAAGGGGTTGCATATACTGTCCACAGAACTCCCCCAGAACTCCAGCAGATTGAACTTTATTGATGTCCTCGTCCCCGGAGAGCGGGGTTTTGGAATGTTTACAAAAGTTATGCTTATGCCTTTGAGCAGTATAACAGCCATAACCTGATTGCTTCCTCATCGTAGTGATGAGGGTCAATACGCAAGCCAATCAGATTTTTGAAGTCAGCCCGTTTGCTCTGGCCGGCAGCAAGTCGCCTGTTGTGCTTGAGCCAATGCCAAGCCAACAGGTCGGCACATTGCAGTCCAGCCGCCTGGGACTTTTCGAGAAATGCATGGGAAGCTAAGCGAAACTGTCGCTTCTCGGTGTCAATTTCCATCACCTTCTTCATCGCCTCCGCCGCTTGTCCTCGACCGTGCGCACCGGATTCAAAGACGTAGTCCACATCACCAGTGAATCCGACCTTTTTCGCCCAGTCTCGCACTCCGTACAAGACCTGCCCGCAGATAAATGAGTAGGTGTTCTCCCAAAGCCCGTTAGGCGGTAACAGACGCATCGCCGCCTTCTCCATTGAAATAGCAATACCTTGCGCTGCGTAGGTTTTGACCAACTCAATAGCCTCGCGCGCTGCACTGTCGCACTGTGCCGATGTAAGGTGCGAGTAAATGCCAATGTGATGCGCGCATTCAGACATATGGAAGTACGGCAGTTCGTATTTGGCCAGCATCTGCTCCCATGCGGCCTCCAACCCAATAATGTTGTCTTGCTCAAAGATGTAGCCAGCCATGCACAAATAGGGCGAATCGTCGCCTGTGCCACTTTCATCGAAGTACGCAACCGCTTGTGTCACTCCTCAACTCCCTTGAAGAAATCAATCTCCGACAACCAGTGAAGGAAAAAATAGGGACACTCCCTGTATTTCCATGTCACACCCAGTCTCAGGATCATAAAACCTGTTCCAATTATAATGCAACCCCGTCTCGGCATCAAAATACTGGCCCGAAAAACCGCTATGACTGTAAGCCAAGTCCGGACAGCAGCACGACGGCCACCACCAGGGCCAGGACAATCCGATACCAGCCAAACAGCGCCAGGCCCCGGCGCTGCAGAAAACCGACCATCCATTTAACCGAAATCCAGGCAGAGACAAAGGCGCAGAAAAAACCCAGCAGTGGCCCGGTCAGGCCAAAACTGGCCACAATCATGTGGCCGTTCTTGTATGCCTCATACATCGTGGTTGCGCCAAGGGTCATCAGGCCCAGCAAAAAGCTGAACTCCACCGCCGCCGTCAGTTCCGCGCCCACAAACAACCCTCCGGCAATCGTCGCCAGACTGCGACTGACCCCCGGCCACAGGGCAGCACATTGCATCAGACCAATCCCTAATGCCTGTTTCCAGCCAAAACTCTCAATCGACAAACCGATCCGGCCGTCCCCAGATAATTCATGCGGCCGCATCTTCTTGTCCAAAAAAAGGATGAAAATTCCTCCGGCAAGCCAGGCTGCAGTCACCGGCCAGATCCCGAATAATCGCCCCTTGATCACATCCTCAAGCAGCAACCCAAACACAACGGCCGGCAGAAAAGCAATCACCAGATTCAAGAGCAGGGCTTGCCCGGCGGCATCTCTGCCAATCAGCCCCAAAAGTATCTGCCTGATCCGGCTTCGATAGAGTCCCAGCACCGCCAGAATCGCCCCGGCCTGGATGACAATGGCATAGGCGTTAGCCACCCGCTTGCTGGCAGGATCGTGAGCAAGGCCAAGGAGGTGCTCAGCCAGAAGCAGATGGCCGGTGGAACTCACCGGCAAATATTCGGTAACGCCTTCCACCACCCCCAGGATTGCAGCATCCCACAGGCTGAGTGGACGCACCGGGCTTTCTGCAGCTAGCGCGCCGGGAACCTCTTTATTCTCACCACAAAAGGCAGCCGGCACGGCCATCACACTGCTGATGACAACAAGCCCCAGCAGGACGACAGCAAACCAACGAAAAGACCTCTTCTGCTTTTCCATATCAACGTATTCCTTCCTTAAAAAAGAGAAAAAATTTCAAATCCTCACTTATAATGACAAGACACTATCCGAAAATAAGAACAAGTCAACCCTCTTTCCTTTCATGTTCCTTTACCGAAACATCTCCATACGGTAATCTGGCGGTCTCAAGGTAAAACAAGAGACAACCTGAAGAAATATTCAGAAAGACGTCAGTTGCCCTTCCGCACTCATTCCGTTACCAAAGAAAACACCATGCATAAAATTTTAATCATCGAAGATGAAATAAAAATCGCCCATTCCCTGAAACAGATCTTGGAAGAGGAAGGGTACAGCGTCCAGGCGGTCGTGACCGGTGAAGAGGGATTTTTCCTGATCAACACCGAGGTCTTTGATGTGGTGATCCTCGATCTGATGCTGCCGGGCCGTAGTGGTCTGGAAATTCTCGAGGCACTGCGCCGCCGTGACCAACAGACCTTGGTCCTGATCCTTACCGCCCGGGACACAGTTGAAGACCGGATCTTAGGTCTCGACGGCGGGGCCGACGATTACATGATCAAGCCCTTTGCCACAAGCGAGCTCCTAGCCCGTATCCGGGTCCTGCTCCGCCGTGGCAGGAGCGAGCAGATCTTCCGGCTCCAATTTGGCGGTCTGGATCTGGATCTGGTGACCCGCGAGGCCCATCGTGACGGCCAGGCCCTGGAGTTGACCTCCAAGGAATTTGACCTGCTGACCTATCTGGTGCGCCATCAGGGCCGCTTTGTCACCAGGGGGATGATCGCCCGCGATCTCTGGCAGGAAACGACGCGAGCCACTCCACTGGACAACGTCATTGATGTGCACATGGCCCGCCTGCGCCGAAAAATTGACAAGGATTTTCCGGAAAAACTCCTCCACACCATCCGCGGCGTTGGCTTCATCATGAAAAAGGAAGAATCATGACCCTGCGCCACATCACGCAGTCGATCCGCACCCGGATCACCCTGTGGCATCTCGGTGTGCTGGTGTTCACCCTTGCCACCTACATTCTTTCCACGCAGATGTTCCTCTGGCGCCAGCTCACCGTTGAGCTCAAGACCAATCTCCAGGATGAGGCCGAGGAGGTAGTCAAGCTCTTTCTGAAACTGGCCCCGGATGGACACTTTGTGTGGAGAGGACATAAGGAAAGCACCAAACAGAACTACTGGATTGCCGCCTCCCATCTGGATGGCATCCTGATTTACCGAAACTTCACCCAGACAGATTTCAGCCTGCCGCCGGTATCTGTGACGCCGGCCGATCAAACACGGACATTTCATACCCTGCAACTGACCGATGGCCGGAAACTGCTGATGATGCAGGAAGTCCGGCAGATCGAGGGGGTGGATGTTGTGATCAGAGTGGGCCGCACTACCGAACATTTCTCCGAGGAGATGCTGCACCTGTTCCTGATCCAGGCCCTCTGTTTTCCGTTGGTTCTCCTGCTGGCTGGGGCAGGCGGTTATTTTTTAGCAGGACGGGCACTGTCACCACTCCAGAAGATCGTTGCCCAAATGAAGACCATTTCCGCAGATCGTCTCCATGAACGGCTGCCGGTAGAAAACGTCAACGATGAACTTGGCCATCTGTCCCAGACCTTTAACCATCTCCTCAGTAAACTCGATCACTCTTTCAAGCAGATGCACCAGTTTACCGGAGACGCCTCCCATGAACTGCGCACCCCTTTATCGGCCATGCACAGCGTGGGGGAAATGGCCCTGCGCAAACCCATGAGCATTCCCGAATATCAGGAAACCATTGCCAGCATGCTCGAAGAGGTGGAGAAGATGAGTCGTCTGGTAAGTGACCTCCTGGCCCTGGCCCGTTCCGATAGCGATATGGTCCATCCTGTGCTGGCAAAGCTGGAACTCGGCGGGGTCATCCAAGAAGAGACAGCACGGCTGGAAATACTTGCCGAAGAAAAAAACCAGCAACTGTCACTGACGATCAAACAACCCTGCCTGGTGTGTCTTGACCGGAACATCTTCCGCCAGGCCTTTGCCAATATCCTGTTCAACGCTATTCAATACTCACCGGAAACAGGAATCATCAATATCCTGGTTGACAAAGATCAGAAGAGTTGTTTTGTCGAGATTGTCGACTCCGGTCCAGGCATTGCGCCGGAACACCAGGAACGGATTTTTGACCGTTTTTACCGGGTGGACAAGGTCCGTTCCCGGGACACAGGCGGCTCAGGCCTGGGCCTGGCCATTGCCAAGTGGGCGGTGACGGTCCACGGTGGGCATATCGAGCTTGTAAGTACACCAGGTAAAGGCTGCGCCTTTCGCATTCGCCTTCCCGAACAGCAACAAGAAAAATGTCCCTCAAGTTTTTCTCTAACCAAGACAGATCTGTCATGAGCAATGACACAACGCGCAACAGAAGCACCCTTGACACTCTACCCACAAAACAATTTCCTCCTCATCTGCAAGAGCCACTCTTGTTGGCCCCCTTATTCATGACCACCCAAAATAAACTCCACACCCTTTTACTGGCCCTTTTTCTCTGTATCTACCTGCTGCCGTTAGGGATCAGGCCGCTCATGGAGCCCGACGAAACCCGCTACGGTGAAATCCCTCGCGAGATGATCGCCACCGGCAACTGGATCAGCCCCCATCTCAATGGCCTGCGCTATTTTGAGAAGCCCCCCCTGGGATACTGGCTCAACAGCGCCTCGATCCTGGCATTCGGTGAAAACGAGTTTGCCATTCGTCTGCCCTCAGCCTTGAGTGTTGGCCTCAGCGCCCTACTGATCATATTGCTGATCCGCCAGGCCTGCCCCCGCGAGGAAATCTGGGCCGGACCCGTCGCCGCCCTGGTCTTCCTCACCAGTATCGAGGTGCCCGTGATTGGCACCTTTGGCGTCCTGGATTCCATGCTCGCCGCCGCTCTCACCTTGACCATGGTCTGTTTTTTCCTCGCCAGCCAGGCCGCACGTGGCTCTTCCCGCCAAAGGTGGTTCCTGGTCGCGGCCGGTCTCGGGTGTGGTCTTGCCTTCCTGATCAAGGGCTTTCTGGCCCTGGTCGTACCGGCCCTGACCATGGGCGCCTATCTTGTCTGGCAGCGTCGCTGGCGTGATCTCGTCCGCCTCGCCTGGTTGCCGCTTATCGTCGCCTTTTTTACCGCCCTGCCCTGGAGCCTGGCTATTCACCACCAGGAACCGGATTTCTGGAATTTCTTCTTCTGGCATGAGCATGTCCGCCGTTTTCTGGGAGGGGCAAAAGAGGCCCAGCACTCCGAACCATTCTGGTTCTTTTTTATAACCGCTCCCGTCATGTTCCTGCCTTGGACTTTTTTGCTCCCTGCCGCCGGGATCGGTTTACGGACGAATACTCAGGGCCACGAGACCAGGCAACTTGTGCATTTTTGTCTGGCCTGGTTCTGCCTGCCCTTTCTCTTCTTTTCACTCTCCTCAGGCAAGCTCTTGACCTATATCCTGCCCTGTTTTCCGCCCTTTGCCATCCTGGTCAGTATCGGCCTCCTTTCTCTACTGCGGGCAAACCGGTTCCGTCCATTTCAGATCGGTGCCGGAGTCGCGGCCTTCATCTTTGGCCTTTTGCCCCTGGCCTTTCTCCTGATCCAATTCATCGGCATAAACGGTATCAAGGCCCCCTACACCAAGACCTGGCAAGGACTGGCAGCCCTGGTCGCTCTTCTGATCATGGCCCTGTTGCCACTGACGGCCGGTCGGACGCAAAACTGGAGCAAAAAAGTCATCCTGTTTGGTTTAGGTCCGGCCTTCCTTCTCAGCATAGTTCCATTTCTCGTGCCCGATCAAACCATCGAAAGAAAATCGCCGGGCGCTCTGTTGCTTGAACATAAAAAGGCAGTCAACGCGGACACCCTCATTCTCTCCGATGAAGAATCACTGCGGGCAGTCTGCTGGTACCTGCAACGGGCAGATATCCTGCTGGTCCATGACGCCGGTGAAGCCACCTATGGCCTTGGCTATAAAGATGCTGCCGGCCGATTGCTTCAGCTGAGTCAACTCAGGGCCAAGATCCTTGCCCATCAAGGAAAGACAATCCTGGTCGCCAGGGCCAGAAATTATCGTCAATGGAGACCGCAACTGCCTAATCCGAAAACCATTGATGAAAGCGGCCAAGACGGCTATATTTTCGCTACATTTTAGGTGCCGTAAGCTGAGCAAGCAAGGTCTTTTCCTTGTTTGCTCAGCTTACGGCACCTTATGCCGCCTCCAAGAGACAGCCAATCTGTTCCGGCTGTCTCTTGGTGCGGCGTCTGGCAAACAACATGTCTAACCTATAACACAAGCCAATACATACCAGGAGCCAACAGATCCATGCGTACTGATTTTCTTCCCTTTTCCCGGCCCTCGATTACCGAAGAAGATATTGCCGCCGTGGCCGAGGTCATGCGTTCAGGATGGATTACCACCGGCCCTTGGAATTCCTTATTTGAACAACGGATCTGCGAATATACCGGCTGCCAGGGCGCAGTTGCCCTGACCTCCGCCACCGCCGGCATGCACGTGGTACTCAAGGCCTTAAACATCGGGCCAGGTGATGAAATCATCACCCCCTCCATGACTTGGGTTTCCACCGTCAATCTGATTGTCCTTGCCGGAGCAACCCCGATCTTTGTTGATGTTGACCGCAACACCCTGATGATGAACGCCGCTGCCGTCCGCGAGAAAATCACGGAACGGACCAAGGCGATTATCCCGGTCCACTACGCCGGGGCCCCGGTGGATCTGACCCCGCTGCGGCAACTCGCCGCCCAATATGCGATCCCGCTTATTGAAGATGCCGCCCATGCCATCGGTACTGCATACGGGGATGAGCCCATCGGCAGGACAGGAACCGCGATTTTCTCCTTTCATCCCATAAAAAATATCACCAGCGGCGAGGGCGGCATGGTCTGTTCCGATGATCCCGCACTGCTGGCCAAGGTGCGCAGTCTGAAATTTCATGGTTTGGGAGTCGATGCCCATGATAGATCAAGCCAGGGCCGTTCTCCCCAGGCCCAGGTCGTGGCGCCCGGCTATAAATACAATCTTCCTGATATGCTCGCCGTCCTTGGAGTCAAACAACTGGAACGAGTGGTGGCCTTCAACAAACGGCGAACCGAACTGGCATTCCTTTATCAGCAGGCGCTTGCAGACATTGAAGAGATCACGCCGCTGGCGCTCCCCGATTATCCTCATGTCCATAGCTGGCACCTATTCATTGTTCGGGTCCAGAGCAAGAAAAACGGGTTCGGCCGGGATCAGTTCATGGAAGGGTTGAAGCAAAGAAATATCGGCACCGGCCTCCACTTTCTCGCCATCCACCTCCAGAAATATTATCGGGAAGAGATGGGGATGCGGGAAGGGATGCTGCCCAACACCGAGTGGAACTCGGAACGCATTTGCTCGCTGCCGCTGTTCCCCGACATGACTGAAAACGATGTAACTGATGTGGTCGAGGCAATCAAGGATTGTCTCCTGAAAGGATAACAAGAGTATTTCCTGGAGAAGGCAGGGTGCTGTTATGAATGAAAATCCGCAAATATCTATTGTTATCCCTGTTTACAATGAAGAGGCCTGTCTGGGTGAGTTGATCCGCCGGACTCTGGCCAGTTGTCGGCGCATGGCCCGTTCATTTGAGATTATCTTCATTGATGACGGCTCGAAAGATCAATCGGCAGAGATCATCCGCCAGGCCGCCGCCGATAATCCCGATGAAATCATTGGCGTCCTGCTCAATCGCAACTATGGCCAGCACAACGCGATCATGGCCGGATTTACCCATGTCCGTGGCGACTGGATCGTCACCCTTGACGCCGATCTCCAGAATCCACCGGAAGAGATCCCCCGTCTGGTCGCCATTGCCAAGGATTATGATGTGGTTGGCACGATCCGGACTCAACGCAACGACTCTTTTTTTCGTAAGACCTCATCAGCCATCATCAACCGCGCCGTGCAGAAGGCAACCGGGGTGATGATGCACGACTACGGCTGCATGCTCAGGGTCTACAAACGGCATATTGTGGAGGCCATGCTCATGTGTCATGAACGCTCCACCTTTATTCCGGTGCTGGCCAACAGTTTTGCCCGGACAACCACTGAGGTTGAAGTGGAACATGCCGCTCGTACCCTGGGTGAATCCAAGTACAGTTTTGGCAAGCTGCTTTCCCTCATGTTTGATCTGGTCACCACCATGACCACCTATCCGTTGCGCCTGCTGTCGATTGTTGGCGGCATTATTTCGGCAACCGGCTTTGGATTCGGGATATTGATCCTGATTCTGCGGCTTATCCATGGCGCTGAATGGGCGGCCAATGGTGTTTTCACCCTGTTTGCCCTTGTTTATTTTTTTATCGGCGCCCAGTTTATCGCCATGGGACTTCTGGGGGAATACATCGGCCGCATTTATCACGACGTGCGTGACAGACCCCGATATTTCATTCAGGAAGTTACCGGACGCAAGAAGGATGGATAAGAATCTCTTGCCCCCTTTCGCATTTGTCATTGCATTTTTTTTATGGCAAATTCGCCCGCTCTGATCGTTACAGCTCAAATTCAATCGGCCACTGTCCTCGCAAAACCCATTTCATGGGTAACACAGCGCATCGTCATCCCGGTCTGAGCCAGATCGACCACCACATCCAAAGCATCCTTGATCCTGAGATGATCAAGGATGGAGACAGCCCCATCAGTTACCTCGGCCTCTTTATGCAACTGTTTCAACATGTGGAAATCCAACTGTCTTTTAATTGCACCCTAAATTGACAATAAAAATCAATGGTGATACCTTCAAACTATGGAATAAATTTCATAGTGAACTCCTTGCTTATGGTGAGTTTACCAAAACTATTGTCATCCCAATTTGCATTCAAGCCGGCACTTCGTCGATTGCACTGCGCGGCTCCTCACCGTACTACCCGTACTGCTTCGTCGCCGCTCGCTTACTCAATGTCAACTTGAATGTTTTTTGGAATTACCATAAAAGAGAGTGCAATTTATGCTAATCCATAAAAAAGATCAGAAGTCTTATTGGTAAGAATCTTCTGTCTTTTCATCCTGCCTTTTTACGGGTTTGAAAAGCAATATTATCTTATGGAGGTTCCATGAATCGATACCAGGGTGCTTTTTGCATTTTTCTGTCCGGACTCATCTTCCTGCAAACGATTACTCCCTGCCAAGCCTATAATTTCAATGAACAACTCAGTATCAACGGTTTCTTATCCCAGGGCTACATTAAAAGTAGCCACAACAATTTTCTGAGCAATTCCCTGGATGGTTCGTTTCAGCTGAACGAATTTGGTCTGACGGTTAACTCAGTGGTAAACGACAACCTGCGCTTAGGGCTTCAGCTTCTTTCCCGTGATGTGGGAGAAGAAGGAAACAACGATGTTCTACTTG
>JAUSAB010000042.1 GCA_030653035.1 Desulfocapsaceae bacterium | reverse complement strand
CCCAGAACAGGATGGCCAAAGCACCCAGACCAAGAGGGCCAAGAACGCTCTTGACTGCAAGACATTCATATTCCAGCCTCCAAGGGAACTTCCTTCGGGGCGTCCTCAAATTTCAAGGTCAACCAGAGAATCTTGCAGGATACATGCAAATTCTCACCCAATTTCAAAAACTCACTCGCCACCTCACTGCCGGTACGGTTGATGGAACACTCTTCAACTACAAACAGGCCACGGCCAACACTGCGCAGCTCCAAAAGGAGCTGCGAAAGATCTTCTTCATGCAGCAAAGACAGGTCAATCTGGATTCGGCTGGAACGCAATGAGAAGGAAGGCCCTGCACTTTCCGCCTCACCCTCCTGCAAAGAAACCAGCGCCTGCGGACCAACATCAAACTGGATCGCATAGAGTTTATGCCGGGCCCGGATACGACCAAGCGCCTCCACCAGCTTCAACCGCTCCTCATCACCAATCACCCCACTTGTCTGCAACTGGCGATACCGGTCGAGATGGCTGCGGATATTGGTTTCCTCATCCTTGACCTGTTGGACTTGTGCGCTCATTTGTTCCCGATTCGCCCGAGCCGCCTGTATGGCAAGAAGAGAGCTCTTCCTGAATTTGAGGGCCCCGCCACACCACAGCACACTGGCCACGACACAAATCACCAGCAATAACACCGGCCATTTGAGCAGCAACAGATCCGAGGACAAAAGAGGACGCTTCATCGTCATTGCCTTAATTGATAAACAAGTTGTACTGAAAACAGTGCCTGAATCTCCCCACCATCCAAAATGGCGCTCATAGAGCTATCCGGGCTGGTTACAGTCGGCATCACCATCGGCGTGACATTCATACCGGGAATCTGTCTCAGGGCCGCAATAAAACGGTTCACACTCTGCTGCGCATCAAGATACCCTCGACCAGGATAGACAATCCCGTCAAGAATAGTGGTTACACGGGTCTTGACGGCAAGCATACCGAGCAACAAATCAGGAACCGCCTCTTTTCCTCCCTCTTGACCCACCACCGGTTGTGCGGCCACCGTTGATCCTTCCGCATTTTCTTTGCTGCCACTGTTATCAACAGCCAGCTTCCAATCAAATTTCTGCAGACGAATATCTGGACAATCGGCCAGGGCCTGACTTACTAAATTCATTATTTCCATAGGGTAAACGATCTGCCCCTGAATCGCATCAACCGAATCCACAACCTTCTGCATGGCCTTTGCCGGAACAGGGGTCTGGGGAAGTCTTTGTTTCCGGACCTGGTATTGTTGCTCAAGCTCTTTGGCTTCACCCTCTAGACGATTTTGTACCACCCGCTGCTTGAATCCATCTGTCAGCAGAGAGAATCCAACAGCCAGGATCACGACAAAAAACAAGGACGTGCCAACAATTATTCCCCGGCGGATCTGACGAAAACGATGATAGCGAGTGGCCGAATCCGAGCCATAAATATTAAACAATCCTTTGGAATGCAGGGCCTGCATCAACGCCAGAAAGAGCACACCCTGACCATCTTCGAGCGCCGGATCAAGCCCAAGTTCGGCGGCCACGACCCCGGTTTCATGGAGATGAAAACGTAAGCCCGCGCTATCCACCAATCCCTCGCCAATTTCTTCTGCGATTTCACCTTGCACTGAAAGATGGATATCCAGAGGCTGATCGCGAGGAAGCAGTTTCAACCTCTCCAGATATTGCCGGGTATGATTACATTCGGCGACTATCGTTTCCGCAAGATTGCCGGCCCGGACTGTGGCAAGCGAGAGCAACCGACTAAATTTCAAGCGACCTGCCTGGATATAGGTCTGACGCAGACCACTCTGTTGTTCCAGATTAACCAGCAACAGATGGGAGACCTGATCAAGTTGCTGAAATCCGGCGAACAACTCCACCAACCACGGGACAGAAAGAATCCCCTTCAACGGGGCTTTTTCTGCAAGAATGCGATTGACCCAGAAAGCGATCTGTTCATTATTCGTCAAGGCACTAAACAGCACTTGGTCATCCCGCCGTCCACCTTCCTCCCGTCCCTGAACCCGGGCGGCACGATATTCAGTGGTACGGAAAAATTGGGCAAGTTTTCTCTCCAGCAGCGCGCCCCGATCACGTCCCAGGACATGGGCGACATTTTCCTGACGGAAATCCTCTTCACTGACATCAACAACAAGATACAGGGGAAAATCGGGCGGAGAATTCAGGTAGCGGTTAAAATCAGCCTGCCCCTGTTCATCGGAGAGAAATGATCCAGTTGAGACAAGGATTCTGTTCTGCCAGGTAAAAGCACGCAGCCCCTGTGAGGTCAGAAGCAGAATGCGAACAGCAGATGATGTCTGAAAGAGGCTCATAGAATCACTCACATCTTGATTTTACTGATCGTATCGTAGATCGGGCCAAGCACCGAAAGCATTACCCAACCAAGAATCGCGCCCAGAACAACAGTCATGGCCGGCTCGATCATGGTCTGCACCTTGCCGATGGCATCCTTGATATCGCGGTCATAGAAATAACTGATATTCAACAGGGCATGGTCAAGGGCCCCTGTGCTCTCTCCTATTTTCAACATCCGCACCACCAGGGGCGGAAATAAACCACTGTTTTCAAATCCTGCCGCAATACTGACCCCTTCACGGATACTTGCGCCTACTTCCTGCAAGGCTTCTTTGATAACCACATTTCCCACTATTCCTTCCGAGATTTCAAGACAATGGAGGATGGGAATTCCCGCCGCATACATCATGGCAAAGAAATTCGCAAACCGGGAAAGCATAATCTTTTTCAGAACCGGTCCAATCATCCAGATCTTCATTTTCCAATTATCAAGAAAATACCGCACCTTGGAATTGGTAGCAGCCATGGTCTTAATGACAAAGAAAATAGCCAATGGCACAATTATAATCAGATACCAGTAGTGCACACAAAAATGTGATACCGCAAGCAAGGCTCTGGTATGAAAAGGCAATGTGCCCCCCATTTCCTTGATAAAACCCACTAACTGCGGAACCAGATAGACCATCAGGAAAAAAGTAACCCCAAAGACCACCGTTCCGACAAAGGCTGGAAAAAGCAAGATCTTCTTGGTCGTGGATGCCAGCTCATCCTGCCATTTGATGGTTGTGGTCAAAGAGGCAAAGACTTCCCCCAATTGGCCGGTGGTCTCACCAGCCCTGATTAGATTGACAAACAAGGTATCAAAGACCGTCGGATGTTCAGCCATAGCGGCAGAAAGGCTCTTTCCCCCTTCCACTTCATCAATCAGATTGGCAATCACCTCCCGGAAACGGGGATGCTCCATGCTGTCACGCAGATCAGCCAAGCCCTCCAACAACGGTACCCCGGCCTGAATCAACTGCTCCATATGAAAACAGAAGTTGATCAGGTCAATCCGCCGCACCTTACGCACGCCCGACAGCGGCCTGGACTGATTGCGAAGCTTGCAGGTGATCAGATCAAGCCCCATGCGCAGCAGGCGTTGCTCCAGATCGGCGATATTAGCGGCATCCAGATTGCCTGATCTGACCTTTCCTCTGCTGCTAATGGCCTTATATTGAAAAAGTGGCATGACTCAATGTGATCCGGTTAAGAAAGTGCTATCTCAATCTAAAAGTCCCAATCACCCCTGACCCCATTTTGAAAAAGCGAGTTTAAGGGTGATTTAATGAATCAATCGGTACGTCAAATCCACCACCCGGCTGATCTCATCCAGACTGGTGGTGCCATCAAGTACGCGACGACAGGCGTCTTCAGCCAAAGGCCGAAACCCGCCGGCGATGGCCTTGTTCAGCAGCTCACGGGTACTGACCCTTCGCGCAATCAACTCTTCCAGGTCAGCATTGATGCGCAGCAACTCCATAACCGTGGTTCGTCCTTTATATCCCTGTTGCTCACACACCTTACAACCTACCGCCTGATAAATAATGACATCTTTAGCCGCTGGATCCACCCCAAGCAATTGTAACTCCAGTTCACCCGCATAAGAGGCATATTTACATTCCGGACACAGACAGCGAACCAGCCGTTGAGCCACAATTCCGATAATATTGCCGGCCATGATATCCGGCAGCACACCGATATCGAGAAGACGGGGAATGGCGCCCACCGCCGAATTGGTATGCAGGGTGGAGAACACCTGATGACCGGTCATGGCGGCGCGAAAGGCCATCTCCGCTGTTTCGTGATCACGGATTTCACCAACCAGGATCACATCCGGGTCCTGCCGCATCATCGACCGGATACCATCAGCAAAACCCATCTTGGCCGACTCATTAATGGAAGATTGGCGGATCATGGCCATAGGATACTCAACCGGATCCTCCATGGTCATAATATTCACCCCTTCCGTATTAACATGGCTCAACACTGAATAGAGGGTAGTGGTCTTGCCGCTGCCCGTCGGCCCGGTAACCAGGATAATACCTTCCGGTCGGGCCAGCATCAGCTTCAGTTGGTGAAGATTATCATCAGTCAGCCCCAGCTTATGCAAAGCGACAAGACCTTTCTGACGATCAAGGATTCGCAGGACGATATTCTCACCATGGAGCGTTGGCTGGGCCGCGACCCGGAAATCAATCTGCCGGCCGACAAGAGACAAAGAGATACGGCCATCTTGAGGGGCGCGGGATTCAGCGATATTCATATTACTGACAACCTTGAGACGCACCACCATGGCCGGCCAGTAATTTTTATGCAGACTGCGAACCTGACGAAGCACCCCGTCAATCCGGTAGCGGATGCGCAGGAAACCCGCCTCCGGTTCAAAATGGATATCAGAGGCCCCTCGCTGCACCGCGTCTGCCAGCAGGGCATCAATAAGCCGCACCATGGGATGGCTGTACTCATCATTCCCTACCTGCAGGCTTTGGTAGTCTATCTCGCCGGTCTCAATCTCCTGCAGAATACCGTCGATAGAAAGGTCAAACCCATAAAACTGCTCAATGGCACGCAGGATATCGGCTTCACCACCAAGCACGGCCGTAACCTGGAATGTCCCGCCATGCAAGGCCCGAATCTGATCCAGGGCCACGACATTAAAGGTATCGGCCATGGCCAGGGTAAGCTGGTTGGCACTTTTATCAAAAGACAGCGGCAGGACCGTATGCCTGTGGGCCAACTCCTGCGGCACCATCTTCAGGGTCTCGGCATCAATAACCGTATGGGTCAGATCGACACTGTTCTGGCCGATATTCTCACTCAAGGCATCGCGAATAATAGCGTCAGTGACAAAACCAAATTCAATCAGCACCTTGCCGAGTGGTTTATTTGATTGTTTTTGTTCCAACAAGGCAATACGCAACTGATCTTCAGAAATAAACCCCTGTTCCACCAGCACCGCGCCCAGCGGTTTTTTCTTTCCGACCGCACTCATGGCGTCTCACCCTGCTCAAGGTTATGTAACCTGGCCCGCACGGCCTCCACATCAAATCCCGCCTGCTGACCAGCCGCAAACTTCAAGGCTTCCCGGTAATAGTTTACGGCCGGTTTCAGTTGTCCCAAATGCTCCAGACTGACTGCCAGGTTAAAAGAATAATCAGGATGGACCGCTTCAGGATTTTGAGCGGCATTCTTTGCTGCCTGCAAGGCGCTGAAATAGGCCTGCTGCGCTTCACTCCA
>JAUSAB010000041.1 GCA_030653035.1 Desulfocapsaceae bacterium | reverse complement strand
GGTTTCTGCAAGGATATCATCTGCAACTCCTCATAATAAAGATATGCAAAAAACTAATCAAGCAACTAAAGAAAATGATAATGATTTGTTGTAAAAAAATAGGGAAGGATTGAGAAGGTCTTTTTAAGAGTAATATAAGCGAAAAGAGATACGGGGAGAGATCAATTTGTGCCGTGTGATAAATGGACAATGAGTGTTTTTTGCTGTGGGTTTTGTTCGTTAACTTGCCGGCCATTTTTTTTTCAGTGCTATGCCTTTTTTGAAATTCATACAGCTACTTTATAATAACTATGTCTGTTTATAAACACCCCACCAAGCAGGGATGGCAATTGATCAAAATTTTTCATGGTCGCAAGGAAAAGCCGGATTATATACCGTTTTGCGGTAGCAAGGAAGAGGCCCTGAAATTCGAGGCTGAGCTACGCGGGACAGTGAATCATGCTGATCCTGGATGGAACGATCTGCTCCCTGATTTCCTGCTGACCTATAAAAATCGGTCCAGCCTCAGGGGAATGGAAGTGATGACAAATTCTATGCGACATTTGACCGGATTTTTTGGCGGGTACAAAATACGACATATCACAGCACTTTTGATAGAACAATATAAAGCACGTCGGCTCACTGATGGAGTGAAAAAACGGACCATCAATATTGAGCTTTCCGGTTTGTCCGCATATCTGAACTGGCAGAATGAGACCACTGGCAGTTCACATAAACTCCCTAAACGATTCACTCGCCGAGAGACGCGGCCGCCGTTGCCTCAGGTGTTGACTATCCAGGAGCTTGGCGATATTCTAAGCCATTTGCATGGTGATATCCAGATCATTGTCACTCTCATGGCCCTGTGTGGACTTCGACGAAACGAAGCCCTGACGCTTACTGCGGCTCAGGTAGATTTTACGGGAAAGTTGTTGCGTATCTACGGTAAGGGGGGGAAGTGGCGACTGGCACCGGTTGAGGCATCAGGAATCATGGACAGAATAGATGAATTGTGTAGGCAGCGGCCTCATGGAATGATTTTTATTTCACCCAGAACCGGTAGGCCTTGGGTAGATATTCGTAAACAGATAACCACAGCGGCTAAAAGGGCCGGGATAACAAAGCATGTCAATCCACACCTTTTCCGCCACTCATTCGCGACGGCATTGATTAACGGCGGGGCTGATATCCGGGTCATTCAGGAGCTTCTCGGTCATTCCGAACTGGCCACTACCCAGATTTATACTCAAGTGGCAGACACGATCAAGCGGGCTGAGACATCAAGACTATGCGCTAATGTCGCTAATCTGCAAAGCCTTAGTGGTAAGGGGTTTCCTCCTGAAAACATATAGCTTGGGAGCAGGAGGCCGCAGGTTCGAATCCTGCCGCCCCGACCAGTAAAATCAAAGGGTTACGGACTTTTCCGTAGCCCTTTTTTTATGTCTTTTTCTGGCGTGATACAAAAACGTCGCCGCTTGGAATAAAGAACTTCTTCCTTTTTGTACTCTGAAAACTCCGACAATTCCAGCCAAGAAATAAAAAGACCACCTCCCTCGAAAGAGAAGCGGTCAGGTGGTCTTTAATACTCATTGTGTAGATTATGCGGCCTTTAGCGTAACCTCAACATGTAGCCCCAGTCTTGCCAGCATGGTTATCAGCATATCGATGGTGAATTTGTCGATCTTGCCGTTTATCAAGTCGCTGATTCGCGGCTGGGTGACATGCATCATCTTTGCCGCCTGAGTCTGGGTTAGCTTGTGTTCCTTCAGGTGTTGCCCAATCTCCATCATCATCCGGCTTTTGATCTTCAGGCTTTCCCTTTCTGCGGTATCGTCTTCCAGCGCGTCCCATACATTATTGAATGCTTGTGGCTCGTTCATAACTTCCCCTTTATTTCATCGTACCGTTTTTGCGCAAGATCAATATCGGCCCTTGATGTCCGTTGCGTTTTCTTCTGGAAGGCATGAAGAACATGCACAGCATCGGCAAACTTGGCAACATAGATCACTCTGAATTGACCACCATCATCCCGAATTCTAATCTCCTGAACACCATGGCCGATATTAACCATCGGCTTCCAGTTATCCGGTTCAAGACCCGTCTGCACCCTGTCAAGCTGATACCCTGCCTCCCGTCGTACATCCTGCGGAAATTCCTTCAGGTTTCCAAGTGATGTGCCATGGAAGATTATTTTTTTCATATAGACAATTATATAATATTTTATATAATACGCAAGGGTAAATATACAAAATCGTGTGTACCATTACCGCCAGCCCTTCTCAAAACACTTCTATGCCCTTTTTGACGAACACGTTATCCTGAGGGTTTTTTGCTCAGCACATTTCTAAGTGTAGCCTTTCCAATTCCTGATTATCAATAAAATCCGTCATGGCAGGCAGTTTTTCAGGCCTTTTTGTCTGCGCGAGAAGTGCCACATGCAAAACTTCCCCTATTTATTTCATTGATTATGAGTTGCTGGAACTGGTAGCCTTGATAATAAAATTGGCTTAAGCATACAGTCAATATCAGAACTCTACAAAAAACTCGATAAAGCACTCTCAGAAAAGAGCGAATGTTTATCACCTTTCGCCATCCATAAGCAATCTCTCCGCAAAGAAATACAACCATGCAAACCCAAGCATATTTTGACGATATCCAGCTTCATATCCTGCATGAACTCCGCAAGGCGTCCTCGTCAATTCATATTGCGGTGGCCTGGTTTAACCGATCCCGACATATTTGAACAACTTTGCCAGCAGGCCGGTTCCGGCATACGGGTAGGGCTGATTGTCGTCAACGACTCGATTAACCGTAAAGGTGGTCTCCAGTATGAACGGTTACGCGATTTAGGCGGCATATTCATGATGATTGGGGATAATAAAAGTCGTCTTGTTTTTATGATGATTTTTTTTGAAGGGAAAAATCATATCTTGTCAGATAGATATCCGATAGGGTTAGAAAGGCTGTGACAATCAGTGGTCCATAAATGATGCCAAGCACCCCATAGACACTGAGTCCGCCCATGAGAGAAAGAAAGACCAGCAAGGTATGCATCTTGACCTGTCCTCCAACCATTTTGGGCTTTATCATATACTCTATGGAAAAGGAGAGGAACATATAAAACAGGGAAAGAAATATTCCGGTTCCTGGCTGGCCATTTATGGCCAGGATCATGCCGGTAGGAAGTATCAGTATCAAGCCGATGCCTGGGATTGGGAGGCAGGCCACGACGGCCATGACACAACCCCAGAGGATGGGGGCATTGAGGCCGAATATGGCAAAGACCGCCCCGATAATGATGCCCTGAATGAGTCCGCAGACGATAGTTCCCTTGAGAATAGCATTGGCGGTTTCCTCAAATTTGGCAAGCAGGAGTCGATCTTCATGGTCGGGGAGCGGTGACAGGCGAATGAGAAAGGTTATAAGATTCTCCTGATCAATGAGCAGGAAAAAGATGATGAGTATCATTATGCAGAACAGGGCGAAAAATTTCAGAATATTGGCCGCCCAGGAGCTTGCCTGGTTGTAGAGAAAGAGGCCTGTAGTCTTAATAAAAGAAGACAGGGTGTCGGTAAGTTGTGCTGGTTCAAAGTTCAGACCAAGTCCATGCAGATAGGTCTGGATCTGGGTGACCAGCGGGCTTTTCTGTAGGAAGGAGTGTATTTGGGGGCCGACACCAGCGTCTCGTCCCCATTGATACAGGCTTAATGCCTCGTTTGAAAGGGCGCCGATGAAAAGGAGCATGGGAATAAAGACAAGAAAGATGATCAAGGTGCAGGTAAGGATGGAGGCAAAGGGTGCTGAAAGTCGTCTGTTACTTAAAAAAGCATAGATGGGTCTGAACAGGCTGGCCAGCAGGAAGGAGAGAATCAGGATGGACCAGAATGGCCAGAGAATCCGTCCCAGAAAGATCGCCGAAATACAAAAGATCAAGAGAAAATAACGGGACTCCTGTGTGCCTGGATACTGAGAACCAGAGTTATTTGGGGGGCGATCATTGTTCATAGTGGATTGAACATGTGCAGAGGTGATTGAGAAACAAGAAATAAAGTTGCAATTTTTTATAGAGCTGGGTAATTCAAGGTAGTTTAGAGATGAAAAGATGGTCTTTGTGTGTAAGTAGAGGGAACCATAGTGTTTCACTATATAGCTTAATCCGCTTGAAGAAAAGATAAATAAGGTGCAAGTCTCTTTGGAGGCAAAGGCCTCAATTTTATCTTTAGGAGTCGTTCCGAAATAACCATTATATGCCGATCATTTCGCTCCGGCTCTTTATGGTGGGTCTCCCCTTCTAATGTTACGATTATTTTTGAACAACAGTTTTGTGTAAAAAGAGGAAATTGTCATGTGGGAAAATCTGGAGATAGGGCTGGAGAAGGCAAAACAGGAACAACTGAAAGAAAAACCTGCCCAGGATAGTCTTGGTTTTGGGAACCATTTTACTGATCATATGTTTTTGATGAAATGGGATCGGCTGAGTGGCTGGCATGATGCGAAAATCTGCCCATATCATGAATTCAGGTTGGATCCTGCGGCCATGGTCTTTCATTATGGTCAGGCTATTTTTGAGGGGTTGAAGGCGTATAAGGGTAAAGATGGGCAGGTCTATCTCTTTCGGCCCCAGGATAATATCGAACGGATGAATGTCTCGGCCCAGCGGCTGTGTATGCCCCGTTTGCCGATTGAAAAAGTCTTCAAGGCCCTCAAGGCCTTGGTCTATCTTGATCGGGATTGGATTCCTACGGTTACAGGCGCTACTCTTTACATTCGTCCGACCATGATTGCCGTGGAGCCGGCCCTTGGGGTTCGGCCGGCCGGGGAATATTATTTTTTTATTATTATGTGTCCAGTTGGCGCCTATTACCCTGAAGGCTTTGGCCCAACGAAGATTTATGTCACGGATAAGTATGCGCGTGCAGTCAAGGGTGGGGTTGGCCATGTAAAAACTGCTGGCAATTATGCGGCCAGTATCATGGCCGCCCAAGAGGCGCATCAGGCTGGCTACACCCAGGTACTGTGGCTGGATGCCTGTGAGAAAAAGTACGTGGAAGAGGTAGGAACCTCAAATATCTTTTTTATGATCAACAACGAGCTGGTAACTCCCCCGCTTGGTGGCTCTATTTTGCCCGGTATTACCAGGGATTCCGTGATGCGTCTGGCCCGGGAGTGGGGTCTGAAGGTGGTTGAAAGGCAAATCACTATTGATGAGGTTGTTGCTGCGAGTATTGATGGTACCTTGACAGAGGCCTTTGGTACGGGCACGGCGGCTGTTATCTCGCCGGTAGGTGAGTTCTGTTATCAGGACAAGCAATATATCGTCAACAGTGGCAAAGTCGGAGTGCTTTCACAACGAATGTTTGACGAGTTGCAGGCTATTCAGGGCGGTCAACAGGAAGATCATTTTAAGTGGATAGTACGGGTTGGCTGATTCCTGAGTGAGTTGTGCAGGCTTGGTTGGTGTGTTTTCCGTGAAAAACAGATGTTGGTGTGCTGGTGTAAGGGGCGGATGTTTTTTTGGCATTCGCCCCTTGATTTTTGCAAAAGCCAGCCTATAGTTTTGCCCAGTTTTGGGGTGTTGTTTTGTGATACTCCAGGTTAAAGTGCAGGGGGCGGATGCCCAATCTTCAAACAAAATCGTGTAGGAGGAAATACATGAAAGTTCGTCCATTGAATGATCGTCTTTTGGTAAAAAGACTGGAAGAGATAACCAAGACCGCAGGTGGAATTATTATTCCTGACAGTGCCAAAGAAAAACCAGCTGAAGGTGAGGTCATTGCTGTTGGTCCTGGCAAGACCAATGAGAAGGGAGATCGTGTTGCCCTGCAGGTCAAAGCCGGAGATCGTGTGCTTTTTTCAAAGTACGGCGGCACTGATGTAAAACTTGATGGTGTGGATTACCTCATCATGCGTGAAGATGATATCATGGGTATTATCGAATAAAAAAGGCGTTAAGCAGTGTATATTACTGTCTCTTGCAAGAGGGGCGTGAATGATAAAAGGAGATGAATAATGGCTGGAAAAGATATTAAATACGGAGTAAAGGCCCGCGAGTCTATTCTTGTTGGCGTCAATACCCTGGCTAACGCAGTAAAGGTAACGCTTGGTCCCAAGGGCCGCAATGTACTGATCGAGAAATCATACGGTGCGCCTACCATCACCAAAGACGGGGTGACTGTCGCCAAAGAGATTGAGCTGACCGACAAGTTTGAAAATATGGGCGCGCAGATGGTTCGCGAAGTTGCGTCCAAGACCTCTGATGTCGCTGGCGACGGTACCACCACTGCGACTGTCCTTGCCCAATCCATCTATACCGAGGGTGTGAAGCTGGTAGCTGCCGGTGGCAATCCCATGGAGATTAAACGCGGCATTGACAAGAGTGTTGAGGCCATTGTCGCCGAGCTCAAGAAGATCGCTACCCCAACGAAAGAGCAGAAAGAGATTGCCCAGGTTGGCACCATCTCTGCCAATAGCGATGAGACCATCGGTAACATTATTGCCGAGGCCATGGACAAGGTTGGTAAGGAAGGCGTTATTACCGTGGAAGAAGCAAAATCCATGGATACTACCCTTGATGTCGTTGAGGGTATGCAGTTTGATCGCGGCTATCTCTCTCCATATTTTGTTACCGATGCGGATCGGATGGAAGTAAATATGGAAGATCCTTATTTCCTCATTGTTGAGAAAAAGGTCTCCAACATGAAGGACCTACTGCCGGTTCTTGAGTCAGTGGCCAAGATGGGCCGTGGATTGTTCATCGTTGCTGAAGATGTCGATGGTGAAGCATTGGCGACCCTTGTTGTCAACAAGTTGCGCGGCACCTTAAATGTTGCGGCTGTCAAGGCCCCTGGCTTTGGTGATCGCCGCAAGGCCATGCTTGAGGATATCGCTATCCTGACTGGCGGCCAGGTTGTTACCGAGGATCTCGGCATCAAGCTTGAGAATGTAACTCTGAGTGATCTTGGTACTGCCAAACGGGTTGTTGTGACAAAAGACAATACCACCATTATTGACGGTTCGGGCGATAAGGTGAAACTGGAGGCTCGGGTTAAACAGATTCGGACCCAGATTGACGATTCTACTTCTGACTATGATAAAGAGAAGTTGCAGGAGCGTCTTGCCAAATTGATCGGCGGCGTTGCGGTTATCAATGTTGGTGCTGCTACCGAGATGGAGATGAAAGAGAAAAAGGCCCGTGTGGAAGATGCGTTGAATGCTACCCGTGCAGCCGTTGAGGAAGGTGTTGTTCCTGGCGGCGGTGTTGCCTATCTGCGTTGCCTGAAGGCCCTGGATGGTTTGGTGCTTCCAGGCGAGCAGGAGCTTGGCAAAAATATCCTGCGTCGAGCCTTGGAAGAGCCTATTCGTCAGATTGCCAACAATGCTGGCCGTGAAGGTTCTGTTATTGTTGAGCATGTGAAGGGCCTGCAAGGTGCCTTTGGCTTTAATGCCGCAACCGAGCAATATGAGGACCTGATTGTCGCCGGTGTGATTGATCCTGCCAAGGTAACTCGTACCGCCCTGCAGAATGCAGCCTCTGTTTCTGGAATGCTGCTTACTACCGAGTGTGTTATTGCCGATATGCCGGAAGAGAAGGGCGCTGGCGCTGGTATGGGCATGCCTCCAGGCGGCATGGGTGGAATGGGCGGAATGGGCGGTATGATGTAAGAAGAGTTTTTTGCTGTCCTCTTGTATGACAGGAAGAAAAAATAAAAGGAACGGGTTTCGAAACGAGGCCCGTTCCTTTATGTATGTTGAAGATTTTTTGGGTTTTCGCGGACTGTTTTAGGGGAAAATAGTTGACAGTGAGGCGTGGATACGGTATTTATCCCGTTTCAAAATCAATGGCGATGTAGCTCAGATGGTTAGAGCATACGGCTCATATCCGTAGTGTCCGGGGTTCAATTCCCTGCATCGCCACCAGTATATAAAATAAAGTGATGAGATTATTCACTTTGTTGCGCAATAAAAACCTCCGTTCGATGACTGGTACACAAACTGGTCTAAACGGAGGTTTTTTTATGTCCAAAATTCCGAAACCTTTTTGGATGCTGATTATTTGAAAATTTTTCCATGTTGAGACCTCCGTTTTGTTCTGTTTGTGAGCAAAATATTGGTGTTCATGTTTTTCAACTTCCATCATTCCGATCTGGTTGGTGTTTTGCCCTACCATCAAGCGCACTTCGTACTTAATAAAAAATATCAATAAAAACGTGGTAAAGGTACCTTGCAGGGGTTTATATGTATTGACAATAGTGTCAATTTTTTGATAGTCATACTATGATCGGTTTTGCTGAATTATTTTTAATATTACAAATAGATGAGCTTGTTAGAGAATGATTTTTTGAATGTCCTGTATGGTCAGGAAGGCTTGCCATGTATCTTGAATATTTTGCCCTGAAGCGCCATCCCTTTCGGATTACTCCTGATCCAACCCTTTTTTGTCCGGGCGGTGGTCGCGGCGAGATCCTTGAGGCGCTGATTTATGCTATTACCAGCGGTGAGGGTATTGTCAAGGTCGTGGGTGAGGTAGGCAGCGGCAAGACCATGCTCTGCCGTATTCTCGAAGAACGACTGCCCAAATCGGTGGAGATTGTTTATCTGGCCAACCCCAAACTCTCGCCCCATGATATTCTCTATGCCATTGCCTTTGAGTTGAAACTTCCGGTGCAATCCGGGACCGAGCGTCTGGTGGTGATGCAACAGCTGCAGGCCTATCTTCTGGGCCAGCATGCCGCCAATCGGGGCGTAGTGGTCTTTCTTGAAGAGGCGCAGGGAATGCCCCTGGAGACCTTGGAAGAAATCCGGCTGCTCAGTAATCTGGAGACCCATCGGCATAAACTGTTACAGATTGTGCTGTTTGGCCAGCCCGAACTTGAAAAAAATCTGCGAAAACGTGATATCCGTCAGTTGAAGGAGCGGATCACCCATAGCTTTTATCTGGGGGCGTTGACCACGGCTGAGATTAGTGAGTATCTGCGTTTTCGTCTGCAGGCCGCTGGTTGTGGCAAATCAGGGGTTTTCAGCTCTGGTGCCGAGCGTTTGATTGCCCAGGCTTCCTGCGGCCTTATCCGCAGGATTAATATCCTGGCGGATAAGGCCATGCTTGCCGCCTATGCTGATCCTGCTGTCAAGATAAGCTCGGGCGTTGGTCGGGCAATGGTCCGTTCTCGGCATGTACGGGCTGCGATTCGTGATAGTGAGTTTCGCCTGCCTTTCTTCCGATCCTCCTGGTTTAAGGTTGTTGGGGGAGCCGCCCTGCTTGTGCTGATGGCGCTTGCTTTGGGGTGGAACCGATTGCCTTCACGGGAGGGTTTTCCGTTTTTCTGGACGGGGCATTCTGCATCGTTGGTTTCTGCGAAGATGGGCTCTCCAGCTGGATCGGAGTTGGCCCTAAATGTTGTCCATCCTGAAAAGGAAATTAAGGAGACAGTCCCGGATTCAGGGAAGCCAGTTGAGGCCGAGGGGCAAGGGAGCGCGTATCCTGCTCCTGTAACAGAGATGTCGGCCGACAATGCGTCGAATCTCGCAGCTTCGGTCCATCCTGCCTTTGAACCTTCTTCTGTCTCTTTATTGCCGGAAACAGTTGCGGCTCTCTCTCCAATTATAGATGTCAAACAGCCTGAATCGTTGTCATCTGAGTCGCTGCGACAGGATGCTGTTGTAAAATCTGATGAAACCCTGATGGGGCAGCGACGTAAAGCCGGCAGTCAATGGTTGCGGAAAGTAGAATTGAGCAGCTATACCATCCAGTTGATGACGGTTGATATGAACAGTGAGGTTGAGGCGGAAAGGATTTTACGGCAAGTTCGCCCAGTCTCCCTGTTGGACAGGATCTATGTATGCCAGGTGTCACCCCGGAATATTTCTTCCGGGACGCAGGGGGAACGCCATGTGTGGGTGATTGTCTATGGCGATTTTCCCGGAGTCACTCCTGCCCGCAAGGTTATTGAGACCTTGCCTCCGGAGTTGCGTCGTTTTCAACCCTTTGTGCGCCGCCTCGATGATGTGCTGCGCGTCAAGAACGCAGACGGTCTCCAGGGATGATAGCTGTGCTGGTAGCGGTGAGAGTGCGAAGCAGAATATTTTGTCTCGATAAATATTTTTCTCTCGTGGGAGAAAGTTGGAGAAGTAAATGCTCATACGGAAAGTAGTGCGTTTCAACAGTTTTCTTTCTGTCGCCATGACCCTCATGGCGGCGTTTATTGTCGGCTGTAGCGCCAACCTGCAGGAACGTCCTGCTGATGGCAGGCATCTGACGGCTGCAGATGCGCCGACGGCGACAACAATACCGGAAGTTGTTCGTACTCCCTCACTGGTGCCATCTCCTGAGCCTGAGGGGAAGGTCGAATTGTATTCCGTAGTGGTGCAGGATGTTCCGGCGCGGGAGCTGCTTTTTCAGATAGCCCGTGATGCGGCGCTGAATATTGATATCCATCCCGAGATCACCGGCAAGGTAACCTTGAATGCTATTGATCAGACCCTGCCGCAGATCCTGACCCGGATTGCCAGGCAGGTCGATATCCGCTGGAATCTGGATCGCCCTAATCTCATTGTCGAACCGGATAAGCCTGTCCTGCGTACCTATCGCATTGATTATGTCAATATCGCCCGTAAGTCCAAAGGAGAGGTGAGCGTGGCCACCTCTATCTCCACCACCGGTTCCTCGGAAGTGAGTGGCGGGGGAACTGGCGGCAGCAATAATTCAACGACGGTTCTCAGTCAGGAATCCAATAATACGTTCTGGGAAACACTCGTAGCCAATCTGTATGCCATTCTTGGCGCAAGCTGTACGGTGGACGATAAGGGGATATTCACCTGCATAGAGGAAATTGTGCCGCCGGGCGAAAAGAAAAAGCCATCCCCCGCGACTTCCATTATCAGCAATCCTGAAAGCGGTTTGATCTCAGTTCGGGCCACTACTCGTCAGCATCAGGAAGTACAGCGGTTTATCGATTTGTTGATGAACCGTTCTATGCAGCAGGTGTTGATTGAGGCCACTGTGGTTGAGGTGAAGCTGAATGATCACTATCAGGCCGGGGTAGATTGGAGTACCCTTGCTCGTGACGGAGGGCGGTTCGGTTTTGTCCAGAGCCTTCTGGGGGTTAACATGATTGCTCCGCCGGTGACGACCATGACCCTTGCCAACAGGGGCAGCGACCCTGATGCCCTGACCGGAACCATCAAGATGTTGGAGCAGTTCGGTGATCTCAAGGTGCTGTCAAGTCCCAAGGTGATGGTATTAAATAATCAGACCGCCATGCTCAAGGTGGTGGATAATAAGATCTATTTTACTATTGAGGTGGATATAGAGGATGCCACTACTACAAGTCCCGGATCGATTACCTATACCAGCACCGTGCACAGTGTGCCGATTGGTTTTGTGATGGCGGTTACCCCGCAGGTCAGTGATGGGAATCAGGTTACTCTGAATGTCCGTCCTTCCATCTCCCGGGTGATCGGTTATGTGGAGGACCCCAGCCCAGCCCTGGCTAAGGCGGATGTGGTCAGTAAGGTGCCTGAGGTGCAGGTGCGGGAAGTGGAATCGATTCTGAAGGTGGCCAGCGGCCAGATCGGGGTGCTGGGAGGCTTGATGCAGGATACGCTGGATAAAAACACTGACGGGATTCCAGGTATTTCCCGGATTCCTCTGCTGGGGAATCTGTTCAGTTACCGGCATGATACCGCGACCAAAACCGAGTTGATCATTTTCTTGCGGCCGGTGGTGATCAAACAGGCCAGTGTGAATGGTGACCTGCAAAACTATCGGGAGTTCCTGCCTGCAAAACAGCCTATTCCTTCACAGCCCTTTGAAGGGTCGACAGGTTCCTGATTGACTGAGAGGCGCGGATGAGTTTATTAATGGAGGCCTTACGAAAGGCGGAGCAGGCCAAAAAAGAGGCCGCTGGAACTGAGGACATGACAGTGAGTCCTGTCGCTTTGTCCATGGATCAGGACGCTCCGGTATTGCCTGAGGCTGAACAGCAATTGGCACTTGAGGCGCAAGAAGCTCTCCATGATCCGGTGGATATGACTGTTGCCGCCGATCTTTCCAGACCGGTAGTGCCTGATCAGGGTGATTCTGGTCAGGTTGAAGACGGGAAGGCCGAAAGAACGGTTGGACGCGGCGGTGAGCAGAAAAATAGCCCGGTGATTGATGCGGGGAGGAATGCTCCAATAGAGGAGAAGGCCCCTGTGTCAGATGATCTCGCTGGCCGGTCTGACCGGGAAGCTGATATTCACAAAGATGCTAAACTCCCTGGCGAGCCACCAGTGGCAAAGGCGGCGTCATCCCCGGATGTGGTGAAACCTGTACCTGTGAGCGGGCCGGGGCAAGATGATTCTGGCGTCGCTGTTCGTCCGGTCATCGTTTCGGCCGAGTCTTCGCGGCAGACTGCCCGTACGGTCTTTGCTGCAAAAAGAGAGTATCAGCGCCAGGGACGTAACCGCCGGTTGCTTGTTTTGGGGATAGTCAGTGGACTTGTGGCTATTGGGGTGGCTGGCTTTTTTTTCTTTGTCTATCAATCCCTGACCCCTTCTATTCTTCCTGTTGTTGCCATTGAGCAAAAGAGTACGGCACAAGGGAGAGAAGGGGGCGCGAAACAAGACCCCGTGGTTGCGGAAGGGAATTCCACCTCTGTTTTGCCGGCAGAGGGTGGTGCGGGAGCAGGGAGCACTGAGTCTGCCAGGGGGGAGATGGCGACTGCTTCCTCAAAATCGGAAAGTGTGTCGCCCGCATCGTTGCTGCAAAAGGAATCTCTTCCTCAGGGCACATCAGATCTTTCTCCTTCCCATGACATGAATCCCGTGACCAACGGCACGTCAACCTCATCCGTATCCATACCTGGAGCCACACTTTCACCAGCATCTCCAAAGACGAATCAGGACGCCATTGCCCTTTCCAAGGAAGCGCCCAAAGCAGGTCTCTCGCCAGACTCGGTGTTTGAGCCCGTACCTGAAAAACTTGCCTCTGCCCCCATTGTTATTACTCATCGTTCGGCCCAGCCTCTGGTGAGTCCACTTCTGACTGCGGCGTATGGCGCCTATCAGAAGGGAGATTTTGCCCAGGCAAGAGAAAAGTATCAACAGGTGTTGCAGGCCAACCCGAAGCATCGGGGCGCCTTGCTTGGCTTGGCTGCTCTTGCCTTGCAGGGGCATGAAGATTCACTGGCCCGTGATCTCTATCTGCGCTTATTGGAACAGGATCCTGGTGATCCCCTGGCCAGGGCCGGTTTGCTGGCCATCACGCCAACAGGCGATTCGGCGCATCAGGAAAGTGAGTTAAAACTGCTGCTGGAGCAATATCCACATGTTGCCCCGTTGTTTTTTTCCCTTGGTAACCTTTATGCTGCCGGTAATCATTGGAGTGAAGCGCAGCAGGCCTATTTCAGCGCCTTGCAGGCAGCAAAGAATGCCGCTCAAAATCCTGAAGCGGTCCATCCTGATTATTCTTTTAACCTGGCAGTCAGTCTGGAGCATTTGGGACAACTGAAACCGGCCGTA
>JAUSAB010000030.1 GCA_030653035.1 Desulfocapsaceae bacterium | reverse complement strand
GAGGACGGCCACTGGCTGCCTTTGGTCCATATTGTGATCGGGAATTTGAAGACCTTCATTAACGGTACATTTCATGGCGTGTCTCACAAATATTCACATGAATATATTAGTGAATTTTGTTACCGGTTCAATCGTCGTCTTTGGGAACATGAATTGCCGATGCGTTTACTGAATGCCTGTTTGGCTCATGTTCCGGTTTAACTGAAAATAAGGCAGAGCCATATAATATAACTGGGCTATGCACTTGACTCCTGAAGCCACAACATGTAGTCTGTGGCGATATGGATGATTTCCCCAAAAACCTTACTGAATTTACATTCCGCTTCAACAGGAGGACTTCCAGGTCGCACGGCCAACTTTTTTATCGCTTGGTTTAGCAGGCACTTCTTTCTGCCCCTGTTCCTTGTCAAGAAATCATTGGTGGCAAGGAGGCAAAGCCTGGAATAACTACGCCTGAAAAAGCAGGTGCATCACACAATATTTCATTTTGACATGACCACTATATGTTGTGGTGGTAGGAGTCAAGTGCATAGCCCCTTAATATAATAAAAGAGATTTAAAGATTACTTTGTTGGGTTGTTCGGTGCATATGGATGCTGAGAAAATCATTCCAGTATTTTGTATTTTGGAGAAAACTCGCCACACATTTGATGAATCTTTTTACTATATAAAATTTTTTTATTAACAGCAATGAAAAATGAATGAAAATTCATTTTTCATTGCTGTTAATAACACTCTGATATTAATAATTTTATTTTTTACTATTAGGGATATGTGTTGTTCTTGTGCCCAATACCGTGCCTATATATAGGCGCATTCAAGTTGCGTAAGCAACACCTGGTTTGATTTCCAAGTTTTCATTCAGTTCTGCCAGTAATTTTGAAAACGCTTCTTTTGGCGTCGCGAAACTAAGCGTCTTTCTAGGTCTGGCGTTCAACCGCTCGGCCACCGCATTCAGTTCAACCTGCGTGTAGCCTGACAACGCTGTCTCTTTTGGGAAATATTGCCTCAACAATCCGTTGGTGTTTTCGTTCGTTCCTCGTTGCCATGGCGACTGGGGGTCCGCAAAATAGACGTTCATGTCCGTAGCGGACGTGAAGACTTTATGGGCGGCCATTTCTTTGCCTTGGTCATAAGTCAGAGTCTTTTCCAACGCGACTGGGGGATCCGCATTCAAAGCCCCTGCAAATGCGCTGGCAGCTACGTCAGCCGCTCTTGTCGCCATTTTAACAAGCACAACCAGCCGAGTCGTTCTCTCAACGAGCGTTCTCTTGCTGACGCATCGTTGGCCCCAACGATCAAATCGCCTTCCCAGTGACCGGGGATTATTCGTCCCTCGACTTCCTCCGGCCGCTTACTGATGTTGGTCATGTCTTTAATTTTTCCACGACGCTCGGTGGAATTGCTGCGCCGCCCCCGATGCGGCTTACCTTGCCGCAAACAATTGCAACTCTTTTTAGGGTGCCCCTTGGCATGGCGTAGATGGCCAGATAAATAGCCTCATGAGATATATCGAGCCCCGAGAGGATATTTCATTGTTTTCCCTTCGTGCGGACCTTCCTGAAATTTGCTCTGGAGACCAAAGTTTGCGTATAAAGAGCTTTGATAATTCTGAATGATTGAAAAATGAGGGCCAAAAGAGACAATGAGTGGTCATCTCTTGATGAATCTTGACAGGTTTGCTTCGTCTGGAGTATCCTTTCCTGAGTTGCATGTTGATGGAAGATGATAGCTAATATCCTTTTTTGAACTTTGAGAGAGTTGTCCTGTTGGGGAAAAATATGTGCGCGTTGAAGAAGATTGTCCCGTTGATGTTGGTTGGTGTGGTGGTATGTAATTGGAATCATTTTGCCTTTGCTGGGCAGAATATTGATCTTGCCAAGGTGCAAGATAACAGGAAGAAACTGATAGAAACCAGTAGTTGTCCTGGATGTGAGCTTGCTGGCGTTAATCTTTCAGGAGTTAATCTTGACAGGGTCAATTTGACAGGAGCTAATTTGGCAGGTGCGCATCTCTCGCAAGCTCGATTACATCTTGCTGCTCTGAATAAGGCCAACTTGCAAAATGCAGATTTAAGGGATGTTGAATTTGGTGGTGCTGATCTGGCTGAGGCGGATCTTCGCGGCGCAGATCTTCGTGGCGCAACTTTTGTTGGGGCTTATCTTGTCGGTATTCAATTGGACAAAGAAGTTGCCTTGAATCAACCATCAGAAAAGTCTGTCTCTGAAAATGTTTCTACTCAGGATGTTGTTGAAACGCCGCTCCCTGCCCAAGAAGGGCTGGGAGCGACTTCGCTTGTGGAAACTAAAGATAAGGCTCATGGCGCCACATTGCAGCAACCGCTTGCTGATATTAAAGGAAAGACGTCGGCTCCTCCTGCCGCAGAGCCAGGGTTTTTTGATAAAACCTGGGGGAGTGTGAAAGGGTTGTTTGGTCAGGGAGAGAGTGATGAGAAGAAAGTGGTGACTGAAAAATCAGTTTTGGCTGGAAAAACTGTTAAGGTAACACCTGAAGTTACGCCAGCTCCAGCTGTACAGGCAGTGCCAAAACAGGATGTTGTTGCCGACATTCCCCCTGTAAAAGAACAACCGCCCGCCGAGGTCAAAGGAAAGAAGGCGGTTTCTCCCTCAACAGAGCCGGGATTTTTTGATAAGACCTTGGGGAGTGTGAAAGGGTTGTTTGGTCAGGGAGAGGGCGATGGGAAAAAAGCGGTGACTGAAAAATCAGTTGCAACCGGAAAAACTGCTAAGGTAACATCAGAAACTGCGCCAGCTGTACTGGCCGGACCGAAACAGGATGTTGTTGCCAATATTTCCCCTGTTAAAGAACAACCGCTGGTCGAGGTCAAAGGAACGCAGGTGGCTTCTCCCTCAACAGAGCCAGGATTTTTTGATAAGACCTTGGGGAGTGTGAAAGGGTTGTTTAGTCAGGGAGAAAATGATCAAAAGAAAACGGTAGCTGAAAAATCAGCCGCTATTGGCAAAACGGCTGAGGTAACACCAGAAACTGTGCCATCTGTGCAGGCATCGTCAAAATCTGATGTTGGTGCCGACATTCCTCCTGTAAAAGAACAACCGCCTGTCGAGATTAAAGGAACGCAGGTGGCTTCTCCCTCAACAGAGCCAGGATTTTTTGATAAGACCTTGGGGAGTGTGAAAGGGTTGTTTGGTCAGGGAGAAAGTGACAATAAAGCTGTGACCGGAAAACACGATGATGACATTCAGAAGGGCAAGCAGCTACAGGGAAATGAAATGATAGGTGCTCAGATTCCTGAGAATAAGATAGATCCAGCGGCTGAAACAGCAAAAAACAAGGCCCTATTGCTTGAAACAAAGCATTGCTATGGATGTAACCTCGCGGGGGTTGATCTGACAGGTAAAAATATTGATAGTGCTGATCTTGAAGGTGCTGATCTCAGTGGAAGCAGGCTTGAAGGTGTTGATTTTGAGAATGCAAACTTGAAAGGGGCGATACTGGTGAAAGCCAATCTCAGAAATGCAGATTTGCGGAAAGCTGATTTGTATAAAGCCAATCTTTCAGGGGCAGATTTGACTGGCGCTAAACTTGACGGAGCCCTTCTTGATGATGCCCAATTATCTGATGCTGTTGGGTATGAGCTGCAAGGGCGACAGTAATATTTTCAAGAAATTCTCTTGTTGGAAATTAGCAGGGGAATGAAAGAGGGATGTGAAGCGCTGTTAGGCACGATATTATGAGAGCTTTTGTTTTGTTAACAGATTGATAGCTTTGTCAATGCGGTCATAGATGGATGTTTCTTCATCACGAAGAATTGTTTCGAGTGTATCCATTTGGTTTTGGAGCTCAGCGGTTTTGATTTCCAGGTTCTGAATGGTTTCAGATGCTGCGCTTTCTGTTGTGTCCATTGCTTGACTGAGATCCATGGCATTCCGCATTATTGAGTTAACATTGGCTATTTTTTCAAGGCGTAGAAAAAGTTCGTCAAAGTTAATTGGTTTTTCCAGGTAGTCGGCAGCACCTTTTTTCATTGCTTCAACTGCAGTATCAATAGATGAGTGGGCAGTGATCAGGATAACCTCAATGTTGGGGTTGAGATTTTTTGCAATATCAAGAACTTCGATACCCCCGATTGATCCTGGCATCATCAGGTCGGTCAGTACCACGTCAATATGTTGTTGGGGGAGCATTTTCCTCGCCTGATAACCATCTTCCGCAATCAACACTTCATACCCTTCTTTCTCCAGGCGTTTCTCCAGCATTTTTCTGATGACAGGATCATCGTCAACAACGAGTATGGTCATATTGTTCATGAAAGGAACTCCCTTTATTTCTTCTGATAAAAGATTGATCGTAAATGTCTCTTGGGAACAAAACGAGGACAGATGCCAGTGAGTGATTCTGTGGACCCAATGATAAGATAGCCGTCATCTGCTAAGCTGTCTGCTATTTTCTCGAAAAGTTTCTGACGGTCGGGAAGGGTGAAATAGATGGCCACATTCCGACAGAAGATGATGTCAAATTTCCCAAGACCGACAAAAGGTAACATGAGATTAAGTTTTTTAAATTGGACCATGGCCCGGATTTCATCCTTAATTGTCCATGAATCACCAAACATGGTAAAATAACGTTGCAACTTATCACCAGGAAGTCCTCGTTCCATTTCAAATTTGTTGTATTTTCCCCGACTGGCTTGGGAAACTGCACTGTCTGAAATATCCGTGCCGAGAAGTTTGATGGAGTAATTGGCAATCTTAGGGAGTAGTTCCTTGATGATGATGGCAATAGAGTAGAGCTCTTGGCCCGTTGATGAGGCAGCGCTCCATATTTTGATATTGGTTTTCAGCGCCGGAGAACTTGGTGTGCGGGCGTCGATCAGCTCGGGAAGCAGTTTGAACTGCAGGAGTTCAAAGGGGCCTTTGTCTCGAAAGAAGAGGGTCTCGTTGGTGGAGATGGCATCAATTATTTTACGTTCAATAGTCTTACTGGGTTCAGTCTTGGCCTTCTGATACAGCTCTTTGTAGGTACTGCAGCCGTGTTCGGTGGCAATTGTACCTAAGCGGGTCTCAAATAGGTAGGATTTGCTCTGGTCAAGATATATTCCTGATATATCGTGAATATATTGAGCAACGAGCTTCAGCTCTTCTGGTGATATTTTTAGCATGCTGTCAAAAGTGAAATCATAGTGAAAAAAAGTAAGACAAATTTTTGATGAGCGCTATCTGACACTTTTGGTAATTTCATCAGCAATTTTATTCAAAGGAGCAATGACATCAGCCAAGCCTAGTTCAATAGGGGCTTTGGGCATTCCATAGACCACGCAGGTGGCCTCGTTTTGGGCAATAATTAGCGCCCCTTTTTGTTTCAGAAGTTGTAAGGCCTTAGTGCCGTCCGAACCCATTCCGGTCATAATAACAGCAGTGGTGCGGCCAACGTAATAATCACCTACTGAACGGAAAAGATAATCGACGGATGGCTTGCAGGAATTTTCAGGGGGATCGTTAGTAAGTTTGATGATTCGATTTTTCCCATCAGCACTGGCCATGAGTTTCATTTGTTTCCCGCCTGGGGCAATATAAACAGTGTTTGCTTGAATTGGTTCTGCCTCCTGCGCCTCTTTGACGGTGAGTGCGCATTTGGCATCCAGACTTGCAGCTAGCGATTTTGTGAAAACTGGTGGCATATGCTGGACAATGACTACCGGGACACCAAGATCACCAGGAAGAAGTGGCAACATTTGGCTTAAAGCGTTTGGTCCTCCGGTTGAGATTCCGATCGTGACAATTTCTGATTTTCCTCTTCGCACTGAAGGGCGGGGAGGGATATTGCTCGGTCCAGGTGGGGTTTGCGCCCGAAACAAGGAGTTAGGTTTTTGGGTAAGAAGGGTCTTGGACGTGAACACACCCTTGGTGCCAAGTAAAGATGAGGCGTTTTGTGAATGGCGAAAGGCCTCAAGCATGGGTTGAAGGGCAGCCTTTATTTGAGCCTTTCCTTCCTGCAGGTTGGCGCTGCTTTGTGGTTTGAGGATAAAGTCAAAGGCGCCAAGTTCCAGAGCCTTCATGGTCATATCACTGCCATCGGCAGTGAGTGTTGAGAGCATGATGGCGCCGACCCCTGGATGGCTTTTCTGCAGTTCGGCCAGAACCTCTAGGCCGTTCATCTCTGGCATCTCAATATCCAGAGTAAGTAGATCCGGCTTCAGACTGGCGATTTTGGACATGGCAATTTTGCCATTATGGGCAATGCCTACGACTTCGACGCCTGGAATTTCAGCCAGGATATCGCTGACTGCCTTTCGATAAACAATAGTGTCGTCTACAACTAAAATACGTAATTTTTTTGGAAGCATTCTCAGTGACCTTGGTCTTCGAGGCGTAAGACTTTATTGATGTCAAGGATGCCAATAAGTCTATCCTCAGTTTTATAGACTCCAGAGAAAAATTCTCCCTGGATTCCACCCATATTGGCAGGGGCACGCTCAATTTTGCCGGTGTCTGCTGAGATGACATCGCTGAGCCGAGTGACAAGAAGCCCTACATGTTCGCCTGGGGAATTCACGATAATATTCCGCGAACTGAGGGTGGCATCTGTTGCCCCAAGGCCAAGTTTTTTACCAAGATCGATGATGGTCACAATCTGACCCCTCAGGTTCAGAATTCCAATAACATAAGAAGGTGCCTGGGGAACTTTGGTCATATCCATCAGTTTGTTGATTTCTTGGATCTTCAGGATATCCATCCCGCACAAGGCATCACCGATATAGAAGGTGGCCAGTTCAACAAGTATGTTGGTACTGCTTTTTGTTTCGTTCATATTATCCTCTTAACAAAGCGATATGGATTGATAACGAGTAGCCTTCGCTTTTTGTGATAGTTCAGGTCCTTCTTGCTGTATTCATCACATATCGTCGAAATCCGTTTAGAAGAGACGTTTCATGTAATCATGAACGCAGGTCATTAATTTTTCTTTGTCCAGTTTGATATGATACTCATCAATGCCAACGGCTTTTCCCATGGCGATATCCTCATCTGCGGCCAATGTGGTCAGGGCGATAATGGGAATTTTGTTATACTTGGGATTCTTTCTGATGGTTTCTGTGAGTTCAAAGCCATTCATGTTTGGCATTTCGATATCCGTAACCACCAGAGAGATCTCATCGGCATGTTTTTGCAGCAGATCCCAGGCAATGGCTCCGTCCGCTCCTTCAATTACTTTGTAGCCGGATTCAGTCATGTATCCTTTGACTTGATTGCGGAAAAAATTTGAATCTTCCGCAATCAGGATAGTGGGGACAACCCCGCTGTTTTTTTCAATCTCAAAAACTGGTTTTTCAGCAAACCAGTCTGGATAAAGGGTTTGGACAATCTCAAAGACATCTACAAGCATGGTGGTGTGCCCATCAATGATAATGGAGCCCATAATTCCAGGTTGTTTAAGAGTTACGCCATCAATCTCTGTGGTTATTTCAACAGCATCAATGGGGCCAATAGCTAAAAGGCCAACAGGTTTTGAGGAAATGTTGAAAACTATAACCAGCAGATCATCTTGATCTGCCAGGGGATGAACCGCAGAAATGTTGTCTACAGAAATCAGGGCAAGGCTTCCACCTCGGTACTGCATGACCCGCTTGCCGCCCATATCTTCAATCTCTGAGCGTTTGATTTTTTCAATTCGCTCCACTTGATTCAAGGGGACAGCAAACTGTTCCTGTTCTGAGCTACGGAAGATCAGTAGGGCTTGTTTGTCTTTTTGGGCACGCATAAGCTCTGCGGCAGCCATGGCAACCTCATTTGCCCTGTCCGTGCCATCAATGGATGTCAGGTGGGCCATCTGTGCCAGATTACTCACGTCAAGGATTAAGGCAATGCGGCCATCACCCATGATTGTGGCTCCAGCATATCCTTTGCACTGTTGCAGATGTCGGCCCAGAGGTTTAATGACGATTTCCTCGGAATCCTGCAGACGATCGACAACGAGGCCATATTTCATGGAGCTGGTAGAAACCACAACGATATTTAAGGCACTTGAGGCTGTATAGCGGCGATCTGAAAGATCGCGTTTATTACGATTGGTGATATTCTCTTCTTCCTGGGGCTCATTATTAGCGTGGAAGAGAGGTGATGTCTTACCCCGACGATCGGCAATACTGCCACGTTTGTCTGGTTTGTGCGCTGCCTCTGCGGAGTCCCAGTAGGTTCGTTCTGCTTCTATTACATCAGCCAGTCTGATTAAGGGGAGAAGGTTACCACGCAGGCGGACAACTTCTGCATTGCCGACTTTTTCCACCCGTTTTTGAACCTGATTTGCGGGGATACGTAGAAGCTCTTCCAAGTTGACCTGGGGGATGGCATATCGTTCGCCGCTGGTTGTGATAATTTGACAGGGAATAATGGCAAGAGTCAGGGGAAGTTTGATGGAGATGGTGGTCCCGTGTCCAACCTCAGAGACGATTTCAACCTGACCGCCAAGTTTGTCAAGGTTGGTTTTCACTACATCCATGCCAACGCCACGTCCAGAGACATCCGTGACTTTTTTGGCCATGGAAAAACCTGGCAGGAAGATGAGATTGATCTTCTCTTTGTCCGACATGATCTGGGCCTGTTCGGTCGAGATCAGACCTTTGCTGACCGCGCTTGCTGCCAGAGCCTCACCGTCAAGACCTTTGCCGTCGTCGCTGATCTGGATGACAACTTGGCCTGCTTCATGGTAGGCTTTCAGGATGATAATGCCTTTTTCCGGTTTGCCTACGCGTTTCCGGTCTGCGGGCATTTCAACGCCATGATCTACCGAATTACGTACCAGATGGGTCAGTGGATCGTTGATAGACTCAATGATGGTCTTGTCCAGTTCAACTTCATTGCCAACAATGGTCAGTTCAATAGTTTTATTGAGCTGCTTGGAGAGATCACGCACCACCCGGGGAAACTTACTGAATACATTGCCAATAGGCTGCATTCGCGTCAACATGATCGCTTCTTGTAGCTCAGAGGTGATAAGGTCAATCCGCTGGCCTACCGCCTCGGCATTGCGCAGGTCGTTTGAGCCGATGGTCTGCAACAGTTGATTTCTACTGAGAACAAGTTCGCCCGCCAGGGTCATGAGGGAGTCAAGCAGGCTGACATGAACCCTGAGACTGGTATCTGCCTTAACCTGAGGGGGCTGAGATGTTGTAGCTGCTGCAGTTGATGTTGGCGTTGGAGAAGTAAGGGGAACTATTGGTTCTGGTTTTGGAACAATTGGCGTGGGTGCTGCCTGTTCCTCCGGAATATCTTGTACCTCCGCCGCTTGTGGCGCTGGTTCCTGGATGACATCTTCTGCGACAGCAGGTTCTTCTGGCGCTGCTTCTTCAATAACAGGTTCTGGCGCTGGTTTTGGTGCGGTCGGTTGGAGTGCAGTGCCTTCTGCTATGGCATTTAAGGGGATGAGATGTTCAGTAATGTCTTCATCATTGCTGGAATGGATATTATTGATCATTGCCTCCAGTTTGTCTGATCCCTGGAGGAGTATATTGACGATTTCCGGGTTTGGTACCAGCTTTCGGCTGCGTATCATACCCAGAATATTCTCCATGGCGTGAGATAATTCCTGGATCACTGTGAGTCCCATAAAACCAGCCCCGCCCTTAATGGAGTGAGCGGCCCTGAAGACTTTGTTTACCAGATTTTCATCGATGTTGGCCCCTGCTTTTTCTATTGCCAGAAGGTCAGTTTCAATGTCAGCAAGATGTTCAAGAGATTCTTCGATAAAACCTTGGAGTATTTCGTCATCTTCAATTTGCATTTATTGAGCTCCTTCGGGGAGAAAATTGAAAAATAAAAACCGATTATCACCATGCGTATAGATGGTAAAACCAAGATGAGATGTGGGGTTCCCCTATGAATGACAGGGGCTACATTCTCAAGTCTTACATGTATTGTATCTGTTTGTTGAGAGTCTTGTCAAAGTCTCAAAAGCTTGGGCTTTGTCATTTTGACCAAAATGAAATGTTTTTAATGGAAACAATATGACTCAAGAACCCTCGTTTCGGAATCTCGTAGATTAACGGAGGATTTGACCTCGCTTATCTGATTGAAAGGGCATCTGATAAACTTTTATAATTACCTCTTTATAGAGTAATTATTTTTAAAAAACAAGAAAAGTAAAGTGGTTGCAAGTCGTTTGCCTTCTCGCTTGCATGTCAGTTAAAAGTAATTATTGAAAGAATGTCCTCTGGTGACTCTTAAGTCTTAGGGCTCAAGGGCTTTTTCTATGGAAATCACGGTAATGTCATACAAAAGGTTATGTCCTGCCAGCGGATGATTATAGTCAACGACGACAGTATCATTGTTGACCTCAACCACTGTGGCCGGAACTGAATGCTTCTGGCCATCTTTTTCTACATTGAGTGAGAGGATCATTCCAACTTGGGGGTTTATGCCAACATTCATAACATTTCTGTCGAGTGTCTGTAACAAGTCTTTGCGGCGGGGTCCATATCCCTCGTCAGGTTCAAGTTTGACCAGTTTCTTGTCGCCTGCTGACATCCCGATAATAGCTTGTTCCAAAGAAGGCGGGACGTCAAGATTGCCAAGAGTAATAATTAAAGGTTCGGATTCGGTTGTGGCTTGGAAAATTGTTCCGTTCTCTAATTTTCCAGTGTAACTAATTGTCACTCTATCGTTTTTTTGTGCTTTTTTCATGTGAGGTTATTCCAGTGAAAGAAAAAAAGGTTTGGTAGTTGATGCTAATTGGTTGCAGAGAGTGCAGACATGTATGGCACATTAAGCTAATATAAATAAATAATACGGGGTATATTCAATGGCCAAAACAGTATAAGAAGCCATAACGAAAGAATAATAAAGAAGCAAGGTGTTTCGTAACTGTTTTGGAATATGTTATCCCATTGTTTCTTGTTTGGCAATAAGTGTTGCCTGCATTGTTCAGGTATAATGGGACAATCTTTTGATTGTCAGAAATCGTTTTCTGGTTCCCATGCGCCGCGTGGAAACCAGATAGGACCTTGAGTGCATATAGTTAATACTCCTTGTGCTTTACACTTTAAACTTTGATATCATCACTTTGAGCTGCTCGGCAAGGGCCGACATCTCCGCGGCGTTGTTGAGAGTTCGGTCGCTTCCGGTGCGTATTTCAGCGACACTGGCGCTGATCTCCGCAATATCTCTGGAGATTTCAGTGGATACAGCCGAAGTCTGGGCAATATTCTCATTGCTATCGGCGACACCGGCAGTGGCTTGGGCGATATTTTCGGCCACATCTTTGGTTACGACCGATTGCTCTTCGATGGCTGCTGCCATTTGTGGGACAATCTCGTTGACGTTTCTGATGACTTCTGCAATACGTTCAATATCATTTATGGCTGTCGTTGTCGAGGCCCTGATGGCATCGATTTTGGCGCGGATATCCTGAGTGGCGGTGGCGGTCTGTCGGGCCAGTTCTTTTATCTCATTGGCCACAACAGCAAAGCCTTTTCCGGCTTCTCCCGCCCTTGCCGCTTCAATGGTGGCGTTTAGCGCCAGCAGGTTTGTCTGGGCTGATATATCGGTAATGGTTTCGGTTACTTGGCCTATTTCATTAGCAGCAACTCCCAGCTCTTTCATTACCGTGTTCACAGAATCCGCCTGTTCTGAGGCTTCACTGCTGATGGCTCGTACCCGCGCCGCATTTTCAGAGATCTCATTAATGGTGACGCTCATTTCTTCGGTTGCCGAGGCCACAGTGGAGAGATTCGTTGTCGCCTGCTCCATGCCGGCAGCTACTGAGTTTGAGTTGGTGCTGGCTTCTTCGGACGCAGCGGATATCGCCATTGTTTTTTCTGACATATCGTGCACATTTGAAGCCGTCTGTCTGGCCACAGCGGCAAGATCGGTGGAGGTAGAGGTGATGGCCGTCACCATCCCGTCGATATCGTTGATCATGTTGTTTATGATGTTGGGGATTGTCTCAGCAGCCTTGAAAAGGGCGCCAACTTCATCACCGCGCTGAAGATCATTTGTGCTCAATTTGTTTGAAAAATCTCCCTTGGCCATGGCTTTCATATGCGATGTGATGCGTTCAAGGGGAAGGGTAATGCCGGTAACAATAAAAAATCCCAGGATAAAAAGGGCGCCTGCTGACAGTAATCCGATAGTAATGAGGGTTGTCCGAGTCGTAGCCATCACAGTATCAGCGTTTTTTACTGTTTCTTTTCCTCCGTTAACGTTGATGTCAATTATTTTGGCAAGTGTGGCCTCGGATATGATAAAGAGGGATACCTGCTCTTCGTATTGTTTGTAGAATTGAAGGAAAAGACGTTTTTGTTCTTCTTCACTGTTTTTTTTGCTTAAACTGAGCGTGGTGGTAGTGAGCGCCGTATCGGCAGCCTTCCATGCCTCCCATTCTTTGACAAATTGTTTCCAGAGTACGCTCTCTTCCGGTGTTTGCGGCAGAGGCTCATAAATTTTCCAGCCCTTCTCTGCTGATTGCCAGTCGGCTTTTTTCTTTTCGAGCAGTTCCGAAAACTTGCCTTGCGCCTGGTAGTCGTTTTCATATATTGCAACTTCCATTACTCGCAAACGAATAGCGGTTTGAGCCTCGTTGAGGATCCCCAGCCCGAGCGTGCTGGGCAGTAGTGTATGGCCGATGTGTGTAAGGCCATTACCGGTGGTTTTCATCCCGTAAATTCCCGTTATCCCAACACCAATAATGGCAATGATTGCACAACTCACTAATATGATCAACTTTATCTTAACTGAAAGATTTTTTAGCATGCCATTTTCTCCGGTGTTAGAATCAAATAGATGTATCGTATGCCATATGGCATACGAGGAGTGGCCCCTACGTCTCCTATTTACATTTGCTATCAAGATATGTGGCACAAGTCAAGGAATGTAAAAGATATTTATTGGTAATCTCTTTATGGGAGTGGGTGTGGAAGGGAGCAGAAATAGACTTTCTTTATGAAAAAACAGGTGCAGCTTGACAAAGAATGGTGATCGGCATAAAATCACTTTTTTTGTTTCAAATTAATAATTGAAGTGCTTTGTTATGTGGGATGGATTGAAGAAAAGCAATCTTTTGATGAGATTGTTCTGTGAAAAACATCACTCCTCAATAGAGTCGGTGGATGCCCCTTGTGTCGTTGCCCTGTTGATTATTGTAAATTCAGGACTTCCTGTTTTCTTGTTTTTTGGGGAGTGAGAAGATGAAAGAAGAGAAGGCGGACGCTGACAAGAAACGCTTCCAAGTTCAGGATGTACATAAATAAGGTGAATATATTGCAGTTATGTTTTGAAAAATCTAAAGATGGCCTGCTCCCGGCAATTGCTCAGGATTATCAGAGTGGCGAAGTCCTGATGCTGGCCTATATCAATAATGAGTCATGGGAAAAAACGCTGGAGACGGGAAAGGCCCATTACTGGAGTCGTTCTCGTAATAAATTATGGCTTAAGGGTGAGTCTTCCGGCAATGTCCAGCTTATTCGTGAAATTCTGGTTGATTGTGATGACGATACTGTTGTGCTCAAGGTTGAACAACTTGGAGGAGCTGCCTGTCATACAGGGCATCGGTCATGTTTTTTTCGGCGGGTTGAAGATGGAGAGTTAGTTGTGATCGGTATCAGGGTTTTTGACCCGGAAACTGTGTATGGAAAAAAGTAAACCGTTGTAACAACAATAATATTGTTAACTGGAAGGCAAAACCACGAAATGGTCAGGATTGTAAAGGCTGTCTCGTAGCGGTTCCTAAAGAGCAGGGTGTCAAATGATATCCTTTTTACCAATTGGATGGTCTTGAATGAGTGGAGAGCAGGTGATGGAGATGAAAAAACAGCTTAAACTGGGACTTCCTAAGGGGAGCCTGGAAAAAGCAACTATAGAGTTGTTTGAAAAGGCAGGTTGGCTGATCAAACCGCAATCCCGCAACTACTTTCCTGAGATTGATGATCCGGAACTGGTTTGCTCAATCTGCCGGCCCCAGGAGATGTCCCGGTATGTTGAAAGTGGGATGCTGGATGCAGGCATTACCGGTAAGGATTGGACTATGGAAAATAAGTCGGAGGCGGTGATTGTCTGTGATTTGGTTTATTCAAAGGTGAGCAGGAGGCCGACACGCTGGGTTATCGCGGTGGCTGGTGATTCCGATATCCATACCGTTGAGGATCTGGAAGGAAAGAAAATCTCCACGGAACTGGTGAATGTGACCAGGGAGTTCTTTCAGGAGAGAAAGATCAATGTTGACATTGAATTTTCCTGGGGAGCTACTGAGGCCAAGGTGGTCTCCGGGCTTGCCGATGCGATTGTTGAGGTGACTGAGACCGAGAGTACGATCAGGGCTCATGGCCTGCGCATTATCCATGAACTGATGGAGTCCAATACCCAATTTATTGCCAATAAAGAGGCCTGGGCCGATCCCTGGAAGCGGGAGAAGATGGAAAATGTGGCAATGCTCCTGCAGGGTTCCCTGAATGCTGATCGCATTGTCGGCCTGAAAATGAATGTTGCCCATGCGCGTCTGGATCAGATTATCAAATTGTTGCCCAGTCTGAATGCGCCAACGGTGGCGGGTCTTTATCAGCAGGACTGGTATTCAGTGGAGACCGTTGTTTCCGAGGATGTGGTCCGTGATCTTATCCCCAAATTGAAGAAGAACGGCGCTGAGGGTATTATTGAATATGCCCTGAATAAGGTCATTTGACTTTATCTTTTTGTATTGTCACCTGGTTGTTATCTCTATGCCGGGTAAGGGACACTGAGCATGAAATTTATTGATATCCATTTTCTTTTAAGTGTGCACAACCTGTCCCAGTTGCCCAGTGAGTCCTTTCCGGAGATTGCCTTTGCCGGGCGCTCAAATGTGGGGAAGTCAAGTCTGATGAATACTCTGGTGGGTAGAAAAAATCTGGTCAAGGTGAGTGGTCGTCCAGGAAAGACCCAGGGGCTTAATTTTTTTGAAGTGACAGATGCAATATATCTGGTAGATTTGCCCGGATACGGGTATGCCAAGGTTGCCAAGGGGATGCAGGATCACTGGCAGTCACTTATTACTTCCTATCTGGAGACCAGAAAGACTCTCTGTTGTGTGGTGGTTATTCTGGATCTGCGACATGAACCCAAGGAATACGATGCTCAGCTTCTTGGCTGGCTGCGGGAGAAAAATATCCCCTTTTTGCCTGTCTATACCAAGGCTGATAAATTGTCAGGCAATGAACGGGTAAAAAACGCCCGTATTCTTGATGCCGGCCATTCAATTGCTTCAGAACAACGAATCCTGTTTTCCGCGGTGACCGGGCAGGGCAAGGATGAGCTGGAGAGGGCTCTTGCATCTTTTTCTAAAGTAGATTAGCTTTTTGATTTTAGGTGGATTGAGGTAGAAATATGCATATTCTCTTTGTGCGATGGGTGATTTCTCCCATTGACCATCAGATGATAAAATTACAGATAGTTGTTGGGGGGTAAAACATCATGTCACTTCGCTCTGAATGGCCATGTTGGGAAATCATGAAGTGTGATGACGATAAAATGTGTCCTGCAAGGAAACAACCAGACAAGATGTGCTGGGAGATTATCCAGGAGACAGATTCCCGATCTTTTCATATCTGTACTGATTGTCTGGTCTATATCAGCCGACAGAAGGATAGTCCGTTTAGCAGGGAGGAAATTCTAAGTATTCTGAATCAGAAGGGAATTAATGTCTGGGATCGTCGGAGTAATAGTCGCAATAAATGCCAATGTCCTCAATTTCAGAATAGTGAAGAGAAATAAAGCTTCACGTATAGTTGAAAGATGAATGGGAAGGGGATGATTCAGGCCGGTTGAGTTTGAATTATCCCCTTTTTTTTGAGCAGGAGAAATTGAGCAGGAGAAAGACAGTGTGGATGGTATCTTGCTATTGCTCAGACTTTAACACTGCTAAAAAGGCCTTTTGGGGGATCTCTACATTGCCAACGGTTTTCATCCTTTTCTTGCCCGCCTTTTGTTTCTCCAGAAGTTTTCTCTTTCTTGAAATATCACCACCATAACATTTGGCGATTACATCTTTTCTTAATGCTGAGATCGTGGTTCTGGCAACAATCGTTCCACCGATAGCGGCCTGGATAGCGATTTTGAACATCTGTCTGGGGATTTCGCGTTGGAGCTGTTCGCAGGCATGCAGGCCGCGGGCCCGGGAATTGGCGCGATGCACCAGTTGGGAAAGGGCGTCCACCAGCTCGCCGTTGACCAGGATATCCAGTTTGACCAAGTCGCTCTTGCGATAATCATAAAGGGCATAATCAAAGGATCCATACCCTTGGGTGGCCGATTTGAGTTTATCGTAGAAATCATAGATCACCTCTGCCAACGGTAGTTCGCAGGTGAGTTCGATCCTGCCGGGTGTCGGATAATGGTAATGGGTGTTCTCGCCGCGTCGCTCCATACACAGCGCCATCACCACTCCCATATATTTTTCAGGCATCAGGATGGTAGCCTTGATATACGGTTCTTCCACCTGGCTGACCTTGGCCGGATCCGGGAAATGGGCAGGGTTGTCCACCTCTACCATACTGTCGTCGTTGAGGTAGAAGTTGTATTTAACAGAGGGGACGGTCAGGATGAGCGAGATGTCAAATTCGCGTTCCAGCCGTTCCTGGATGACTTCCAGATGGAGAAGACCAAGAAAGCCACAGCGGAAACCAAATCCTAAGGCAACGGATGAGTCTTTTTGAAAGGTCAGGGCAGCATCGTTGAGCTGGAGTTTTTCAATGGCGGTTGCCAGATTCTCGTAGTCATCAGTGGAGATGGGGTAGATGGAGGAGAAGACTACCTGCTGGACCGGTTTGAAGCCGGCCAGGGCTTGGGCGCACGGCCGGTCTTTATGGGTGATGGTGTCGCCGGGCCGGGTATCGCTGATGGTTTTGATACCTGCCAGGATGTAGCCGATCTGTCCGGCGGAGAGTTGTTTTTGTGGTTCCTTGCTGATCCCCCTGAACAGGCCGACTTCCTCAACCTTGTAGGTGGCGTCATTGGACATGAATTTTATCATCTCTCCCGCCTTGATAGTGCCATTAATGATGCGGCAGGAGATAATGGTACCGCGGAATGCATCGTAGTGGGCGTCAAAGATCAGGACCTGGAGTTCGCTGTCAGAGTCGCCTTTTGGGGGGGGGAGGAAGTTGACGATGGCCTCAAGGATATTGTCAACGCCCTGTCCTGTCTTGGCTGAGCAGAGCTGGATGTGTTCACTGTCGAGTCCCAGGTCTTCCTCGATCTGCAGGGCTATCTTCTCCGGTTCTGCTGAGGGAAGATCGATCTTGTTGATAACCGGGATGATCTCCAGATTGTTCTCCATGGCCAGATAGAGGTTGGCCAGGGTCTGGGCTTCAACGCCTTGGGCGGCATCAACGAGGAGCAAGGCGCCTTCACAGGAGCTGAGGGCGCGCGAGACCTCGTAGCTGAAATCAACATGGCCGGGGGTGTCAACCAAATTCAGCTCATAGACCTTCCCGTCTTTGGCGGTGTAGGGCAGGCAGATGGTCTGGCTTTTTATGGTGATGCCGCGTTCACGTTCGATGTCCATATTGTCGAGCAACTGGTCTTTGAACTCACGCACCGAGACCTGATGGCATAACTGAATCATGCGGTCGGCGAGAGTTGATTTGCCATGATCAATATGGGCTATAATGGAGAAATTTCGTATGTGTTTCATTGTTTGCAGGAAAATTTTATGAGATGCTGAAGAAAAGAATGCTTGTATGATTTTGAAAAGATAGACTTGTAGCACAAAAGGGACAAGAAGAAAATAGAATTTCCTTTATTCCTTGCTGATAAGTGGCCTATAAGGGAATATGGAGATATTCTGTGGATGCTTCGAGTATGAGATATAATGATTGCACTTTGATGGAACTGGAGTAATAATAATAGGTTTCTATAATCAATATTGTCCTGATAAACAGAACTTTTCTATGACCTCACAAAAGAATACATTTGATGTGATTGATACCCCTGATGACTCTGATCTGTTTGATTTGTCCAGGTCTGACAGTGTGGGAAACGATCCGTATGAGCATCCCCTTGTTTCCATGTCTAACGAGGAACATCTTCCTGCCCTGAGTAATCCTGCCCTGCAACGCTATCTGCAGGAGATTAGTCAGTATGAGCTTTTGACGCGGGAGGAGGCTGATGAACTGGCGATCAGGTTTCGGGAAAATGGTGATCAGGATGCCGCCTATCGGCTGGTTTCTTCCAACTTGCGCCTGGTAGTGAAAGTGGCCATGGACTTTCAGAAATATTGGATGCAGAACTTTATGGATCTCATCCAGGAAGGAAATGTGGGACTGGTTCAGGCCACCAAGAAATTTGATCCTTATCGCGGGGTTAAATTTTCCTATTATGCCGCTTACTGGATTCGTGCTTATATCCTGAAGTTTATCATGGATAACTGGCGTCTGGTTAAGATTGGCACCACTCAGGCCCAGCGGAAGCTTTTTTTTAGTCTGAACAAGGAGAGAAAGCTCCTTGAGTCGCAAGGGTTTCAGGCAGAGACCAAATTACTGGCCCAGCGTCTGAAGGTCAAGGAGAGCGAGGTTATTGAGATGAGTCAGCGCATGGGGGGTGGGGATGTTTCCCTTGAGAGCCCGGTACGCGCCGATTCGGAAGATGAGCAGAAAAATTTTCTGCCGAGTGAAGGTCCAGGCATTGAGGATATGGTAGCTGGCAGTCAGATGAAGGCCAAAATGGCCGATATGATTGTGATCTTGAAAAAAAATCTCAATAGCAAAGAGACCATGATCCTCGAAGAGCGTTTGCTCACTGATGAACCCCTTACTCTCCAGAATATTGCTGATAAATTTGATATTTCCCGGGAACGGGTCAGGCAGATTGAGGTGAATTTGCTGAAAAAGATGAAGAAGTTGTTTGAGTCAGAAATGCCTGATATCAAAGATTTTTTTGAGGGTGAAGGCATGGTGATTAAAGGCGGCCCTGATCATTAAGGTTTTTTATGCCGTTGAGGCCATTTAGATGGCCATGTTGTGTACAGCGGCTTAGCTGCTTCTCTCTCTTTTTGATGTGTATTGTTTTTTTATAAAATATAAAGTTTCGCTACGATCAAGGTTTGCATAATGAAAGTACCTTTACTCGACCTCAAACAACAATTGAGTTATCTTCGGGAAGATATCCTGGAGGCCGTCACCAGGGTTATCGACTCAACTACCTATATTCAGGGCCCTGAAGTTTCTTCGTTGGAACAGGATGTTGCCGCTTATTGTGGTGTGGAAAACGGGGTGGGGGTCTCCAGCGGTACTGACGCCCTGCTTGTTTCTTTGATGGCCTTGGAGATCGGGCCTGGTGATCAGGTTCTGACCACACCCTATTCTTTTTTTGCCACCATGGGGGTTGTGCTCCGGTTGGGAGCGATTCCTGTTTTTGTGGACATAGATCCTGTCTCTTTTAATATAGATCCTGTTGCCATGGCAGAAGTCCTGGTTCGTGATTCTGAAAGAAAAATCAAGGCTATTTTGCCTGTACACCTATACGGACAATGTGCGGATATGGTGGCGATCATGAAGCTCGCCAACCAGTATGCCTTACCGGTGATTGAAGATGCGGCCCAGGCCATTGGCGCTGAATGCCCAATGAGCGCTGAGGGCAGCGAGATAAATGGACAATGGGGGAAGGCCGGTTCCATAGGGCTTGCCGGATGTTTTTCTTTTTTCCCCAGTAAAAACCTTGGAGGAATTGGTGATGGCGGGATGGTGGTGACCCGTGATCGTGCTTTGGCCGACAAGATTCGCATTTTACTCAACCATGGGGCCTCACCCAAGTATTATCATGATCAAGTAGGGGGGAACTTCCGTCTTGATCCCATTCAGGCCACTGTGCTGCGGATCAAGTTGACGTACCTTGAGCAGTGGCATCGCGCAAGGCGTGAGAATGCGGGCCGCTATAATGCACTCTTTGCTGAATTCGGTCTTGTTCAGAATAACTTTCTTGTCCTGCCCCAGGCTGTTCATATGGCGAAAAAACAAGATAATAGCGCCGTGAATGGTGCTGGAAAAAATTATCACATCTATAACCAGTATGTCTTGCGGGTCAGCCGGCGTGATGCCTTGATTAACTGGCTGCGTTTGCAGGATATCGGTTGTGAAGTGTATTATCCATTGGCCTTGCATCAGCAGAAATGTTTGGGGACAAGCTTCCCTGCCCTGTCTTTTCCTCAGGCTGAGAAGGCTGCTGCTGAGACCATTGCCCTGCCAATTTATCCGGAACTGACTGCGGATATGCAGGTGTATGTTGTTGAGAAGATAGCTGAATTCTATCGGCAATAAGTGTGATATTCTCGTGGATTTCTCTTCTGTAACGCACCCCGCAGGAAGTGCCTTTGGGGTGCAATCTGGAAGAAGAAACGTCTTTGCCATGGAGGTCTTTTTATGGTGAAGGGCTTTTTTCAGAACTCTTGGTCAATGGTCACACCTTCCGGAGTGGGATGTCGGCAGTCCGGTATTTTGGGCTGGCGTTTTCTTGCTGTTTTTTGTTTTCTGGTGTCTCCTCTCTCTTTCTTTCCTGTAATTCTTCCAGCTTCTGCTGCCATTACCCCTGAACGTGATGTTGTTGTCAGTGACACCAGAGAGGAACCTGCATGGAAAATCCTCTGGGATGAGGCCCGGGAACTGACCAGACAAGAGAAATATACTGAGGCCGCCAAAAGTTATTCCCGGCTTCTTTCTCTGAAAAACAATATTGAAGAGGCCTCGTGGGAATATTGCCTGGTGCTCATTACCCTGTCTGATTGGGATCAGGCCTCCGTTCTTCTTGAAGATCTTCTGGAAAAAGACCCCAAGCACCCTGAATATCTATTGAGCGCTGGTCTGGTTGCCCTGAAAAAGAAGGAATATGTTGGGGCTTTTGCCTATTACGATCTTGTTTATCAGAAAAAAGCCGCTCTTGATGGGTCACAGGACAAAGAGGCCTTGGTTGGTCTTGTTGCCTCCTTGCGTGGACAGGGGAAGTATGAGGCGGCCTATCCGTTTATGGAAGAACTCCTCCAGCTCAGGCCTGATGATATCACTCTGTTGCATCAACTTGCGGCTTATGTGGCCAAATCCGGGCGGAGGGAAAAGGCCTTGGTCTATTATGAAAAACTTGTTTCTCAAGATAAGGTGGAGGATCAGGCCCTGCTTGAGGCAGCCGTGGTTTTTGATCGTCCTGATCAGGAGACCAAGGCTGTTTTTTGCTGGCAAAAATATCTGCAGCGTCATCCGGATTACCTGCCGTTTCAGGAAAAAATGGCTGATTATTTGATTGCCAAAGGGGAAAAAGAGGCGGCCTTGCCTCATCTCCTGATTTTGCTGGCCCAGGATGATCACCGTGATGCCCGTCTCTTGCAGATAGGCGCTATTTATCTGTCTGATCTGGGGAGGCCTGACAAGGCGCTGTCTTATTTTGAGGATTATCTCCAGTATCATCCTGAAGATCAGGTTATTGCCAAAGAGATAGGAAAAATACAAGCCATGCTTGCCCATGATCTGGTGTCAAAAGTGGAGCGGGATGGCGCCTTGCCGGTATGGAAGGAGCTTGCACAGATTACCCCGAACCAGCTGGCAATTTATGTGAGCATGGCCCAACTCCTTGAAAAACGTGGGAACAGCAAGGAATTGCGTGCAGTTCTCGGCATGATTCATCAGCATGATCCAGGAAACAGGGAGGTTGTTCTCCGGCTTGCCGAGTTGTTTCTTGAACAGAAAGATCTGGGCGAGGTCGAGCATCTTCTCGGGCTCTTGCCGCAGGAGGAGCGTAATAGGCCAAGATATCTGCTTATCAGTGCGCATCTTGCGGATGAACGTGGAATCTCGGGGCAGGCGCTGGTCTGGTATAATCGCTATTTGAACGCGATGCCAGATGATCAGGCTATTCGTTTTCGTTGTCTCGAGTTATCGGCACAGCTGGGCCTGATTCGTCAGTATCAGGAATACTATGAGGCAGAGCGTCGGGAGGCAAAGTCTGAGGCTGAGCAGATGAAGATGGATCTGCGGTATGCCAAGGTCTTGCTGAGAAACGGATTGGCGACCCAGGCCAAAACGATCTGTCAACAACTGATTGAGTCAGGTCAGGGGGATGCTGAACTGATTGCTGAGACGCGCCTGGTTCTGGCTGATGCCCTGTATAGGGAAGGAAATACCTTTGAGGCGGAACAGTTCTTGCGGCAGATGTTGGTGGATGGGGTTGCCATTGAATCCACCCTTCGCCAATTGGTTGAATTTTCCTTGAAGAGCAAAGAACCTGATCTTGCCTGGTCCTGGGGGGCGCTGTTATCCGAACAACCAGGATATTCTGTTGTTCCTGCAACTTGTTTGGATGACAAAAAAAATCTTGTTTTGCTTCGGGCAAGGGTGCTGGCCGCAGCTGGGAAAATGGACAAGGCTATCGACAGTGTTCAGGAATACCGGACCTTTCTAGTTCAGCATTGCCGGCAAGAGAGCGGGATGAAGGAGCTGGCAGACCTTGTGTTGGCCCGGTTTTATCTACAGGATAAACAATATGACAACGGTCGGGAACTGATAGCGAAACTCCTCAAGGAGCATCCGCTGGATTTGGAACCCTTGATCCTTAAACAATTGCTTGATGCGGGTTTGTCAGGGGGAAATCAGGGGGATAAGCTCGTTGATGAGGTGTTGAGTAAAAACTATGGCAACAGGTTTTTGAGTCTGATGCAGGTCGCACAGTTAGAGCGGGAATATGGCGACACGGAGGCCGCTTTGCAGCATGTGCAAATGGCCTTGCGGGAGGTGCCGGAATCAGTGGGGGCCTTGGTGTTGCAGGCAGATCTCCTGCGTGATCAGGGGAATGTAGAGGCGGCTTTTACCTCTTTACAGACCCTTGCTGCGGATTATCCTGCGGAACTCAGCTTTGCTCGGAAGTCATTAGAGATGGAGTTCAAGCTGGCATCATTTCCGCAGATCATAGACAATCTGGTTCCTGCCAGACAAAAAGGTCTGGGCAAAGGTCTTGTGGATTTTCCAGACACTGCTTATTTGGCGGTGTGGCAGAGGCTGATTCTGGCCCGGGCCCTGTGGGCTGATCGGCAATGGGTGGCGGCGGTTACGGTGTATAATACCTTGTTGCAACCCTCTGTGGATATGCTTTTTGCTCAAAAAGTAGAAGAAAAACAGGTGCATCTTGTCCTCCCTCCTCCGCGGCAAACCTTTTGGAACACGATTACCTTTACTCATCCTGCAGAGCCGGATCGCCTGACCGTGGTGATGGAGCCCTCGTTTGTCATGAATCAGCGTGGACTGCCGGTCGGTAGGATTGGCGCTGATTTGTATGCGGACTATCGCTGGCAGCAACTGGCAGCTAGAGAGCTCTCCGCCAGGAAGGCACTGGCGCAGGGTGATTATTATCAGGCCATGAAAGAGTATCAAGATGTCGTGGAAAGGGATCCTTCTCCTGAGTCTCTTTTTGATCTTGCCGGGATTTACAGCCGTCTTGGGCTTCTGGGAAAGGAGGCTTTGTTGTATGATGAGATTAGTCGGGAAAATCCTGACTATCCGGATCTTGCCGAAGCAGTGCAGCGTAATAGCTTAAAGAGGAAACCAAAAGGGACGATTGATTTTGGCTATTCTTCTCTGAACGGCAGAAATGGATATCTGGACATCCAGCAGACACGAGGCGGGGCCAGTACCTGGATGTTGCCGACTCTTCGTCAGGAGCTGGATGTCAGCTGGAGCACTCTCCATGCCATCGGCACGGAGACGGACCAGACACTGTGGCGCAACAGGCTTCTGGGGGCATATTCTTTTTATCCTCATTCCAATGTCGATTTTATTGCCAAGCTCGGTGCTGATAGACCTGATGCGAAAGACGGTCATGCTCATTATGATATTACCCCTCTCTATGATCTGGAGATGCGTGGCCGGATAGGGGATGAACTGCATGGTTCTGTCCGTCTGCGGCAGGATGTAGTTGATGATACCGTGCAGGCCCTGGAACAGGGGATCAGTAAACGGGATCTGGAAGGTGGGGTCAGGGTGGACATCCTGCCGCGTCTGTTTTGTGGCGGAGAATATCTGTTCCGGGAATATAGTGATGCCAATCATCAGAATCGGTATCATGTCTGGGCCTCTTACATCCTGCACAGCGAGCCGACCCTGCTGCAGGTCACCTATGGCCAGGAATTATCCCATAATGCCGTTGGCAATATGGGAAGAGATTTTTCCTATGAAAATGGTTTTGCCCCAGGTGATCATCCATACTGGAGTCCTAATGAATATTGGCAGAACCAGGTCTCTGTTCATTTTGAACATCAATTGGCCGCAGATGTGCTGGGCCGGAGTGCTCCAAGTTATTATACCCTTGATTATTCTTTTGGCTATGAGGAAGGGGGATATAACAGTCATACCTTTGGCGGCAATATTTATCTTGAAATGAGTCGCCATTTCTTATTAAGTAGCAGTGTCGGTATGGTTCAGGGGGGGCTGGTTGTCCGCAAGGATATCGGCCTGTCACTGGTGTATCGCTGGTAAGCTCCTGTTATGTCACCACGTCGTGTCGTTTCGAAGGTCAAGACGAGTAACGAACTGGTCAAAAAGACAGGACTTTTTTGTAACGGTTGCTAACAAGACTCATATCCCTGCGGATTGTTGTCACAATTTGCAGGTTTTTTTATTTGAACAGGAGGAAAGAATGATTGAACGAGTACCAATGTCGACTCAGGGGTATCAGAAGCTGCGTGATGAACTTCGGCGTTTGGAGAAGGTTGATCGGATTGATGTGGTCAAGGCTATTGAAGTTGCCCGCGCCCATGGCGATCTGAAGGAGAACGCAGAGTACCATGCGGCAAAAGAGCGTCAGGGGCATATTGAGGGGCGCATCAGGGAGTTGAAGGATAAGCTGGGTCGTGCCGAGGTGATTAACTGTATGGAGGTGCCTACGCAACGGGCGGTCTTTGGAACGGTGGTGACCTTGCTGGATTTGGAAACGGATGATCAGGTCTGTTACCAACTTCTGGGTACGGAAGAGGCTGATGTGAAGAAGGGGTCTATCTCCGTATTTTCACCGCTGGGGAGAAGTATCCTTGGCAAAGAGGTGGGGGATGATGTGATCGCCAAGACCCCTGGCGGAACCCGTGAGTTTGAGGTGGTCGAGATAACCGCCTCCTTGTTCCCCTGATTTTTTGAATCATCCGGGAGGCGCCTTGAAGCGGTCTCTTGACCATCAAGGGTATGTGCCAAAGGGTGTGTCTTGGGAATTATCTGGTCAAGGCCTCCATCAGGAGTCGCGGAGTATCCTCTGTCGGGGCAGGAAGATGAGTGAGCGGGGTTTCAGCCCGTTCCGCCTCTCTGATGGCCTGAGAATCGGCGAAGAAGGCAATGGGCGTGATGCCTAGCCCTTCGGTCAGAAACACCTGGTCCTGTTCGTCTTTAATCAGATTCCCGATAAAATCAATTCGGGGGATCTTCACATCTTCTGCCAGTTTCTTGATCTTGAGGGCCGTGCGGATGGAAGAGCGGGAGGGGATGACCACGATCAGCAGCTGGTCAATGCCGGCGATGGTGCCCCGACCCAGATGTTCCACCCCTGCCTCCATATCAAGCAGGACCACCTGATTGGGCGTAAGCAGGAGCTTGGTCAGCATCCGCCGCAACACATTGTTTTCCGGACAGGCACACCCCTTGTCGCCGGTCTGGATGGCGCCCAGCACCATCAACTTCATCCCCTCATGGCTGATCATGAAATCCTGAAGCAGGTCATTTATCTGGGGGTTCATGTTGTAAAACGGGGAGCCTTCCACCTTGCCGGAGCGTTCAACCAGAAGTTTGGTCATCTCGGCAATGGGTTTTATCCTTTCAATATCTTTTACCCCCAGAGTCTCCGCCATATGGGGACTGGGGTCGGCGTCAATGATCAGGACATCCTTGCCGGCTTTCTTGAACTCATTGGCCAGAAGGACCATAATCGTGGTCTTGCCGACGCCGCCTTTGCCGCTGATCGCAATCTTCATCCTTCCCGTCCTCTTTTCCTTGCTTGCTGAAACAAAATGATTAAGATACACTCTACTTATGTATCGTATTTATGCTCAGACGTAAACTATGAAAAGGAGAATTGACATGTACGGAAATACAAATCAGATAACCTTGACCCAGGCCCGGCAAGAGGCATCCACCATCTTTCTGGCCAAAGTCTTTAACTGGATGGCTATCGGTCTTGGGCTTACCGGGATTGTGGCCTTTTTTACCGCTTCATCCGGACTGGCTATACAGATTGTCGGCAGCCCCCTGTTTATTATTCTGATCCTGGCAGAACTGGGGATGGTCTTTTATCTCTCGGCGCGGGTGGATAAAATGCAGGCCTCGACAGCCACCGGGCTTTTTGTCGGCTATGCCATCATTAATGGCTTGACCTTGTCAACTATCTTTCTGGCCTATACCCGTTCCTCTATTGCCGGCACCTTTTTTATTACGGCCGGGATGTTCGGGGCCATGGCCGTGTATGGCCTGGTAACCAAGCGGGATCTTTCGGGCCTGGGATCGTTCCTCTTCATGGGCCTGATCGGGATTATCATCGCCTCGCTGGTCAATATGTTCATGCACAGTTCCGCCATGTCCTGGGTGATTTCCATGGCCGGGGTGCTGATCTTTACCGGACTGACTGCTTATGATGTGCAGAGGATCAAGACCATCGGCGAGGAGGGGATCATGACCCAGGGAGAGGAAATGGTCAGGAAGGGTTCGATCATGGGCGCCTTGGCCCTCTATCTTGATTTTATCAATCTGTTTCTCATGTTGCTCAGATTCTTTGGGGGCAGCAGGAATTAGCAGAAGGAATTGTTGTTGGCAGGATTGAGAAAAAGGCATGTCCCGCATGGTGCGGGACATGCCTTTTTGTTTGGAAGCCGTTAAAGTCTTCAGCAAGTTTTTTTGCTTAAGACTTTTTACGGATTCTTATGCCGCTTCACCGCAACAGCCAATCTGCGGCTGTTGCGGTGAAGCGGCGTCTGGCCGCTGATGTGGATTTTATAGCTCTTGTTGAATTGAGAGAGGACATTTTCTTTATGCATACAACACTTGCGGGAAAACGAATTGTGGTCGGGGTGACCGGTAGTATTGCCGCCTTTAAGGTCGCGGGCTGGGTGAGCAATCTTGCCAAGGAAGAGGCGCGGGTCGCGGTGATGATGACCGATTCGGCCTGCCGCTTTGTCGCCCCCCTGACCTTTGCCGCCCTTTCCGGTGAGCGGGTGCATACCAGCCTGTTTACGCAGGAGGGAGCCGATGTCATTTCCCATATCCAGTTGGCGCGGGAGGCTGATCTGGTGGTGATCGCCCCGGCCACGGCCCACACCATTGCCCGTCTGGCCCATGGCCTTGCCGATGATCTGCTTTCCTGTACAGTCCTGGCCACCAGGGCGAAGGTTTTGGTTTGTCCGGCCATGAATAGTCAGATGTACAGCCATCCAGCAGTTCAGGAAAATATTGAAAAACTCAAGGGCTATGGGTGTCAGGTCCTGACCCCGGAGAGCGGTCGCATGGCCTGCCGGGAGGAAGGACCTGGACGTTTGCCGGAATGGGAGCAGGCACGGGAGGTCATGCTCCAGATCCTGGCCGTGCCCGATCTTACTGGCGAGAAAATTTTGATTACGGCGGGCCCGACCCGTGAGCCCCTGGATCCTGCCCGGTTCCTCAGTAACCGTTCGTCAGGGAAGATGGGATATGCTCTGGCCAGAACTGCCAAGAGGCGGGGGGCAGAGGTGATCCTGATCTCCGGCCCGACCAAGCTTGCCTGTCCACCGGGTGTCTCCTGCGTGCAGGTGGAAACGGCGCGCGAGATGGAGGAGGCGGTGCTGGAACATTGTCATCAGGCCTCGGTGGTTATCAAGGCAGCAGCAGTGAGTGATTTTCGTCCTGCCATGCACTTTGCTGAGAAGGTGAAAAAAGAACAGGCCGAGCTGCAACTGACGCTGGAGCAGACCACGGATATCCTAAAAGAACTGGGGCGGCGTAAGAAGAAGGCTGGATTTCTGCTTGTTGGTTTCGCCGCTGAGAGCCAAAATCATACGGCGGAGGGAGCAAAGAAACTCAAGAATAAAAATCTTGATCTGATTGCCATTAACGATATTGGTTCTGCCCATACCGGCTTTGAAGCGGATACCAATCAGGTGACCCTGCTGGATAAAAATGGTTCCAGCCCGTTACCTCTGGTCAGCAAGGAGCAGACGGCAGATCTCATCTGGGATCATGTGGTGCGGATGCTTGAAAAAAAGGATAAGGAGTAAAAAATGTGCATGGATGTTCTTGCATGTAATAAAAAACGGTAAACCACCGACTCTGCCGGTGGACTCACAAAGTTTGACAATTCCGGGAATAAGGGGGAAGTCTCACGATTTTGAACCGCTTCGAGCGGTTCAAAATCAGTCAAGTACCACCGGCTTTGCCGGTGGTACTTGACTGAGCGAGACATCGACAGTCCCTCATGTTTCTCTTCGTTACTTTCGTGTATGCAGGAATCAGGTATTTTCTGGGGTGTTAACAGATATGGATCCCTATTTTTAAGGGGATAGCGAAAGAGGTCTGTTTGGGTTGCGTTCAACTTTTTCCATGGGCCATCAAGGAAATTCTCCTTGATGGCCCATAGCTTTTTCCTCTATCAAGGGTTTTCTTTGGTAATGGCTGGCAAGAACATCGACCATGGAAATTTTTGAACTAAATCAAAGTTTGCGATGCAGGTTGTACTGCCGTCGATAATCACGCTCAGCGGGTTATCTGTACCTGAGCAGTTGTTGCCGCTCCATCCGGTAAAGATGGAGCCTGGGGCTGCGGTTGCGGTTAGCTGTATTATTGTTCCATAAGCATAGATTCCGCCACCTGTTACCGTGCCGCTACCAGTGCCTGTTGTTATGTTGGTAATGAAGGTATACTGGTTGAGGGTGAAGGTGGCGATACAGGTTTTGTCGCCGTCGATGACCACGTCAAAGGGGCTGTCTGTCCCCGAGCAGTCGCCGCTCCAGCCGGTGAAGGTAGATCCGGTGGTAGCGGTAGCGGTTACCGGGTGTGTTGTTCCATAATCATAGGTTCCGCTGCCACCGATCGTGCCCGCACCTGTCCCGGCTTTGTTGACGGCCAGGGTGTACTGATTGAGAGTAAAAGTTGCGGTGCAGGTTTTATTGGTGTCGATCAGTACGTCAAAGGGGTTGTCTGTCCCCGTGCAATCGCCACTCCAGCCGGTGAAGGTGGAGCCGGTGGCAGAAGTAGCGGTAAGGGCCACGCTGGTGCCGGTGGTATATAAATCTGAACAATCTGCTCCGCAACTGATTCCTGTGGGATTGCTTGTTACCGTGCCTGTCCCTGTGCCACCTTGATTGGTCATGAGGGTATAGAAGTCCAAATAATACTGGCGCACTGATTCATTGGATGATGTTGATCCATTGTACATACCGCCATATGTCTTGCCCATTGCCCTGACATAGCCATTCTCCCTCAAAAGGAGGGTCTGGCCGGTGAGTTGCCATCCTCCGCTTATTCGAGTTGCCATTCCTAATGATGTCCAGGTGATCCTGTCAGGTGACTTTTCAAAAATCACATCATGCACTTCCGGTGATGACTGACTTCTTGTCCAGTTTATAGTTGTGCCATCTATTGAAACGGAGAGTTTCTGAAGCGCAGCTTCATCAACGCTTAACCGGGCAATATAATTCCTGGTCTGGCCGTCTATGGTGGTGAAATTACCACCGACGACGATCTTGCCGTCTGCCTGAATGACTATGGAAAAGACTGAGTTATTTGCATTCGGGTTGAAGTCAATATCTGCCGTGCCGTCAGTATTGAGCCGGGCAATATAGTTCCTGGCCTGGCCGCCTATGGAGGTGAAGTTGCCGCTGACAAGGATCTTGCCGTCGGCTTGAATGACTATGGAAGAGACAGAGTTGTTTGCATCCGGTGTGAAGTCAGTATCTGCGGTGCCGTCAATATTAAGCCGGGCAATATATTTCCTGGTCTGGCCGCCTATGGAGGTGAAGTTGCCGCCGACGAGGATCTTGCCGTTAGTCTGCACGGCGAGGGAAGAGACAATGTTATTTGGATTCGGGTTGAAGGCGGCATCCACCGTGCCATCAGTATTAAGTCGGGCAATATAGTTCTTGGCCTGGCCACTGATGGTGGTGAAGTTACCGCTGACGAGGATCTTGTCATCGGCCTGAATGGCTATGGAAGAGACAATGTTATTTGCATCCGGGTTGAAGTCTGTATCCACTGTGCCATCAGTATTAAGCCGGGCAATATAATTCTTGGCCTGGCCGCCTATGGAGGTGAAGTCACCGCCGACGAGGATCTTGCCGTTAGTCTGCACGGCTAAGGAAAAGATATAGCTATTTGCATTTGGGTTGAAGGTTGCATCTACCGTGCCATCAGTATTAAGCCGGGCTATCCTGTTTCTGGCCTGGCCGCCTATGGAGGTGAAGTTGCCGCTGACGAGGATCTTGCCGTCGGTCTGTATGGCTATGGAAAAGACAAAGCTATTTGCATTTGGGTTGAAAGTTGTATCCACTGTGCCGTCAGTGTTGAGTCTGGCTATCCTGTTTCTGACCTGGCCGCCTATGGAAGTGAAATCGCCGCCGACGAGGACCTTGCCGTCTGCTTGCTCGGCCAGGGAATAGACAGAACCATTTGCACTTGGATTGAGGTCTGTGTCTGTCATGCCGTCAGCATAGAGTTGGGCTATGTAGCTCCTGGTCTGGCCACCAATGGAGGTAAAAATGCCGCCGACGAGGACCTTGCCATCTGTCTGTATGGCTATGGACAGGACCATGTTATCTGCATTGGGGTTAAAGGTTATATCCGCCGTGCCGTCGGCATTAAGTCGGGCTATATTGTTCCTGGCTTGGCCGCCGATGGAGGTGAAAAAACCGCCGACAAGGATCTTGCCGTCGGCTTGCACGGCTATGGACCAGACAAAGATATCGGCATTGGGGTTGAAGGTTGTATCCGCCGTGCCGTCGGCATTAAGTCGGGCAATATTGTTCCTGGTTAGGCCGCCGATAGAGGTGAAACCACCGCCGACGAGGATCTTGCCGTCGGTCTGCATGGCCAGGGATTGGACATTGCCATTTGCATTGGGGTTGAAGGTTGTATCCAGTGTGCCGTCAGCATTGAGCCGGGCAATACAGTTTCTGGTCTGGCCATTTATGGTGGAGAAAGCACCGCCGACGAGGATCTTGCCGTTGGCCTGCACGGCTATGGTAGAGATAGTGTTATCTGCATTCGGGTTGAAGGTTGAATCCGCCGTGCCGTCCTCATTGAGCCGGGCAATACGGTTTCTGGACAGGCCGCCGATGGAGATGAAATCACCGCCGACGAGAATCTTGCCGTCGGTCTGTACAGCGATGGAAGAGACAGAGCTGTTTGCATTCGGGTTGAAGGTTGTATCCGCCGTGCCGTCAGCATTAAGCCGGGCAATATGGTTCCTGGTCAGGCCGCCGATGGAGATGAAATCACCGCCGACGAGAATCTTGCCGTCGGTCTGTACAGCGATGGAAGAGACAGAGCCATTTGCATTGGGGTCAAAGGTTGTATCCGCCGTGCCGTCAGCATTAAGCCGGGCAATACGGTTTCTTGTCAGGCCGCCGATGGAGATGAAATTACCGCCGACGAGGATTTTGCCATCGGCCTGCACGGCGATGGCAGAGACATTGTCGTTTGCATTCGGGTTGAAGCCATCAAGAACAGATGCGGCGTGAATAGTAACGGCAAAGAACAGCAATAGTGGTAAAATCGCCAAAGACATAAAACCTTTGGCACGTAACCGTAAAATCTTTTTCCTCATTTACAACCTCCTCTTAAGTTAAAAAAAATAGTCGTTCCTGCAAGTTTCAACCAGTTATAGAGAATGCTTTGAAAACCGCTCCTAACACCCAGCCAGAATGGTCTGGATTCGTTCACAGTCATAATCTGGCATCCGCCAGACACTAGCCAGGGTGACCGCATTTTCGGCAATCTTAGGGATGTCCTGTGCCGGGATTTTTAGTGCTGCAAGTGAGGTGGGGCTGCGCACCTTCTCAAACCATTGCTTCAATGCATCAATCCCTTTCTGAGCTCGTTCTTCCGTGCTACCGCTCCTGAGATCAAAGATGCGCTCGGCAAACTGGGCGAAACGCTGGGGCGTTGCTTGGCACTGGAGGCGCATCCAGCCGGAAATGACCGCTGAGAGTCCTGCCCCGTGGGGGACATTGTAGAGCGCGGAGAGGGAGTGTTCGATCAGGTGCATGGGGAATCCTACCTTGCCAAGTCCGGCGGCGGTCAGCCCGTTCAGGGCCAGGGTGGCCGTCCACATGAGATCGGCGCGGCCCTGATAGTCGTACAGGTCGGCCAGCACCCGGTCGCAGCTCTCCATGGCGTTGATAATGAGTCCTTCCATGAGCCGGTCCTGAACCGGTGTGGCCGGGTCTTGAGTGGTGAAGTAGAACTCAAGGACGTGGGCGATGGCATCCACCGCGCCGTAGACGGTGTAATCGGCAGGAACGGTATAGGTTGCCTCCGGGTCAAGGATGGAGGTCTTGGGATAGAGCTTCTTGTTGGCGAAACCGAATTTCTGTCTGGTCTCTTCGTTGGTGATGACCATGCCGGAGTTCATTTCCGATCCCGATGCGGCCAGGGTCAGGACGGTGGTCAGGGGCAGGGGGCAGGTGACGGATTTCTTGCCGGTAAAGAATTTCCAGACATCATAATTCACCACCGCGCCGGCGCAGATAGCCTTGGCCTCATCAATCACCGATCCGCCGCCGACGGCGCAGATAACCTGGCACTTCTGCTTTTTGGCCAGGGTAATGCCTTCCTGCACATGGCTGAGAACAGGATTGGATTGGACTCCCGGATGTTCAACAATCTCAGCCCCGGCCTTGAGCAGGGAGTCGGTGACCTGTTGGTAAACCCCGTTTCGTTTGATGGAGCCGGAGCCATAGACCAGCAACACTCTGGTGCCAAAGGCAACAGTTTCAGGGCCGATGGCGGGGATGGTACCCTTGCCGAACAGGATTTTGGTCGGATTATGGAAGACGAAGTTTTGCATGCTGTGTGAGTTTTGAAAGGGAGCGAGATGACGCTCTATTCGGCAAATGCCAGGGTGAGTCGGACAAAATCCTCAAGGGTCAGATCTTCAGCTCTGGCCGTTGGCTCAATGCCGGCCTTGCGGATGACGACTTCGGTCAGGGATTTGATCGTTGCCTTTTCCTCTTCGCCGATCATGGGCAGGAGCTTGCTGCTGCTCAGGGTGTTGAGCAGGGTCTTGCGCCGCTGGCTGAAGGCGCCGCGGACGACGCGATGGAGCAGGGCATGGTCATACGGAGGGAGGGCCTTGAGCCGCTCGGTCTGCCGGTCAAAATCAATCCGTACCACCACCGAGTCAATTTTGGGTCGGGGATGAAATTCCGCAGGTTTCAGAGTCATGAGTCGTGTCACCGTGGCGCAGGCACTGAGCAAAACCGTGGGCACCCCATATTGTTTGGTTCCAGGCTGGGCGGTCAACCGGTCAGCCACTTCCTTTTGCAGCATGATGGTGGCCCAGGCCATCTTTTCCTGGTTCTCAATCAGTTTAAACAGAAAAGGATTGGAAATGGAGTAAGGCAGATTAGCCATGATCATGATCGGCCCCTGACACTGCTCGTAGAGGGCATGAAAATCAGCCTTTAATACATCCTGGTGGATCAGGGTGACATTCTCAGGCAGGTCAGCTTCTTCCTGATGAAACCTGATCAGGCCGCTGTCGACCTCCAGGCCGATAACCTGTCTGGCGGCGTGGGCCAAGGGACGGGTGAGGGCGCCCAGGCCAACACCGACCTCCATGATGATGTTATCAGCGCTGATCTTGCCCGCCCGGACAATGGCCTCGGCGGTCCCGGCATGGACAAGGAAGTTCTGGCCAAACCGTTTTTTGGGGGTCAGTTGATATTGCTCAAGGGATGATCGGGTATTGTGAGGTGTGGTCATTGATTTACCAGATTATGCTGTCAAGATGTCTTTGATTTAATTTAATTTTCGCCCCTGGCGAAACATCTCCGTGTATATTTCCGGAAGATGCTGCTGGTGTAAGGCTGTTACCACTTCTTCCACCGAATAAGCAATCCGGTGGAGATCGACCTGCACATCCTGTTGGGAGAGGGTCAGGGTGGCGCAACTGGCTGCAGGATTACCATCAAACATCCTGCCGGCACTACCCGGATTGATAAAATGAGTGCCGTGAATGTTTTTATGGTAGGGAGAATGAGAATGGCCGGTGATAACGATCCGGCAGTCAGTCAGCAGGCTGAGTTCTTGAAAGCGGCTGTTCGGGGTATCGGCAAAGAGCAGCTCTCTGGGGTGGTCAGGGCTGCCATGAAAAAGACCGATGGTGAAATTGCTTAGATGCAGCCGCTGAGAGTCCTTCAGGGAGAGCAGGTATTCTTTGCTTTGGTCATTCAAGGTCTCCACCGTTGACCGGTACATGATGCGCTTCTCTTCATTATGGGGTTTTTTAAAGGTTCCCCCTTGAAGCAGGGTTATGACTTTATCGTCGGTATTTCCCCGAATGGAGTAGGCCGTTCTGTCTTGCAGCCACTGCAATGTTTCGTTGGGGAAGGGTGCATACACCGTGGAGTCTCCGCAGTTGCAGATGACATCAAAGGGGGTATCGGCAAAGAAGCGGTCAATGGCAATCAGGGCGGGAAGGTTCCCATGGATATCTGAGAGAAGAAGAATCCGCATAGCAGGTGGTGAGTAGAGGTGGAATTGACAGGATGTATCCCAAGATAATCGGTTGCAATTCTACACTTGAATAGGGAAACTGGAAACCTCTTTATTTTTAACTGGCATATTTGGTAGGATGGGTGGTAACTTTATTTGTTAAGGAGATATTTTTGGCGAGGGGAAAAGAAGTATATGTTCTCAATGATTCAATAATGTAAAGAGAAAGAGAATGAAAATCAAAGGGTTTAAAACAGCGGCAATTGCTGCCGGTATCAGATATGCAGATAGAATGGATCTCGGTCTTATCTTCAGTGAGGCGCCAGCGGTCACTGCCGGGGCCTTTACCACTAATCAGGTGAAGGCGGCGCCTGTTGTCCTCGATATGGAGCGCCTGAAAAAGGGAAAGGCGCAGGCCATTTTAGTCAACAGCGGTTGCGCCAATGCCTGTACCGGCGAGGCGGGCATGCAGGCAGCTATTGCTACCAGCAATTGTGCTGCATTGGCCTTAGGCATTGCAGATGAGATGGTACAGGTCTCATCGACCGGTGTTATTGGTGAGCAGTTGAACGTAGACGCCATTAAAAAAGCCATGCCCAGGCTGGTGGCCGGATTGTCCCCAGACAATTTTGAGCAGGTTGCCCAGGCTATTATGACCACGGATACCGTTCCCAAAACGGCGTACCGGACAGTCGTCATCGGTGAACAGGAGGTGAATTTCATGGGAATGGCCAAGGGCGCGGGAATGATCATGCCCAATATGGCCACCATGCTCGCCTTTGTGCTGACCGATGCCCAGATCAGTTTTCCTCAACTTCATAGCGCCTTGATCGCGGGTGTGGAGCGTACCTTCAACCGGATTACCATTGATGGCGATACCAGCACCAATGATATGGTGCTGGTGATGGCCAATGGCGCTGCCGATAATCCCTGGATCGATGAAAATACCTCGGGCAATCATCAGATCTTTCAGGAGACTTTGGGGGATCTGCTCAAGGATCTGGCCCTGCAGATAGTGGCGGACGGTGAGGGCGCCACCAAGTTTATCACCATTCGGGTCTGTGGGGCCAGAGAAGAGCAGGATGGTGAGCAGATTGCCCGGACCGTGGCCAACTCCAATCTGGTCAAAACCGCCTTTTTTGGCGAAGATGCCAACTGGGGCCGGATCATTGCCGCCATGGGACGTTCAGGGGTTCGCATCTATCCGGAACGGGTCGATATCTCATTCGGTGACGTGATGATTGTCAAGGATGGGCTGGGGCAGGGGAAAGAGGCCGAGAAGGCAGCAACTGCGATCCTCAAAGAGAAAAATATTGTGGTGACTATAGATTTGAAAGATGGAGCGGGTTGTGCCGAGGTCTATACCTGTGATTTTTCAATTGATTATGTGAAGATCAATGCAGATTACCGGAGTTGAATTTTTAGAAAAAATGAAAGAATCCAGTAGAACCTATACCCTGTCTGGGCAGATGGAAGTTTTGGTTCTGTTGTCTGGACTTTCTGCAAAATATACGCTTCAGGAAGACAGCGCGACGGTTTCTTCACTCTGTTATCTGGACACCTTTGACTGGCGCTTATATGACAAGGGCTTTATTTGTCTGCGTCTGGGCGAGAAGGGTTATGTTCTGACTGATTTTAGTGGTGAATTCAGGGCTCAGGCTGAGGGGCCTGTTTCTGAAAAACTCTCTGCCCAGGATTTTACAGGTGGTGTCCTTGGCGAGAAGCTGTGTCTTCTGGCAGGGATTCGGGCCTTGCTTCCTCTGGTCGATATTGTCCGGCAGTCCCAATCCTTTCAGCTTGTTAACCGGGATCAGAAAATAGTCCTTTCTGGTTCTCTTGAGCGAAATCAATTGTTGATACAGGGTGGGGAACCGATAGATCTTGGTGGTGCCCTGCAGATACAAGGGGTTCGTGGCTATGATAAGATCCTGACCAAGGTCGCGGATCTCGTACAAAGTCGAGGGGGGAAAACCGGATATTCAGAAGAGAGAATTTTGAGTCTAGCCCTTGTAGCCAGCGGGAGAAAACCTCTTGAGTACCGTTCTCAATTTTCCATTATCCTGGATCCGACAGAGAGCGTTGTGCAGGCGGCGCAAAAAATCTTTCTTCAGCTTCTTGAAGGGATGGAGCGCAATATTCCCGGTATTCTTGAGGATATTGATTCTGAATTCCTCCATGATTTTCGGGTGGCCTTGCGTCGGACTCGTGCTTTGCTTGGAAGCATGAAAAAGAGATTGCCTGTTGCCGATGTGGGTCGTTTTCAGCAAGGATTGCAGAAGATCGGCCTTGTTACCGGGCCTGTTCGTGATCTGGATGTGTATCTTCTGAAGAAAGATGCGTTTCATTCCCTGTTGCCTGAAGGGCTGCAGGAAGGATTGTCTGTTTTTTTAAAAGATCTTGCCCGGCAGCGCGTCAAGGAGCGACAACGGCTGAAGAAGGCTTTTCGTTCCAAGAGTTTTCAACAGTATTTGACACAGTGGCGAGGCTATGTGGAAAATTCGTTGCTTTCATCTGCGATGGCATCAGGTCATAAGCCCTGTAAAAAGGTGGCTGTGAAGGCGATCAGAAAACGATTGCAACGTATTATGAAGGATGGTGCCTTGATTGGCCCGCAAAGTCCTGATACCGACCTTCATCATTTGCGGATACAGGGTAAAAAACTCCGTTATCTGCTGGAGTTTTACCGGTCTTTGTTCCCTGAATCGGAAATGGATGTTTTGGTAAAGGCGCTCAAAAAACTTCAGGATAATCTGGGGAGTTTTAATGATCTCTCAGTACAGCAGAAGATGTTGGCACAGTATCAGAATGGATTAGCTGGTGGGGAGCCCCAAAAGGTTGTCCCGGTAGCTGCCGCGCTTGGCGGCTTGATCACCCATTTGCATGAAGAGCAGGCAAGTGTGCGCCAGAAGTTTGAACAAACATTTGTGCAGTTTACCAGCGCAGAAAACAGAAATCTGCTTGATTTGCTTTTTTAACGAATTTCAACCCATTATTGCTGCATTGAACGGGGCTTTTTTGCAATGAAAATTATCGCCATTTATTCAAGCAAGGGAGGTGTCGGGAAGACTGCCACCGCTGTCAATCTGGCATATAGCAGCTCCCGCAGTGGAAGAAGGACGCTGCTCTGTGATATGGATCCCCAGGGCGCGGCGGGGTATTATTACCGGATCAGACCCAAGGAGAGTTTTAATCGAAAGCAGTTTCTCAAAGGGGATTTGGCGCCTTTTATCAGGGGTACGGATTTTGAAAATCTTGATCTGTTGCCGACACATTTTTCTTTTCGTAATCTGGATATTGCCCTTGATGGCCGTGGCGGAGCAACAAGCGAATTTAAAAAGATCTTTGCCTGTGTCAAGGATGAGTATGATGTCTTGATTCTTGACTGTCCACCCAATATGACCCTGCTTTCCGAGAATATCATCATGGCGGCGGATCTGGTGGTAACCCCGATTATTCCCACCACGCTTTCCATCCTCTCTTTTGCCCAATTGATAAAGCTTGCGGATAAGCTTGAGGTCAATCGGAAGAAACTGGCGGCTTTCTTTTCTATGGTCGACAGGCGGAAAAACATGCACTCTGATACTATCGCCAAATTTGGCAAGAAAAAGATTTTTCTGGCCAGCGAAATCCCCTCTCTTGCCGATGTCGAAAAGATGGGTCTTTATCGGCAACCAGTGGCGGTTACCGCACCGACTTCTGCGGCAGCAATTGCTTATGAACAGTTGTGGTTGGAGGTGTGGCGCAAGGGATCTCAGTTATGAAAACCCTGTATCTGGTCCGCCATGCCAAGTCCAGTTGGGCTGACCCGTCTCTGGCGGATCAGGATCGTCCTTTGAATAAACGAGGTCTGCGCGATGCCCCGGCTATGGGCCAGAGGCTTGCCGGCCATCAGGTCAGGATTGATGCTCTCTGGACTAGCCCGGCCCGGCGGGCGGCGGAGACGGCTCATTCTTTTGCCAAGGCCATGAAAATTCCCCGAAAAGAGATTGAGCTGCGTGATCGACTCTATACCAGTTCGATAAATGATTTGCTGCTTGAGGTCAAATCGTGCCCGGATGAGGTCAAGCGTCTGCTGGTGGTTGGTCACAATCCGGTGATCACCGAATTTGCCAATTTCCTGATCGACTGCGGCAGAGACACGGAGATTGGACTAATCCCTACCTGTGGTATCGTGGCTCTTGAATTCTCCTGTTCCTCCTGGCAGAAGATAAGAGCAAACGAAGGAAAACTTCTGTTTTTTGATTATCCCAAAAAAGATGTTACCCCTGTCTAAGGACGTTTCTGTCTCGGGAACAGCGGGTGAAATCATGGGTGACAGATCTCGCGGCAATGTGTTCAGTGGGTTGTCTTTTCTGGTGGGTCTGTTTTTTTTAAACTTCACCGCCCGGGTTGTTTTCTCACCGCTCCTGCCTGTTATAGAAGGTGAGTTTGGCCTTGATCATATGGCTGCGGCTTCTTTCTTTCTGTTGATCTCTGCCGGTTATTTTTGTTCTATTCTCTTGTCCGGTTTTGTCTCGGCTCGGATCAATCATCAGAAGACTATTGTCTTGTCCACTGTTGCCTCTGGAATCGTCTTGCTGTTGTTGAGCCTCTGCTCAACCTTGTTTTTGATGCGAATTGGTCTTTTTAGTCTGGGACTGGCCGCAGGTTTATATCTGCCATCCGGGCTTGCCTCTATCAGCAGTCTGGTCAGTCCTGCTTATCTGGCCAGAGGTATGGCGGTGCATGAGCTGGCTCCAAATCTTGGATTTATCGCCGCCCCGCTCCTGGCCGATATGATATTCAGGTGCTGTTCCTGGCGGCAGGGCCTGATGTGGTTGGGGATATTGATGATTGGCGCGGGGGTGTTATACGGCATGGTAGGTAATGGCTGTCATGACCGGGGAAAATCTCTGGACGTCATGACTTCTCGGGCGATTTTATCACGGCCGGATTTTTGGCTTATGGCACTGCTTTTTTCACTGGCGATCTGTTCGAGCCTTGGTGTTTATGCCATGCTGCCTCTATTTCTCGTTTCAGATCAAGGGATGACCCCGGAACGGGCAAATCGGCTTCTGGCGTTTTCCAGGATAGCAGCCTTGGCGATGCCTCTAGTCGCTGGGTGGTTTGGCGACAGGGTTGGTAATAGATCGGTCATGGCGTTTGTGTTACTGGTTGCTGGCTTCTGTACTGTTTTGCTGGGGGTGATCTCGTCTTCTCCGTGGTTGATCGCTTTAGTGATTTTGCAGCCTATGGTCGCTGTCTGCTTTTTTCCTTCTGGTTTTGCTGTGTTGTCAACACTGGGGCCAGATAACCAGGCAACTCTTGTCGTTTCTTTATGTATCCCTGTAGTCTTTCTGCTGGGGGGTGGGGTGTTGCCCGTTTTGATTGGTGCTATAGGGGATTACACTTCCATTGGTGTTGGTTTTATGGTAACAGGAACATCCATGATGGCTGGCGCTCTTCTTGCTTTCTTTGTCTCTTTTGATAAAATTAGTTTAATTACTTAGTTCATATCTGCCCTCTATCTTTTTTTTTTGTAAATGACTAAACGTCCTGTCTGTCAGCGTTGTCTTCATTATTATGTGACCCATGAGCCGAGAATGCCTTATGGTTGCCGGGCCATGCAATTTAAGTCTGCTCATAATCCCGCCCAGGTTGTTTATTCTTCTTCTGGAATGGAGTGTCAGTTGTTTGCTCCCAAGAATACAGACCGGGAGGGGGGTAGTTCGTTGCCAAAACGGGCGGCCTGATTGTTGGAGGAAGTTGAATTGTTGTGTGGTGAATGTTTATTAAATAATTTAGGAGTGAACAAAATATCATGCGTTGGGGTTATAAAACTGTACAATTTGGATTAAAAAAAGAGGGCCTGCTGGGAAGTTCGTTTCTTGATGAGGCGGAAGTCGAACAATCTTTGAATGAATTTGGTCTGGCTGGGTGGGAATTGGTGTCATTGTTTGGTATGCAGGATGGGTTGATGGCTGTTTTTAAGCAACCGCTGGAAATGAAGGTGGCATCAGTCCCTAAATCTGTTACTGAGGACGCCGCTGCCCTGCATCGTTTTACTTTAGGTCGTCGGGAAGAGATTGATGCGGATTCGATAATTGAGCGCAAGATAGGACGCGGGGAACCAGTTGTGTCTGTGTCGGTGGAAAAAGAGGATAAAGAAGAAGGTGTTGGGGGGATTCGGATAGAATGAGTTGAGAGTTGTTGTTTGAGAGCTCCATAGTTGGCCAGGTAGGCGTGAATAAAGGTGGATAGAAAATATGCATCTGGAATAAGATTGGGTAAAAAAGTGGCAGGTGAATTGCTGATCATGTGTTGGTGATTTTTGATAATTGTTAATCGTTTTGCTGTGTTACGTATTTTTTCTTTATTGGCATGATTGTTGAAATGTAAAGGAAAAATGAAAAATTTCATTTTTCCCCTCCCGTTAAGGCACCTGCTCGATATGAGCAGGTGCCTTTTTGTTATTTATGGGCCTTTGTTGGGGCGTTTGGGTAAAAATGATCCATCTGTGGACAAAAAAGCGGGTAAAAAGAGACTGCTTTACGAATTCTGTAGTTGGGTTGTTTGGGGGTGTTGTATGACTTTTGCGAGTTAAAGCTGTATGTTGTGTTATTGCTCTTGTCTTGGCATAGCAATTGCTTTGGTAATGGTAAGGATGGTTCTTTATTTTTCTTTAATTTTCTTCAGGAGGCATAAAATGAAAAAAGCATTGGTAATTACAGCACTGGTTGTGAGTATGGGATTTCTTGGATGGCAACAGGCATCTGCAAACAAGGGGATGGGCGGTGGTCCAGGAATGGGTGGCTGGTGTCAAAAAGGAGGTCCTGGCTATACTCAATTGGATGCAGCTTCTAAGGCCAAGCTTGATAAGTTTTATGATGAAACTAAGGACTTGCGGAAGCAAATGGTTATGAAGCATGCGGAAGAGGTTGCACTGATGAATGCGACAAATCCTGATGCCGCCCAAGCTGCCAAGTTGGCGGGTGAGCTCTTTGACCTGAGATCTACCATTCAGGACAAGGCTGAGGCCGCTGGTGTTCAGGGTTTGATTGGTTGTGGTGATTGCCGGGGGATGGGGCGTGGCATGGGACCAGGAATGATGAATGCCGGTCCCAATAAGAAGGGCGCTGGAGCCACTAAAAACCCTGCAGGCGGTGTTGCTCAATAATAAGATAATCTGAATATTTTCTTTTTTGTCTTAGAGGTCCGCCAGGCTTGCAGTCTGGTGGACCTTTTTTTATGAAGGCGCGACTGGTTGTGCTTTATGTTGTGTCTGCCGCTGTTGTGCTCATCAATATAGAGTGCATTGTTCCTTTTGTTTATTGACAAAATCCTGCTTGCCTATTAAACATGATAGAATAATTTCAGGTGTCCGTTACAGGACAGTAAAAGGGAACTTCGTGAAAATCGAAGATGGGCCCGCCGCTGTAACCGGGGACGAATCATGCATAACGTCACTGTCATATTCTGTGAATAACCGGAATATGATGGGAAGGCGCATGAAGAGAATGATCCGGAAGTCAGAAGACCTGCCTGAAAAGTCAGCATGTTGATCTTTGAACATGCTGGATCACTACCGTCGTGGAGTATCGGTAATGAATGTATGATCTTGTGGATATAATGGGACATCCATGGGTCGATAACATTGATGGCTTCACGTTTCTGTGCGGGTCCATCAACTTGTCGGTCTGGGGATTTTTTTCCCTTGACCTCAACTGCTTTTTTACAGGAGGTTCACATGATTTTACAGGAACGGGTGGTGACCAAGATGATGCTTCTTTGGATCAAGGATTGGGACAGTTTTCAGATGGTCATGCGTCTTTGGCGACGTGGTGAGATTTGATAATGCAATGAATGCAGATATTATAAAATAAAAAAAGGGCAAACCCGGTGAGGGTTTGCCCTTTTTTATTTTTAAAAATGGAAGTTATGAATCAGCTTTTGGCCGGATCAGTATAAATAAATTTCTGTCCTTTCAAAATGTTATCCACAGACACCATATTTCCCTTCATGTAGAAAATATTTGGTTTTGTCCCATCTTCAGGACGGAGGACCCAAACGCTTTCTTCTAATTGGTGCACCAGTTTGAAGACAATGTTTTCAGGATCGGTCAGGTTGCCAAAGGTCCGCGCGCCGGTAGGACAGGCGGAAGAACAACCGGTTTGGGTTTCCCCTTTCGATAATCTTTCATCCCAACAGAAATCACATTTGTCAATGGCATGCCTTTCTGCGCTGAAATAGCGGGCGTCATAAGGACAGGCCAGCATGCATGTTTTGCAGCCGATGCATTTTTTACTTTCCATGCGAACGATACCAGTAACTGCATCTTTATAGGTTGCTTTGGTTGGACATGCCCGGACGCAAGGGGCATCGTTGCAGTGATTACATAAGACAGGGATGAATTCTACCTTTTTATCCAGTTGCCCTTGATACTTGCGGGTAAGAATACGGGTTCGGTAACCATATTCTGGGACATGATTTGTCTTGTTGCAGGCCTCTACGCATTTTTCACAGTCAATGCACAGTGATTGACGGATAACCATGCTGTAATGGGGATTATAGGGATATTTCTCCACAAAATCAGCACCGCCAGAGGCATAGGCGACATCATTGAGCACGGAAGATAAAGAGAGTATTTTGCCACTGGCATAGACACCGGTAATGGCAAAGCCCAGTTTGAGAAAGTTACGTCTTTCTTTGACGGTAACCGATTCGGTACCCTCGTTTTTCAGCTTGTTTAAATCTATTTTAGGAAAATTCATAGTATTGGTTCCTTTCGATGGTCTCAGGCAAGTACCTGTTTTTACCAGATTTTATGGTGACGCTTCATGGCGTCTTCCTCAGTCTCGCCTTCCTCCATGAAATGGATGGCTCCACAACCAGGACAGATATATCCGCCTTCTGGCACGATTTCGTGTTTTTCCAGTTGATGCCCGTTGAGCATCTTTTCTCCGGCAAAATAGGCGAAACAGATAACGGCAAGACCAGAGAGAGCGGCCATGATTTCATGGAATGACGGTGTATATTTAATGGTATCAAGTGCCTCTTCAACACCAAGAGAGTGATAAACGGAGATCATCTGGCCTGGGATTACAATATCGTAACGCATAAAGAAAATACCAATCATCATGAGTCCAGTGGCCCACATGATCATGTTGAAATTATTTCCCCGTGAACGAAGAAGGAGAAACAAAGGTAGAACCATGCCGAGGAAGATCTCAAAACACCAGAAATTGATGGCATAATCTCCGTTTACAAGCGCCATGATAACGAGGGATTTGTCATGAGACACCATACCGGTAACTATTTTCCAGATGGTGAAGAACATGATGGTAGAGATCAGGAAGATGGTAACCTGACAGACGGCCTTAATGGAGCGCTCCATGCGCTGATTCATAATCTCAGGGTTGATTTTCCAGGCCAGGGTAGAGACGAACATGATGGCACAACCGCCTGACATGGCTGCCGAGAAGATAAAATAAATAGGCAGGTATGGGCCATACCAGAATGGACGGCCATGCAGCATTCCAAAAACAGCGCCCAGATTACTATGGGCGGCGATACCGACAACCAGTCCAAAGAATCCCATCAGTCGGGAAAGACTGTGGTTCTGTTCAAGAAGAAAATAATACTCAATAATCATAAAGACAAGATAGGCTCCGTACAAGGTTCCCATCCACCACATGTTTGAGCTCAGGTTGGGGGATATCACGTTGTAGATAGCCATCCTGAAGGGATTCTCAATGTCAAAGAAAATGATGCAGAAACCGCCAAGCATAAAGATTATGGACATAAAAACCGCGCGCTTGGCAATGGGCATAAAGGCCTCACCGCCAAAAACATGGCCAATGGAAGAAATAATGCAGAGTCCTGTCGAGGTAACGACACAAAAAACATAGGCAGAGATCAGTATGCCCCAGGAGATTTCACGGCTTACACCATAGACATAATGATATCCGGTAACCATTCCGTGAAGTCCTACCGCCACTCCGGCCAATGCCAGGAGGGCAAAGGCTCCCATGAGCATGAGATAGCCTGGGCTTGCTTTTTTCAGGGCATCGAGGCCATGATACCCCCATCTCTTTGAAATATTAACCATACTTCCAGTCATCTGTTCACCTTCTTAAGTAATATTTTAGTTAAAATTATAACTGTTGAAATTGCAGTTTTCAGTTATCCAGAGATATTCTTAGTGTTTACTGTCACCATGTCCCTGCTTTTTCTGATTACCACCTTGCAGGGAATTTTGCCCTTTTACGCCAATATGGCAGACGGTACAGCGGGTCAGGTAGCCAAAGGCTTGAGAGGCATTATGGCAGGTTCCGCAGTATTTATTGTGGAGTTTTTCAAGGTATTCCCTCTTGTCACCTTGATTTGTTCCTGTTTTTTCTGCCTCTTCCACTCCGCCTTTTTTCATGGCAAAAACATCTTTATGGCATGCTTCACAGGTCAGGCAGCCTTTTTTGAGATGGATGGAATGTTCAAAGGACACTGCTTTGACTGGTGCGGTAAAGATAATTGGGGTTTCGGGTGCGGAATGGCAGGAACCACATTGGGTGGCAGCATTAAATGCGGTTTTGCCATCATGGCAGCTTCCACAGTACTTTCCTTCCTTGAATGATTTCATGGAAAAATCGCCTGCTTTTTCAGCAGAGCCCTGTTCCATGGCAAAGATCTCGTCGTGGCAGGTATCACATGCAAGGCCGGCGTCCATGGTATGGGTTTGATGGGTGAATGTGGCCTTGGTCGGCGTAGTCCAGACAATTGGTTCTTGTGGGCCATATTTATCGGCATCATATGCTTCTTCCGCCATGCTGGCATTGGCCAGAAGAGATGTGGCCAGAAATGCCGCTAATGCCAGTAGATTGATCGTTGACGCTTTGTTTGTGTTCATTGATGTGCTCCTGCCTCCTTTTGTTTGTAACAATTGTGACTTGAAATAATTCAGAAACCTTACTTGTCAAGGGCTTCTGAATTTCTTGGAAAATCTGATATTGAGATGTCAATGCAGATAAATGGATCTGAGAGACTTCAAAAATTCTTTATGGATTATTCCGAATGTCGGCCATTGATGGTTACCAAGACCTCGAAAATTTTAAAATAAAGAAACACGTGTAACACAATCAAGCGGCGCAAAATAAACAACTATAAAGAGGTTAAGCAATAAAAAAATGCACATAAAGAAATATAACTTTGGTGTTGTGATAATGATCGTGTTTTAAATTAGTTTTCAGGGGCATGACACCTCCAGGGGCCATCTTTTCGTTGTGATAATAATCGTGTTTTAAATTATTTTTACTTATTGAATAGTTATGTCTGTTGAGAATGTATTGGAAAAAATTAATGTTCGTTGTATTTGCACAAAATGCATGGTTCGGCCCCTGATTTACCGCTGATATTATTTTGATATCCTCTCATATTTTTTTTAATATGGTAGCAATACGTTCACCAGCTGAGATTATTTTTGTCAGGATATTTTTTTCTTCCATATTGACTGTTGTGTTCTGAAATGAGTCAGAGAGAAGTTGTGCATAATTGATAATGCCGTTGGACAGGTTTGTGCCTTCGTTAATAATGGCCGCAAGCCGTTCGTCATATTTCTTTGGAGATTCATTTGCCGCATTCGCAGGTTGCCGGTGTAGCAGTAATTCATTGACGGCTTCCGCCAGTTCTGCGATTTCGATGCATGAATCAGCGCTAAAGTTGAAACCATCGGTGAGAACATTCTGTTCTCTGGCCTGTTCGGAGAGGTGGACAAGGGGAAGCAGGGTTTTTTGATAGAGAAGAATCAGGGAGAAGCTGATAATGCAGATGATGCTGCCAAGGGCGCCAATCATGATCGTTTGAAAATGAACAAGTTTTGCCCGCATCTGACTAACAATGATCCGGTCAAACTGCTGAAGATAATCAGCCAGTGTTCGCGTCTGGCGTTGCAGATTAAGGCTGTAGGCAACCTTGTCTTCAGCCGCGATGATATTTTTTGATGAAATGGCAAGTCCTGAGAGATCAACCTGTTTGGCCATGTCAAGTTTGTATTCCGCAGGGATGAGGTCGTTTTCTTGTAAGCGCACAAGGGATGAGTTGAGATCTTTCAAGTCTCTGGAGGCAGCTACTACTTTGTCCCAGTTTTTTTCTATCAATGATGCCGTAATCTGTTCACGGATGGCAGCAAATTGAAAGATGGACTCCTCGCTTTGGGTGATGATTTTGTTATATTGACCTGTGAGCTGGTACTGACGGATACCCAGAAGCATTACCAAGACAAGGAGGCAGGTAACTGAGGCAAAGGCCAGGTATCCTGTTTTCTTTAGTGAATACATGGGGTTGATTTTTTGATTTTACTGTGGATGCAGCATTGGGCGGCAGGGCAACTGTTGCAGTCGTTTTTGTCGGAAATATCATCTGCAGCTTTTATCATATTGGGACAGGTAACAATGATATCGAAATCTTCATTGTCGATAGTCTCGGCTTGAACCAGGATTTCAGCAAGGTTCTTTAGGAGATAAAATTTTTGACAGAGAATGATCACGGCATCTTCATAGCAAGTTGATAAGATATTCTGGATCTCACGGTCAATGGCTCTTGCAGTGTCATCAGCCATGGGCAGACGTTGAGAGGCTCCACCAAGAAATCCCCTGTCGTCGACTATAAAAGCCTGTGGGCCCATAGCCTCATTCATACCCCATTTGCAGATCATATTGGTTGCGAGCTCCGTTGCCTGGATAATATCCCCCTGGGCGCCAGTGGAGCGTTGTCTGAAGGCTATGTCTTCGGCGGCGCGGCCTCCCATCAGTATTGTGATTCTATTTTTTAGGTATATGTAAGAGTAGGCGTGCCGGTCGAATAAAGCGAGTTGCTGGGTTTGTCCCAGGGATCTACCTCTGGGAATAATGGTGATTTTATGGAGAGGGTCGGCGTCAGGAAGGGTTTTGGCAATAATAGCATGTCCGGCTTCATGATAGGCAAGGACGGTGCGATCCTTTTCGGTCATGATCATTCCTTTACGCTCTACTCCCATCATGATGCGATCCCGGGCCAGTTCAAAATCTGTAAGATCAACGGCCTGTTTTTTACTACGTGCCGCCATAAGGGCGGCCTCATTAACTAAGTTGGCAAGTTCCGCTCCGGTAAATCCTGGGCACATATAGGCTATCTGATTCAGATCCAGATCCAGGACTATTTTTATCTTGGTAACATGGACATGGAGAATTTTCTCGCGGCCATTAACATCTGGTGGCAGGATATTTACCTGGCGATCAAACCTTCCTGGGCGGAGGAGGGCCGGGTCAAGTATGTCGGGTCTGTTGGTAGCGGCTATGACAATGATATTGTCCGATGTCCCAAAACCATCCATCTCAACCAGCAGAGCATTTAAGGTCTGGCTCCTTTCGTCACTACCACTGGCAGATGCCCCACTACTGCGACTGCCGCCAACTGCATCGATTTCATCTATAAAGACAATACAGGGCGCATTTTTTTTGGCCTCCTTAAAGAGATCTCTAACCCGGGAAGCTCCGACACCGACAAACATTTCAACAAAATCAGAACCGCTGAAACTATAAAACGGCACTCCCGATTCACCGGCAATAGCGCGCGCCAGCAGCGTCTTTCCGGTTCCTGGAGATCCCTGCAATAAAACTCCTTTGGGGATGGTGGCCCCTACCTGAGTGAATTGGGCCGGGTCTTTCAGGAAAGCAACAATCTCCTGGAGTTCTTCCAGGGCCTCAGGGATACCAGCAACATCATTGAAGGTCACAACCTTGTGGCCGTCATCGGGAAGGATAAGTTTATCGGTAGCAAACTTGCTTTCCTCTTCTTCTTTTTTAATTTTGCTCAGCGAGAGAACAATGACAAGAATGAGCAGAATAACAAAAAGGAGGGCCAGGCCCTGCAAGATAATCTCAGAGCGATCCTTGTTAAAGATGATACGGATATTTTTGTCCAGGAGATCGGCGATAAGCTCTTCTGGCTTGGGAACAGTTGTGACATAGGTGAAGCCGGGATCTGTGCTTGTTTCTACCGCACGATGACTGACAACCACCCGGTTTCCGGTAAAGGTCATGTTGGAGATGTCATGATGACTGAGGCAGTAGAGAAATTCGCTGTAACTTCTTTCGGGGAGGCGGTTTTCAATAGTCCATACGAGATAACAGCCGCCGGCAAAGAGGGTAAAGAGAAAGAAAATAAACAGGTTACGAGCAAGAATGGCCATGAAGGAGTTCCTTGGATAAAGAAAGGTGTGATTATCTGAGCGTATTCTTGCAGGTTGGTCGGCGGGTTAAACCCTTTCTGGCAAATATTTCGAAGAAATAAATCTTTGCTGAACCTTTAAGAATTTTTTGTTTAAGAATGTACTCCACTCTATCACACAAATAGCCAGAGAGATATGTCTCCCTGGCTATTTGTTACTTATGTCTTTTTTATCCAAAAAACAATAATTACTTAGGCCGGTTGATTAAGGGCCACAGGTTGAAAGAAGAATCAACTACCAGTAATAGCTGTGAACATGCTTTTAACAAGATCAACCGGTCCACCGGAAGAAATCATGGCGCTGGAGAGACAGATAAGGCTCCATATCCCGATGGCTCCTGCAAAAGCTGCAGTGATAAAGGTTCCAAGTTTATACAATTCACTGTCAGCGGTGGCGGAATCATGAGCGGTTGCTTTGGTTTGTTGTTTTGTGATTGCTGTGTTTCCCATGGTGAAACTCCTTTAGATATGAGATTTTTATGTGGCGGAGTGTTTGTTTTGTTATTTTTGTTATCCGCTTACGTGTTTATTTGCAGAAACTGGTTGGTTTTCTGTGATTATCCGTTAATTGCCCTAAAGAGGCTGGTCGCAAGATCAATTGGGCCTCCACTGTTGATGACACCGGCAATCATGCTGGCAATTGCCCAGCAACCAATGATACCGGCAACGATACCAACAGCAGTTATGCATGTCTTGGAGATTTCTGTGCTTACGTTGGTGGCTGCGGTGCTAGCTGAGCGACTTTTGTTCATGCCAGTTGTGTTTTTCATGACCCGCTCCAAGGTAGTTTGTTTTGAGCTCTTAACGAAACGACTAATGTTTTTCTGGTTGTTTTGTTAAGGTCCAGTGTGCTGACTTGACATGTTTAATGCATGTGACGTGCCAGAATTTGTTTTTTGTTGGGTGGGGGGAGACGTTTGTGCGCAACTTGTTGTTATGTTGTTTGTTTTTTTGTTGATTGGGTGTCGACCCGTCAGTGTGTCAAGGATGGGGCGTGCGCGCCAGCGCATGTTGCACAAGTGTTGCCGCGCTTGTTGTTTGTTGCAATAATGTCGCATTGCTGTTGCAATGATGTGGCGTTGAGTGTGCTGCTGCGATAGTTTGAAAGGGTTTGGGCGGGAACGTTAGATGAACTCGTCGGGTTTTATTTCGTGGCGCTTCATCTTCCGGTACAGGGTGCTTCGATCGACATCGAGTATATGGGCGGCCTTAGATTTGTTTCCTCTGGCCCGTTTCAGGGCATCAATGAGTTCATCTTTTTCGCTGATATAGGGAGGCAATGGGCTGACGTTCACGGTTGTTGTACATTGTAGGGCCTGTTCCGAGGTATTATCTGCCGGTTTCACGGCAGGGATGATATCCTGCTGCATCTGCTGCGAACGGATTTCCTTAGGGAAGTGCTCAAGGGAGATGGTCGGGCCTTCACAGAGAACACAGGCCCGTTCTATGACATGGCGGAGTTCTCTGACATTTCCCGGCCAGTAATAGGTGGTAAGGGCGTTCATGGCCTGATTTGAAATCCCGTGAATATCCCTTTTGAGTTGTTCCCGGAACAACGACAGAAAGTGATATGCCAATAAAGGGATCCCTCCAATACGATCACGAAGCGGTGGTAGATTGATTTCTACCACCTTCAAGCGATAGTAGAGATCTTCACGAAAATTTCCCGTTCTGACTTTTTCGATGAGGTTGACATTGGTTGCCGCAATAATGCGTACATCCACCTTTATCGGAGTATCCTGGCCGACAGGGGTGAAGATCTTTTCCTGGAGAAAGCGGAGAAGACGCAGTTGCATCCTAGGCGAGATGTCGCCAATCTCATCCAGGAATAATGTGCTATGGTCAGCCTGCAAGAGTCGTCCCTGTCGATAGCGGTCGGCGCCGGTGAACGCGCCTTTTAAATGGCCAAAAAGTTCACTCTCCAACAGATCTTCAGGAATGGCAGCGCAATCAATCTTGATGAGGGGCGCGTCTCTTCTGGGGCTTTCCGCATGCAGAGCCTCGGCGGCGAGCTCCTTGCCTGTTCCCGACTCTCCGCAGATCAGGACGGTCGTGTCTACCTTGCCAACATTTTCAATGAGTTTATAGACGCTCTGCATCGCCAGGCTGGATCCGACATAGCCGTGAAACTGGTTTCGATTGCCGCTGTTTTCATCCGCTGTCGGCAGAGTGATGTCTCTGGCGATAATGACCACCCCACTGAATTCATCCTGCCCATCCAGAAGAGGGGAGGCATTCATGCTGATCATTCGGATGTTGTTGTCAGGTCGATGGCATTCAAAATGATAATCTCTGACCTCTTTTTTATCCTTCAATGCCTGTAAGGCCTCCTGCATGCAGGTCCTGCCCATGTCTTCGGGCCAGTTTCTTATGTTTGTCAGAGGATTGGCCTCATCGTAGGCCATCCACTTTTTTGCAGTATTGTTGAGTTGGACAATGTTCATGTCATTATCAATGGTAATGATCGCGTCACGAACGGAACTGAAGATCACCTCCAGATAGCGTTTATACTTTTCGTTTTCTTTGATGAGTGTTGTTCTTTCCTTTTCAAGCTCCCAGTGTTGCAAGGCCTGGCGGACAAATCGGAGCAGCGTTTCTTTGTTGATGGGCTTGGGGATGTAATCAAAGGCCCCATATCTGACGGCCTCGGCGGCGGAATCAAGATTGGGAAATCCGGTAATCATGACCACCGGGCATTTAAGACCGGCCTCGCGAATTTTGCGCAGGATATCAGTGCCGCGCGGTCCTTCCAGGACTACGTCACTGATGATCAGATCGAATTCGTGATCCTGGATGATATGCAGGGCCTCATCAAAGGTGGCGGCAGTTGTGATGGGTCCATAACCATCTCTGGCCAGAAACATTTCAAAAGTGAGACGAATGCTTGCCTCATCGTCAACAATGAGGATGCGAGCATTTTTATCTACTATGTCATTGTGTTGCATAGTTTTCGCCTGCATGTGGGGATTTGAATGAGCACCTCGGTGAATTTATGCATTATCGAGTTGACCTTGATGGTACCGCCATGATTCTGAATAATCCCGAAGCTGATACTGAGACCAAGTCCGGTACCTTGACCCGCAGGTTTGGTTGTGAAAAATGGATCAAATAATCGATCAAGGATGCCTTGCGGTATCCCGGTACCCAGGTCACGGATGGTTGTTTGGATACAGGTAGTTCCATCCGCAGTGGTGATGAGGTGGCATGAAATGAGAATCTTTTTGTCTGGTGAAGTGGTGGGATAACGCTCATTCAAGGCAAATCTGCTGTTACTCAGCATGTTCAGGATTACTTGTTGCAGTTGGCGAAAATTTCCATAGATTGGGCAGGGGGCTTCTGAGAAATCTGTACTGATCTGAATCCCATCTTTTTTGAATTGATGTTCGACCAGTGACAAGCTAGCCTCAATAATCCGGATCATATCGATGGGCTCATTCTCTTGATTTCCTTCCCGGGCAAAGGAGAGCAGATTTTTGATGATGGACGCGATTCGCTCACCTTCATTAATAATGCGGGTGAGAAGTTCTGCCTGGAGCGAGTTTTTTTCACTGTCATCGAGGAGAAGCTGGGCAAAATTGATTATGCCGGTAATGGGGTTATTGACTTCGTGGGCAACACCTGCTGCCAGTTCGCCGATGGCTGCCAGTTTTGCTGTGCGCATGGAGTCGACTTTCTGCAGCTCATCGGAGGTCAGCGCACGGGCAATGAGTAATATCTTTCGGACAATATCGTCACTATCTTTGACCGGTGAAATTGTGAGCAGGTACTCTCCAAAAAGGCCAGGCAGTCTTGTCTCTTCTACTCGAGGGGTACAGGTACGTAAAAATGACTCCAGTGGACATTGTAAGTGAGGTGAACTGCCGCCATGGATAATCTCGCAGATTCCCCTGCCAAGGATCTGATCCTTTGGCTTGCGGGCAGCATTGATGGCGGCCAGATTGGCGTCAATGATAATACCTTCGGGGGTAACAACCAGTACTAGATCGTGGATGGCATTAAAAACTCTTGTAGACGTGTCCCCAACTGACGGGTTTATTGTAACAACCAGTACTAGATCCTGGATGGCATCAAAAAGCTCATCGCCACCATTGTCTTTTCCTGTGGGGCAGATGTGCTGATTCTCAAGGTTATTCGATGCGGTAGATCCTGGTTTGATAGAAGTTTTTGCCATATCTTTAACCGGCTATTGAGGTCAGAACCTTTTTGACCGCATTCCCATCAGCGGTTTTGCCGAAATGCTTCATGATGGTTCCCATGGCCTGCATAGGACTTTTGAATTTTGAGAGGTCAATGTTTTCTCTAGTCCAGTCCATGATCTCTTCTTCGGTGGCCATTTTGGGAAGATATGATTCCAGGACTTGCAGATAGTCAGAAGTAGCCTGTTTGGTGAATTCCAGGGTCTGTTTTTCTGACTTGCACAGGCCCATGATCACAGTGATTATCTCATCGTTTGTTATCTCGTCATCGTGTTTGGGACGGCTGCTCTTTTTGCCGCTTTCCAGGGTGATCGGCAGGGTAATCTTGGTAGGAAATTCACTGATGATAATACGAATAGCACCCTTGACCGCTTCGTTCCTACCCAACATGGCAGCCTTTAAATCACTTCGCAGCTTGGCAAGTAGGGGCATGCCAGAGGCCTCGTCCCAGCTAAATTCTGTTGTGTTGCTCATTATTCTCTCGCAGGTAAAGGGTGACAGATGAAATCAGTGTTGATGGGATAAAGCTTAATGGGCTCAGTTCTGTTTATTTAGGATACCCTACCCTTCTTATCGGACTCATGTAATTTATGTCAAGGGAAAAAACCGGAATCTGTTTAGTTGTGGTTGTTGGTTTTGCGACTTGTCGCGGGGTTAAAAACTGTACCAAGGTGCAATAGATATAAATATTTAACAGAGTTATTATCTATTTAGATAGTAGAATAAGATTCACTTCAACCTTAAAAGGAGATAGCTATGGCTGATAATCAATCAACATCAGGAAGTACTGGTCATGTGGGACCTGTTGGCCATGTTTTTGTCATTTTTGGAGAAGTGAAAGCGATTGCTGTACTAAAGGAAATAACTGGGGCAGTTAGTCAGGTGGGGCTAAGCCGTCGTTCAAAAATAACTCATACAATCCAATATCATTCACGGCATAAGGGGCCGTAAAGAAATGGATAAAAAGTAAAGGTTATTTCTTAACAGCCCCTAACCAACTACCCCCTAACTTAAATTTGACATAGCAAGAAAAACATGAACACAATTAAACAATAAATCTTAATCATTTCTTAACACAACCTTAACACAACTTTAACACATGGGAGGGGCAGAAAAATCCTGAAAAGCTATTAATAGCACCGCCAGCATTTTTCAAATTGGGAACATCTCGTTCATTTGAGTAAAGTCAATAGAAAAATATCTGCATGAATTAATCCATTTATTTATTGAGGTGAACCTTTGCAAGCTATACTTATAAGTTTTGGACTTTTGGGGGCTCTTTTTGGAGTAGTTTCATTCTTTAACACAACCCGCGTAACCAAACAAATTTCCACAGTCACCAAAAATGCCGAAGCAATTGCCAATGGTAAATTAGCCCAGGCAATCCTACCAGCAGACAAAAAGCATCATATCCTCGGGTCAGTACTCAAACAGTTATGTTGTAATTGGTCTAATACTTTCAGGTTGATACGAGGAAACACATCTACTCTGGAAGCGACCTCAGAGGCAATGAATGCAGCCTCTACTGAATTAAGCAATGACGCTAAAAACTTGTATACTTTAACTAACACAGTAGCTGTGGCTGCCGAAGAAATGAGTTCGAATATGAATGCTGTAGCTGCCGCAATGGAGCAGTCCAACACTAATGTGTCCATGGTCGCTGCCGCCACGGAAGAGATGACAGCTACAATTAACGAAATTGCCAGTAACTCTGACAAGGCCCGCATTATCGTCGCAGAAGCAGTTACTGAAGCAGAGAAAGCATCTATTAGTGTCGGTGATCTTGGTAGAGCGGCTAAGGAAATAAATAAAGTCACTGACACTATCACCGAGATTTCCGAACAGACCAACCTGTTGGCCTTAAATGCAACTATTGAAGCAGCACGGGCGGGCGAGGCCGGCAAAGGTTTTGCCGTAGTAGCCAATGAAATCAAAGTCCTTGCCAAGCAGACCAGGGATTCAACTCAGGATATCTCTCAGCAGATTGAGGGGATTCAACAAGCAACCATGCAGGCTGTTGGTGTTATCAACAACATTACTAAAACGATTACAGCGATGAGTGAATTGGTGGAGACTATCGCTGCTTCCGTACAACAGCAGGCCACTGCCAGCAGTGAGATTTCCATTAATATATCTCAAGCTTCTTCAGGTATGCAGGAAATTAGTGGAAATATTTCACAGGCATCGTCAGTTAATCAAGAGGTAACAAAAAATATCACCACGGTACGCGACACCACTGATCAGATCACCAATCGCTGCTTAGAAGTGAAAGAATATGCCCGTGAACTCAATAATCTGAGTAAATTGATGAGCGATTCGATCAGTCATATTGATATCGATCCACCAATATTTAACATCGGCGTGATAAAAACAGCTCATCTCAACTGGAAGATTCAGCTTGAGGCAGTGCTTGAAGGTCGTAAAAAGATGCATGCTGACCATGTGACCGATCATCATAACTGCGCCTTTGGTAAATGGTACGACACCACCAAGGAAAGCTTTACCTCCAGTCCGCTCTTCAAGGAACTCGCAACCCCGCATAAAAACGTTCACGCCAGTGCCAAAGAAATCGTCAGCCTTTTTAACCAGAACAAACCAGAGGCTGCTCAGGCCAAGATGCGTGATTTTGAAAAAGCGAGGAAAGAACTTTTCAGGCTGCTGGATGAGCTCTATATGTCGTAAACAGTTCTGGTCACAGGCAAATCGTCGTTACATTAGTACAGTGATCAGGCCCTATCTATCCTACCGCGTTTTCATGCTGTACATAGAGTCTGAGTCACTACATATAAAATTATCTCTTTTATCCTGCATTCCCGCCCTTAATGTAACGAGGTCGATGGTGCGATCTCCATCGCCTCGTAAAGTTCGACTTGCCGCTTTGTTACTTCACTTACGCGCAGAATATGCCCCGGCTGCTCGAAGCATTCAATGATGTCAAATTTATCAAGAAGTTCCAGCATGGTGTACCTCTTGAAAAGATTTTTCTCCTGCATCTTTTTTTTAAGATAGGAAAGATATATAGGGCTATGAATTCCACAAACAGCTTTCCATCCAGACTTTGATCGGAAGAAACAGCAGCCGCACTAAGCGCAAATTAAACCCCAGTCACAGTATTGGTTGAAAAATAAAAATGCATTTTTTTGGTTAAAATTAAAACGGGCTCATGCAAAAAGGTTTTATCGAAGAACAGATCCAGGGGATTGTCGAGCGGGTCACCTATCATAATACCGAATCGGGTTGGTCGGTGTTGCGAGTGAAGTGTTTCAACGAACATGAGGCTGTGACTGTGACCGTGCACCAGACCCGTGTTTTTGCCGGGGCGACCATGAAATTCTTTGGTTCCTGGGGCACCCATTCTACCTATGGCAGACAGTTTAAGGCAGTGCGCGCCGATGAACAGAAACCGGCGACTGCGGCTGGCTTGGAAAAGTATCTTGGCTCCGGTCTCATTAACGGGGTGGGGCCCAAGACCGCCCGCAAGATTGTCAGCTATTTTGGTAAGACTACCCTTGATGTCTTTGAAGACCGAATTGAGGATCTGCTCTTGGTGCCGGGTATTGCCCACAAAAAACTTGCCGGAATCAAGATGGCCTGGGAAGAGCATCGCGCGGTACGTGAGGTGATGCTCTTTCTGCAGGGGCATGGTATCTCTACGCTCTTTGCCGTCCGTATCTACAAGAAGTATGGGGACCAGGCTGTAGCCCTCGTTCGCGAGAATCCCTACCGGTTGGCGGATGACTTTTACGGTATCGGTTTCTTTTCGGCCGACAAGGTTACCCTCTCACTCGGTATTCCCCTTGACTCAGAGCTCAGGATTATGGCCGCCATCCGTCATATCCTGGCGGCTTCCCGGGAGCAGGGCCATTGCTTTCTAACCAGCGGCCAGATCCTGGCCCAGATCAGGGAACTCTTGGCGATGGATCTGACCGGTCGGCTGGAGTCCTATCTTGGCGCTATGGAGCGGGATAATCTATTGAAGACTCGTTTCCTGGAAATGGATGGCGTTGCCGCAGTCCCTTGTTATTATTCCAAGACCCTTTATTATGATGAACAGAATTGCGCTGAATGGTTGCGGCAACTGTGTGTTCCTCTGGCTATTGATGAAAAAAAGGTGGAGCAATGGCTGCAGACCTACAGTGCAACCCAGAATTTGCAATTGAGCCCCGAGCAATATGATGCTGTTGCCGGAATTGCCTCCTGCCGTTGTGCGATTCTGACCGGAGGGCCGGGTTGCGGCAAGACCACGACCACAAGAACCCTGGTCAAGTTGTTGCAGTCCATGGGGCTAGAGGTGACCCTGGCCGCTCCCACTGGCCGTGCGGCTCAGCGCATGGGGGAGGTGATTGGTGATGAGGCCAGGACCATTCATCGTTTGTTGGAGTATCAGGGCGGCGGTTTCAAGCGTAATCGGGAACAGCCTTTAGCGCTTGATTGTCTTATCGTCGATGAGTGTTCCATGCTTGATATCAGTCTGGCCGCGGCCTTGCTTGCCGCTATTCCTGAGGGTGCGCGGCTTGTTTTGATTGGAGACGCTGACCAGTTGCCATCGGTGGGGGCGGGAAATGTGCTGGCGGATTTGATCGCTTCCGGGGTTGTTCCTCTCTTTACCCTCAACAAGGTGTTCCGGCAGGCCGGTGAATCTTCCATCATCCGCTATGCCCATGCCATCAATGTAGGCGTTGTGCCCCAGGTCCCCTCACCTTTTAAACAGCCTGGCCTATGGAGTGAAAAGGCTGACTGCCTGTTCCTTGATTCCAATGAGGCCACCAAAGAACAGCTTCGGGTTATTGCCAGGGTACGGGACCATTTCAAGTTGTCGGCTCAGGATGTGGAGGCCCATTTCGGCGAGGAACATCTTTTTACGGGAATTGACGAGGAACTGTCATTTCAAAAAAAGAGGGGCGATCTTGAGCTGCCGGATGCTTACAGCCATGTGAATTTTGGCCTGCTCCAGACCGCGGAAAACAGCGCCGATGAACTGCGGGCGGTGTTGAAAAAGGTGCATCCCTGGTCATCTCTTTATTACGGATTGACCGCTCAGGAGGTGATCGTCAGGCTTTATACCGAATGGATCCCCAAATATTTTGGCAAAGAGTGTGAGATCCAGGTGCTCTCGCCCATGATAAGAGGGAGTCTGGGCACGGCCACGCTCAATCGCACTTTACAACAAACAGTCAATCCCGGTGAGGAGAGTAAGGGGCAACTGGTTCTCGGTGAGCGGATCATCAGGGTGGGAGACCGGGTTATCCATCGTCGGAACAACTATGATCTTGGGGTCTACAACGGGGACATCGGCCAGATCATCCGGGTGAACGCGGTTGATCTGACCTGTGTAGTCCGTTTTCTGGTGGGAGGCCGTGAAGTTGAATATCAGAAAGATGAGATCAGTGAGCTGGATCTGGCTTATGCCATTACCATCCACAAGTCACAGGGCAGTGAGTTTGATTGTGTGATTATCCCCATTGTCAGCCAGCATTTTAAGATGCTTTTCCGCAATCTTATTTATACCGGCTTAACAAGGGCCAGAAAACTGGCTGTTTTTGTGGGAACAAGACAGGCCTTTTCCATGGCGGTCAGGAATGTGGATACGGCAAAGAGACAGACGGCGCTGGCTGTTTTACTGCGCGACTGAAACAGGGGACAGAAAGATAAAAAGAGGGCAAGGAGAAAAAATGGAATACAAGACAGGAACTCTTGGGCGGGTGGTGTTAGCACGATTTGATCAGGGCGATGATCTGCTGGAGGGATTAAAAGAGTTGGTCCGGAAGGAAAACCTGCGCGCGTGCTGGTTTCAGATTCTGGGCGGTATGCGGCAGGCCGGTGTTGTGACCGGTCCGAAGGAGCCGACCATGCCGCCGGATCCGGTATGGGCCGAGGTTGACGGGGCTCGTGAGGTGGTGGGCAGCGGTTCGGTGTACTGGGAAGCAGACGAGCCGCGCATCCATCTTCATGCGGCTATGGGTCACCATGGCGAGACCATGACGGCTTGTATCCGCAAAAATACCAAGGTTTATCTTATCCTTGAGGTTATTATCTTTGAATTGCAGGGTCTGGATGCCACCCGTCCTTATTTTGCTGAAGGTGGATTTAACCGTCTTACATTTGGGAGATAGGTGATTAGCTCTTTTTATGGTATTGTTCATAGGATGTAGATAAATAGGGTAACAGCATTTTTTATATTAACAACGAGACCATGTGTTATGGATGAGACAATCAGCAGATCCGAACAGAAGCGGAGATTCAAACGAATAGAGGACGTGGCGGAAGAGCTGGCAGCGCTCACCGATAAAGACCTGAAGAAACTTCCCGAGGAGAGTGGTGTCCGGGAAGAGATCAAGGCGATTCGGGGACTGAGTGGCGGCGCGCGTAAACGACAGGTGAAGCATCTCTCCAAAATCCTGCGCCAAGGTCTGGAGCTTGATGCCATCTACGATTTTTTGAACAAACGAAAAGGTTCCCACCTCAAAGAAAAAAATCAGCTCCACGAGGCGGAGCATCTGCGTGATATCTTGATCAATGAGGCCATGGAAGACTACCAGCATTGCCGTTCCCTGCAGATCGAGTGGGAGCCTGACTGGCAGAGTGAAATCCTGGGTTCGGCAGCGGCAAAATATCAGGGACTGAATGAAGATGACCTGCGTAAGACTATCTATCAATATGTGAAGAGCCACAATAAACTGTATTATCGTGAGCTGTTCAGGATGGTCAAGGCGGCCATTGATCAGTTTGAGATGAATCGCCGGATTGGGGCTGCGGAGGAAGGTCTATAGGAGATTGTTGGGCAATCGGACGATCCCGCAGTTCCGTTATAAAGGGTCATATGAACTCCTGCGGGGGCAATGGTCATTTACGCATGTTGTTTACCCCCCCCCTTGTTTTTTCCCCTTCCAATAAGGTAATACAAGTAATACGCTGTGATAGGTATGACATGGTCATGTGGTTATCGTTTGTTTTTTAACGAAAAGAGGAAACCTGATGAGACTAAGTTGGAAAATCACCTTGCTTCTGGTTACGGCCCTTTCTGTGCTTGCACTGCTTTCCGCCCTGGCAACTTATCCGCTGCTGCGCTCCTATGAACTGAAAGATTTGGAGACATTCAGGTCAAGTCAATTTGAGGCGACCAAGATCTCTTTGAAAAATCAGGTGGAGGTGGCCGAAGGTGTAATCCTGGCAAACATTGAACTTGCCAAAAGCGGTCAGCTCAGTGAGTCCGAGGCGCAAAAACGGGCGCTTTCCCTGCTGGCCAAGCTTCATTATGATAATGATATCGGCTATTTTTGGGTCAATGACACCTCCCGCCCTATCCCCACCATGATCATGCATCCGATCAAACCTGATCTCAATGGGAAAAAAATGGATGACCCTGCATATAATTGTGCCTTGGGCAAAAAACAGAACCTCTTTCAGGCCTTTGCCGAGGTCTGCGCCAAAGATGGGCAGGGGTATGTTGATTATCTATGGCCCAAGCCGAATAAGAATGGTGAAGCTGAGGCGCAGCCCAAACTTTCGTACGTCAAACAAATCGAGCCTTGGGGATGGATTGTGGGGACAGGTGCCTATATCAATTCCATTGATGCAGCGGTCGCCGAAAAAAAGGAGGCAACCACCAGAATCTTCCGGGAGATTACCAATAAAATACTGATCGTAAACCTGATTTTGCTTCTGGTTATTGCAGGTGCCATGAGTTTTTATGTCATTCGGAACATCTGCAATCCTATCTTACGTCTTGTTCACTTTGTTAAGGATATTGCTGCCGGTAATCTGTCTCAGGATCTCACTGAAGAACGAAAAGACGAAATTGGTGAACTTGCTGAAGCAGCTCGTGAAATGCGTCGCCAGCTCCACGAACTGGCCTCCAAGATTGACGCTCATGCCGTGAATGTGCACAGTGCCGCCACGGAAATTGCCGGCGCAGTGGAAAACCAGGTTGCCACCTCTTCGGAGATGTCTTCTTCGGTGGCAGAAATTACTTCAACCATGGAGGAATTGTCCGCTTCTTCCACCCAAATCGCTGAGCATTCCAAGTCGGTGGTCGACATCGCTAACCAGACATGGGAAAACAGCAAACGCGGTTCTGAGGCAATGCAGATTGTCCTTGTCCGAATGGGAGATATCCGCAGCGATAACCAGCACAGCCTGCAGGAGATCGTCGAGCTTGGCGCCAAGTCCAAGGAAATCAGCAAGGTGATGGAGATTATCAACACCATTGCCGACCAGACCAAGCTGATTGCCTTCAACGCCGCGCTGGAGGCATCAAGCGCCGGTGAAGCCGGGAAACGTTTCAGTGTGGTTGCCAGCGAAATCCGCCGTCTTGCTGACAGCGTGACCGATTCCACCGGTGAGATCGAGGCCAAGATTCAGGAGATTCAGGATTCCATCAGTCGTTTGGTGATTACCTCGGAAAAGGGTGGTTCCATCATTGCCTCCGGCATGGAGGCCAGTACCTCGACGGCACAGAACCTCGACGATCTGGTTAATGCCGCTAGCCACACATCCAGTGCTGCCCAACAGATTTCCCTCTCCACGCAACAGCAGAAAACAGCCAGCAACCAGGTGGTGGTGGCCTTGCGTGAGATTGTGAATGCCAGCTCTCATGCGGCCCAGTCCATTGGCCGTATCTCCCAGATCAGCCATGATATGACCGTCATGTCGGCTGAGCTGGGTACAACGGTGCAGCAGTTCAAGCTTGCCGAGAATTTAGACTAAGCCGTACTTCTCCTGGAATTCAACATGGGAAAAATCAGAGTGCTCTTGGTCGACGACAGCAGCCTGACGCGAGGATTGTTGCGTGCCTTCCTGGAAGACGACGAGGATATTGAGATTGTCGGCGAAGCAGACAATGGCCGGGACGCGGTTAAGCTGGCGCGCGAGTTGAAGCCAAACCTGGTGACGATGGATCTGGAAATGCCGGTGATGAACGGCATGCAGGCCATTGCGGAAATCATGGCGACCAGGGCCGTGCCGATTCTGGTGGTAAGTAGTGTCGCCGACGCCCATAATGCTTATGAGGCGGTTGCACACGGGGCGCTGGAGGTGATTGCCAAGCCGGAATACGAGGCAAAGGCGGCCGCAGAATTCGTGGCCAAGGTGAAAATGCTGGCCGGGGTACCGGTTATTACCCACATTCGCTCCCGTTTGAAAGGCAAGGAAAGCTCCAGGGCGCTACACTCTCCGTCAGCACACTCCCCTCTACTGATGCCACATGAGAATGTGTCCGTCGGTTATTCACGAATTTTTGCCATCGCCTCATCCATCGGGGGGCCACAGGCTCTTTTGATGGTTCTGGCCCAGCTTCCTGCTGATTTTCCTTGCCCGATACTGGTCGCGCAGCATATTTCCGCCGGTTTTGCCGGCGGCATGGCCGACTGGCTGGCCGATTTGTGCAAGGTGCGCGTGCGTTTGGCGCAGGAAGGCGAGCTCATCTTGCCGGGGGTGGTTTATATCTCGCCATCGGAGGCCAACCTCGTAGTAACGCCATCTCGTCGCATCACTCTACGGAAACAATTGCCGGCGGATATTTATCACCCCAGCTGCAATGCCCTGCTCAACGCCGTGGCCGAGGTCTACGGCTATCAGAGTATCGGCATCATCCTTACTGGTATGGGCAACGATGGTGCCCAGGGAATCATGAGTATCCTCCAGGCGGGCGGCGCTACGCTGGCCCAAGATGAAGCCAGTTCGGTGATTTTTGGCATGAACAAGGTGGCCATTGATAGCGGGAGTGTCCAAAAGGTTCTGCCTGCCGATGCAATCGCTCGGGAAATGATCGTCATGGCCTCTGCCTGCAGTGTTGCGAGTCAGCCATGATCATTGACCTGGAACCATTTCAAAAACTCATCAAGCAGCGCTGCGGCCTGATTCTCGAAGGGATTGACGAGGAGAAGCTGGCTACGGTACTGGCGCAGCGCATCACCGTGACCAGATTGAGCAACAGCGCTGAATATTATCTCCATCTTCAAGGCAGCAGTGACGAGTTTCAGGACCTGGTTAATCTGCTCACCATCAATGAGACCTATTTCTTCCGCGAGGTTGAGCAGTTGCGCCTGCTGACCGAGCGTCTGGTGCCGCGTCTGCTGATGCAACGCGAAGATAACCAGCCCCTGCGGATCCTGAGCGCCGGGTGTTCCACCGGCGAAGAGCCTTACTCCCTTGTCATGGCCTTGCGCGAGAAATACGGGGATGACGTGTCGAGTCTGTTCTCCTTCACCGGAGGCGACATCGATACGCAGGCCTTGGCCAAGGCGCGCTCCGGGTGTTACAACGAATTTTCGTTTCGTGGCGTGGCGGAAGACATCAAGGCACGCTACTTCGATCATGATGACTGGGTTTATCGTCTCAAGGACGAGATTCGCAACCAGGTTGAATTCCACGAAATGAATCTGTTCGCCGACGAATTTCCCGCAGCGTTGTATGATTGCGATATCATTTTTTTTCGTAACGTCTCGATTTATTTCGATACGCCGACGCGGCGCATCATTCAGCAGAATCTGGCCTCCCTCTTGAATGACAACGGCTACCTGATGATTGGGACTGCTGAAACTATCGCCAATGATCTCGGCGTGCTTCCTCTGGTTGAGGAAGATGGGCTTTTCTATTTTTCCAAGGGACAGCATCCTGCTTTTGTTCCGGCAACAGCATCGCCCTTTGATTTTTCCCGGCATGTGGTGTCGAAAGTGGCTGCACAGGAACACGTGTCCACCGAGTGCTACAGCACACCTGTCGTCTCTTCTTTACCGATACCGGAATGTGTGGAGTCGACAGTGGCGTCGCCCGCTCCTTGTTTCAGCATTGATGAGGTGCAACAACAGTGCAGCGCAAAGCGTTACGATGAGGCGATGGCTATGATCGTCGTTCTGCTTGAACGTAATCCTGGAGATGTCTCCGCGCTGTTGCTGAAGGCGCATATCCAGCTCAACCGTAAGGAGTTCGAACTGGCGGAGACCAGCGCTCGACAAGCACTGCAGACCGACCCCTGGTCAATCGATGCCTTTGTTCTGCTTGGCCTTGCTGCCAAGTGGCGTGAGCTTATTGGTGAGGCTGTGCGCTGGTTCAAACAGGCGGTCTATGCCCGCCACGAATGCTGGCTGGCGCGTTATTACCTGGCCGAACTGTATCGGGCCGGCGGTGAGCCCGACAAGGCCCGGCGCGAATATAGGGCAGTCCTGCAGCTGCTTTCGCAATCGACGGTGCCGGACAACGGTATCAGGGTGCTGCCATTGGAAGTGGTGCATTCTGAATTGCGTTTCCTGTGTGCACATCAGCTCGCTAAATTAGGCGACCAACAACGTATGGTAGGGCGGAAATAACCCGGCATGGCACTCGATATTAAAAAATTCATATCTCGCTTTGTTGAAGAAGCCCGCGAACATGTGAAGCGGCTAGGTGAAGGTTTGGATACACTGAGCCGTGATAGCAGCGATCGCGAAAATATTAACGCCATTTTCCGTTCGGCCCATACCATCAAGGGGTCGTCGCGGATGCTCAAACTTACCGCCATCACCGAAACCGCCCACAAGCTCGAAGATGTTCTTGGCGCCATGCGTGATGGCAGTCTGAACTATAGACCGGAACTTGGCAATTTGTTGTACCGGAGTGTGGACGCCATCGCCCTGCTGGTGGAATCTTTGGCGACAAGCGGTGATCCCGCCACTCTGCAGCCTGTTGACGTGGTACTGTGTGCCAGCCTGGCGCAGGCGGCGACAGGAGAGGTGGCGGTCGCAGAGGCTCCGTTGTCATGCATCGACCCGGCAAAGGATGGGGTGCCAGCTGTTGTCAAGTCGGCTTCTTCCCCTTCAGTCATCCCTTCATCGCTTGCGGTCCCGCCGCCACCCCCATCCCAGGCGAAGTTGAATGCGGCCGATACGGTACGGGTGCGTCTTGCCAAGCTCGACGAGTTGATCAAATTAATGGGCGAGGTGGTTTCCAGCCATGCCACGCTCCGTCAGCGACTGCTCGATTTCCGGATGATCGAACGCGATGGTTCGCCGGAACACTGGGTGCAGCATCGGGCGCGATTGCATCATTTTGGGCTGACCCTGCGTGATGATGTGCAGAGCCAGGAATTGCTGATGGATGAACTGCATGACAAGGCGTTAATCATGCGTATGCTGCCGTTGTCCATGGTTTTCGATTCGGCCGGACGCGTGGTGCGCGACCTTGCGCACTCCGTTGGCAAAGAGGTGGCGTGTGTGGTGAGCGGGGCGGAGATCGAACTCGACCGGCAAATGATTGACAAACTCAGCGACCCCATCGTCCATCTGTTGCGTAATGCCATCGACCACGGCCTGGAAACGCCTGTTGAGCGTGTGGCTGCCGGCAAGTCTTCGCAGGGACGCGTCACCCTTTCGGCACGTCAGGACGGTGGGTGGGTGGTGATCGAAGTAGCCGACGATGGTGGAGGCGTGCCGATTGAAGCCGTGCGTGAGAAGGCCTTGCGCAAGGGATTCATCAGCGTGGAGCAGGCGAGCGGGATGAGCGATCAGGAGGTGGTTGATTTGATCTTCCAGCCCGGTTTCAGTACCAGCACCATCATCACTGATATCTCCGGGCGGGGCGTCGGCATGGATGTGGTCAGGCAGAGTATCGTCGATGACCTGCAAGGCGAGGTGACGGTGGAAACCCGCTTGGGAACGGGCACGACCTTTGCCCTGCGTCTGCCGCTGTCGCTGGCGGTGATGCGTGTGCTGCTGGTTGAGGTCAACGGTTTGCCTTTTGGAGTCATCGCCCAATATGTGGCCGAATTGATCCGGGTATCGCATGAAGAAATGCTTACTGTGGTAGAACGAAAGGCGGTGATTATCCGTAACGAATTTGTGCCGGTCGTGGCCTTGGCCGACCTGCTGCATGTTCCGGAGCGTCTGGTGAAAACGACCCGTTCGCAGGCCGGGATATCCGATCGTGGCATGTTGCTGGTGGTTGTGCGGGTCCGCAACGAAAAGCTGGCGCTGGCAGTGGATGATTTGCTTGATGAGCTCGATATGGTAATCAAGCCGCTGCCTGAGCATATGCGCCGGCTGACCGTGGTTTCCGGTATGGTTATTACCGGTAAAAATGAACTGGTAAGTGTGCTGCACGCACCGGCATTGCTGGAGCTGGCGCGCAAGGTGCGTAGTCAGGCGTCGCGTACCGAGGCCGCGAACCATGCCGGGGAACAGGAATTTGTATACAAGATCCTGGTAGTGGACGACTCGCTCAATACGCGGGAGATTGAGAAGGATGTTCTCGAGGCCTGGGGCTATCACGTCACCCTTGCCGAGGACGGTATTGACGGCTTGCAGCAGGCGCGTACGGGAACATTCGACGCTATTCTCACCGATGTGGAGATGCCCAATATGGACGGATTCACCCTGACCTCGATGCTGCGTCAGGAGGAAAAATACCGCGACACGCCCATCGTCATTATTACCTCGCGGGAGAAGGAAGAAGACAAGCGACGCGGCATTCAGGTGGGCGCTGATGCCTACATCGTCAAAGGTGAATTTGATCAGAACAGTCTGGTGGATACCCTGCGCAGCTTGCTTGGATAAAAAATTGTGAGCTGTCGAATTGCATACGTTCCACCTGCCGGAAAAATGAGTGGAGGTAAATAAGATGCGTGTTTTGGTGGTAGACGACGATCCCTTTGCGAGGGAGATGACTGTGGCGGTACTCGAAGATCTGGGCCATGACTGTCAGCTGGCCGAAAACGGTATAGAAGCGCTGGAAATGCTGGCGGGTGAGGGGCGCTTTGACCTGGTGATCAGCGATATGAACATGCCCTTGATCAGCGGGATTGATTTGTTCCGCGAGATACGCAGCCAGGGAGTTGTCTTGCCTTTCATTCTGCTCACCGGCGATGATCCGGACGGCTTGTGGGCACAGGAACCGAAACTTGACGCCTGTCTGTTTAAGGACTTCAGCCTGGAAGAACTCCTGCCCCAGTTGATAGACAAGGTTATGTCCCGAGGCTAACAACATGAAGATTACAACCTGGTGCCGACTATGAACCAGCAACGCCCCTCCTTACGCAGCAAGATCGCTCAACTGCGCGAGAAGTTCATCGAGCAAATGCCCGGGCGGGTGGAAGAGGCTTTGGACCAACTAGCCACGTTGCGCGCCGATCCGAATCAGAGTGTCACGGCGGCAAACCTGCATCGCTTCCTGCACAGTATCAAGGGTACCGGCAATTCCTTTGGTTTTGAGGAACTCGGTGCCATTGCGGCGAGCGGGGAACATCTGGCTGCGCGTTTATTGGAAATGCCGGCCAATGTTTCAACAGAATTCTGGGACGAACTGGCCGAGGTCTTGGCCCGTATTGTCCTGAGCACTGAGACCTTGCGTCAGCATGGTATCTCGTCATCCACGGAACACGATGTCCCCCGTTTTGAGTTGGCACCGGTTGATGACAGCGAGGGCACCGGAGGCAGGCTGATCTATATCTGCGACGACGATCCCCTGCAGGTCGAACAATTGGCTACGCAACTGCAATGTTTCGGTTACCATACGGTTGCCTTCACCGATCCCGCCGAATTGGACACGGCGATGGCGGAGCAGCGACCGTCGCTTGTCATCATGGATATCATTTTTCCGAACGGCGTCAGCGGCACGGATGTCCTGGCTGCCATTGAGGGACAAATGGATCATCCGGTGCCGGTCATATTCATCTCTGCGCGCGACGATTTCAAGGCGCGGCTGAATGCCATCAAGGCCGGTGGCGAGGCCTATTTTCACAAGCCCGTTAACGCCCTGGATTTGGTGACGACCATTGATGAACTGACCGTCCAGAAGAAGCCTGAGCCTTGCCGCGTGCTGGTGGTGGATGATGAACCGGTCATTGCCGCGTATCACAGCCTGATCTTGCAGGAAGCGCACATGATCACCTATCAGGTTCACAACCCGGCGAGTGTGCTCGACGTTCTGGAGGAATTCCGTCCAGATCTGGTGCTGATGGACATGTACATGCCCGGATGCAATGGTCGTGACCTTGCTAAACTGGTGCGCCAGGTGCCTGATTATTTCGGGTTGCCCATCGTCTTCCTGTCGAGTGAAACCGACAAACGCAAGCAATTCTCCGCCATGCGGGTAGGGGCCGAAGGCTTTCTCACCAAGCCGATTCAACCCGAGGATCTGGTGGCCGCCGTGGCCATTCGTGCTGAACGTATGCGGGCGCTGCGCACGCTGATGGCACGTGATAGCCTGACTGGCCTTTTTAACCACTCCACGACCACCCAGATGCTTGAGAACCTCATTGCCCATGCGGGCCGCCAGAATGAGATCCTGTGTTTTGCCATGATTGACGTTGACCATTTCAAGACGGTGAACGACACCCATGGTCACCCTGTGGGTGATCAGGTCTTGCGGGCACTGGCGCGGGTGTTGCAACAGCGGTTACGCAACTCCGACATCGTCGGCCGCTATGGGGGTGAGGAATTCGCTGTGATCCTGCAGGAAATTACGTTGGAGGCAGCTACCCGGATTATCGATCAGTTGCGTGAGGATTTTGCAAAGATACGTTTTCATGCGGGTGAGGTTGAGTTTTCCTGTGCCTTTAGTGCGGGTGTTGCCGCCTTTCCGCAATTCAAGGACATGAAGTCCCTGCGTGAAGCGGCTGACCGTGCTTTGTACCAAGCCAAAAATGCCGGCCGCAATTGTGTGGTCGCCAATAATAATTAGGTCGATTTCGGAGGACGCCAGATGAATCAGCAAGAGCTTACACTCGAGCAGGTCCTGAGTCAGCGGCGCGAAAGCAATCGCGGAATTGTCAATGTGGTTGAATCGATGACAAAGCTGGTTATCTTTGAGCTGCAAGGCGACTGGTTTGCCTTCCATGGTGACAAAATCAGAGAAATATTGTCCCAGGTCAATGTTTTTTTCGTGCCTGGTTGTCCGCCATCACTGGAAGGCGTCATCAACGTTCGTGGCGATATCGAATCAGTGATCAGCCTGCATGAATTATTGCAGCTGCCCGCATCTGCGGATATGGCTTCGGCCTCTTACCTGCTCGGGCGCGGCGCTGGTATGAGCAGCGGTATACGTGTCGACGAGGTGGTCGATGTGGTTGATGTTCCGCTAAGCAATATCCACAAGCCGCCCACCACTTTGCCGGAGCATCTACGCACGATTGTTTCCGGTATATTGCGGTTCAAGGAAAAAACGGTGACAGTGCTCGATCTGGATCGCATCTTCGCCGATTACAGCCAAGGATTGGGATGAGTAAGACGTCAGGCGATCCCGGCCAGGTGCTGTCGTCAGCCTCCAGCACTACGCTGGAGGTAGTGACTTTTTTCGCCGGTGGACAGCGTTGTGCCATGGAAGCGCGTCAAGTGCGTGCCTTACGGCCGCTCTCTGATGAAGACGGCAGAAATTATCTGGCGCTTGACTCTGTACTGGGGCTGTCGGAGCTGAACAATACCTGTTCACACCGCCAGATCCTGACCATCCGTCTACCCGAATCAGACGTTGAGTTTTCTGTGGCCGTGCCGGTAGAATTAAGCAAACTTGAACTTGCATCTATCCATCCGCTGCCCGATCTGGTCGCCGCGCGAACCCGATTACGGGGACTTTGTGCCCTGGCGCTGGAGACGGAGGGGCTAACCCTGATGTTCGACCTGCGCAAGCTCACCTGAAATATTCCGTCGGTTATCTCCCCTGGCAGTGATGTGGTATTGGGTAGGTCAACCCTGAGATTCCTTTATCATTTTCACCTCTTATTCCCGAAGTTATTTCGCTGTCTCCCGTCCTTACCGATCAGACCATGCCGAGGATGACCGGTAATCAGCTGGCGGTTAAGGTGCTGGAGGTTCGGCCGGACCTGCCGATCATTATTTGTTCTGGTTACAGCTCCAATCTTAATGGTGATCAGCTTAAGATGGCAGGGTTTTTTGCCGCGCGGCAGAAGCCCCTTGGCAGAAATACGCTTCTCGTCCAAGTAGCCAGGGCCCTGGAGGAAAAAGGATGAGAGAAAGATGAGCCATGACTTCTACCCACCCTTTTCCTTGCTGTCTTTGCTTAGCGGATATCCTCACTGTCCACATAGGCATAGGCGCTGTGCTTGTGGATGGATTCAAAGCTCTCTACACCTGCGGAAAACCAAGTGATGTCCGGGTGTGCCAGGGCGGCTATGGCCACCTTGCGTACCACATCTTCGACAAACATGGGGTTGTTGTAGGCCTGTTCGGTCACATATTTCTCGTCCGGCCGTTTAAGCAGGGCATAGACGGGACAGGATGCCGACTGCTCAACCATGTCAATCAGTTCTTCCACCCAGATAAATTTTTTGAATTTTACATTAAGGCTGACTTCAGCCCGCTGATTATGGGCCCCGGCAGCACTGATCTCCTTGGAGCAGGGGCAAAGGGTCGTGACCGGTACCAACACTGAAAGGATAAAATCTTCATCCTTCCCTTCACTGCCGACACTGCCGGCTATGCTGCCGGTAAATGTGCAGTTATACTCCATGAGGCTGCGGGTGTCGGTTACCGGGGCCTTTTTTTCGATAAAATAGGGAAAGGACATGACAATGCTGGCGGATTCAGCCTGAAGCGCTCTTCTGACCTCTTCCAGCAGGGTGGAAAAGATGGTCACGCTCATCTCGTCCATGTATTTGTTTAAGGCCTCCGTGAAGACCGTGACGCAGCTGTCCCGATAGCTTCCTGGCATACATGCTTGCATACTGACCGTGGCCACTGTGTTCTGCAGGCCGCCGTTCTTTTCGCGAATACGTACCGGCAGCTGGATATCCTTGATGCCAACGGTCTGGATATTGATGGAGCTCATCGAGTTAATTTCTGAGCTGCCGGGAGTTGCTGACTCCCAGGGATTTATAGATCTCCTGGGTTGCAGTTGAACAGTTCAGGGTGAAAAACTGGACCCCGCGGACATCATGATCCAGTAGATCGCGGATCTGCTCGGTTGCCCAGTGGATGCCTACCTTTTCTACATACTCATCATTCTCGGCCCGGGAAACTGCCTTGAGCAGACGGGCAGGGATATGGGCGCCTCCTGCCAACTCGGCGGTGCGGATAAGTCCGTTTCTGGTTGTAACCGGCATGATTCCGGCGATATTCGGCACCTGGATGCCTGCCAATTCACAGCGTTCGCAATAGTCGTAAAAATCGCGGTTATCAAAGAAGAGCTGGGTAACAATAAAGTCGGCGCCGGCATCCACCTTGGCCTTCAGATAGTCGATCTCCAGCAGGCGATTGGGGGTGGCTGGGTGCCCTTCGGGAAATCCCGCCACTCCGACGCACATCTCCGGAAAGTGCTTCTTGATGTAGGCCACAAGATCAACGGCATGGTCGAAGCCGTCTTCCGGTTGCGCAAAATCAGTCATGCCCTTCGGCGGATCACCACGCAGGGCCAGGATGTTAAGAATTCCTGCCTCACGGTATTTTTCAAGAATCCCATGCATCTCCTGTCTGCTTGAACCGACGCAGGTGAGGTGAGAAACCACTGGGATGTTGGTTTCTTTCTTGATCCTGACGACCAGATCATGGGTGCGGTGTCGGGTGGTGCCGCCCGCGCCGTAGGTTACACTCACATAGGAGGGCGCCAGCGGCATCAGGTTGGCAATGGTGGTGATGAGACGATCGGCCCCAGCGTCTTCTCTGGGCGGAAAGAATTCAAAGCTGAAGGTGGTTTTGTGTCGGGAAAGAAGGTCTTTTACTAGCATGGAGATCCCTGATTCGGTGAAAATGATAAAAGAGGTTGATGTTGATTGTATGTAGATGATAAATCATTCTGTTTACCCTTTTTTTAGCTGTTCGACAATGTGGAAATTCAGGGATTGTCAAGGAGTGATTCGTGCTTTTTTCATGCGTTTCCCGCTCATTCGGTGTAAACTTCTTTTTTTTAATGTTGCTGTCCGGTGTTCAATTGGTTGCAATGAATTGTGCGTGGAAATGAGGGAAGTGACAGAATCAGACAGGCAGGTGCGGCTGGACAAGTGGCTTTGGGCGGCCAGATTTTTCAAGACCCGAACCCTGGCAGCCCAGGCGGTCAACGGCGGCAAGGTGCAGGTGAATGATAGCCGGGCCAGATCCTCACGGATCGTCCAGCTTGGTAATATCTTGCGCATTAGACGGGGTGTGGTCGAGTTCACCATAACCGTCCTTGGCCTTTCCTCGTACCGGCGTCCAGCGTCCGAGGCCAGGTTTTTGTATGAAGAGTCTGAACAGTCGGTGCAGTTGCGTCAGGAAGCGGCCAGGATGCGGGCCTTGCTTACAGCCGGTCAGGCTATGCCTGCCAAAAGGCCTGATAAGAGGGATAGACGGAAAATCAGGGAATTTACCCGCAAGGATGAAGAACCTTTGTAAGGTGTCGTAGATTCTTGAATATCTTTGAATACATCATTGTGAGAAGGAGTTGGCTATGAACAAAATAACACGAGCGTTGATCAGTTTGACCGATAAATCAGGGATTGAGGGGTTCGCCCAAGATCTGGCTGATCTTGGGGTGGAACTCCTTTCCACCGGCGGCACGGCCAAGAAAATTCGGGAGGCTGGAATTTCGGTCAAGGATGTGTCCGAGTTTACCGGGTTCCCGGAGATGCTTGATGGCCGGGTCAAGACCCTGCATCCCAAGGTGCACGGCGGTCTCCTCAATCAGCGGGACAACGCGGAACACCAGCGGCAGTGCGTGGAGCACGACCTGAAACCCATTGATCTGATTGCCGTCAATCTCTACGCCTTTGAAAAGACGGTTGCTGATCCCAACTGTACGCTAGCTGATGCCATCGAAAATATAGATATTGGCGGGCCCACCATGCTTCGGGCCGCAGCCAAGAATTTTCATGATGTCACTGTGATCGTTGATCCGGCGGATTATCCGCAGGTTCTCAAAGAGATCAAAGAGCAAGGGAATACGACGCTGAAGACCCGGTTTCGGCTGGCGGCCAAGGTCTTTGCCTTGACCTCGAAATACGATACCACAATTTCGGCCTGGCTGGACAAGGTTGACGTCGAGGCCAATCCGTATTTTGCTTAAGGAGCGAGAGAAATGTTGAAGATCGCAGTTCTTCTGTCGGGGAGTGGCCGCACGCTTGATAATTTTCATGAGCGTATTACCATGGGCACGCTGGATGCGGAAATTCAGGTGGTTATTTCCAATGTTCGTGATGCACAGGGGTTGAGTAAGGCCGAAAAATATGGCTATCCCGCCTTTCATGCCGCCGGCAATGAGGCGATTAATGCGGTCTTGAAGGATTATGACGTTGATATTATCTGCCTGGCCGGATTCCTGAAACTCTATGAACCGCCGCCAGCCCTGGCCAGGTCGGTGATCAATATTCATCCCTCACTAATCCCGGCTTTTTCAGGTGATGGCTTTTATGGTTCACGGGTGCATCGGGCGGTCAGGCAGCGCGGCTGTCTGATCAGTGGTTGTACCGTCCATTTTGCCAGTGATATTTATGATGAAGGGCCGATCATTGTTCAGAAGAGCGTTGAGCTGGAATATGATGAAACTCCGGAGACTATTGCGACCAAGGTCTTTGCCGCCGAGTGTGAGGCATTTCCTGAGGCCCTCAACCGGGTCAATGCCAGAGGGATAGATTTTTTCTGGGAGCGGGTGCAGTCATGAGCAATGAGTCACGTATCATCCTTACGGCCCAGGAAATGGAGCTGGCCTTGAAACGGATTGCTTTGCAGATCCTGGAGCACAACCATTCGGTAGCTGATCTGGCCATTGTCGGGATCCATACCTGCGGGGTGGATCTGGCGGAGCGGATCAGAAAGATTATTCGGGAGCAGGAGGGGGTGGATATTCCTTTTGGCAGTCTGGATATCACCCTGTACCGCGATGACTGGAGTATTATTTCGCAGAATCCAGTGGTCCGCACCACTGATCTCTCTTTTACCGTAGAAGGCAGCCGGCTTATCCTTGTAGATGATGTCCTGTTCACCGGCCGTACCATCAGGGCGGCCATGGATGCCATTATGGATTATGGTCGTCCGCACTCTATTCAATTGGCGGTGCTTGTTGACCGCAGCGGCCGTGAGCTTCCCATTCAGGCTGATTATACCGGGATGCAGACCACGGTTCTCCCTCATGAGCGTATTCAGGTGTTACTCAAAGAACATGGCGGCCACGATCAAGTAGTGATCCAGAGGAATAGTTGATGGCATCGTGAAAAGTTTCAAATACTGCGTTGCGTTGCATCCTTCGTCACTGCGGTCTACCAAAAAGTACGCCTCATTCCTCAGGATTTAGCGCGCCTTGTCTTTGGGCCTTTTCGCTTAGCCATCCCCTGAGTAACTCTTTATAAATTTATCCTATTGAAGGTCATATGGAATTACTCGCCCCTGCCGGCAATATGGAGTCCTTTCGGGCTGCTGTTGATGCCGGTGCTGATGCCGTGTATGTCGGCGCCCCTGGTTTTAATGCCAGAAACCTGGCCCGTGATCTGCGTCTGGATGAGATCGCTGCCATGATCCACTACTGTCGGGGGCATGGGTTGAAATTTTACCTTGCTGCCAACAGTCTGGTCAGGGAGCAGGATCTGCCCCAGGTGATTGAAACCCTGGCCATCCTCGAAGAACTGAAGCCGGACGCCCTCATTGTTCAGGATCTGGGGGTGATCAAGCTGGTGCAGGATTATTTCCCCGCTCTTCCGCTCCATGCCTCCACCCTTATGGCCGCCCATAATTCTGATGCTGTGCGTGCCTTTACCGATATGGGTTTTGAGCGGGTGGTGCTTGCCCGCGAATTGACCTTAAAAGAGATCAACGCCATCTGTAAGAAGACCGAGGCCGAGATCGAGGTCTTTGTCCATGGGGCCATGTGCTTTTCCTATTCGGGTCTCTGTCTTTTTTCCTCTTTTTTGGGAGGCAAGAGCGGCCTGCGTGGCCGTTGCGTCCAGCCGTGTCGGCGCCAGTACACATGGGAGGCAAAAGGTGGAATTAAAAGCGGACTGAAAGGTGGAAAGAAGGGCGGCAAAGAACCATCCGGCGGCCAGGGCGGGAAGGGAGGCTACCTGTTTTCCATGAATGATCTGGGCGGGCTGGAGGCCGTGCCCCAGCTTATTGAGGCAGGGGTTGCCTCCCTGAAGATTGAAGGGCGGCTGCGCACGGCCCATTATGTCTCCCATGTGGTCCAGGCCTACCGGATGGTGATCGACTGGCATGGACGCCATCGTGCCGCCCTAGCCAAGGACGGCGAAAGGGCGGCGGATGCCGATGCCGGCAGCTTTCCTTTGGTTCTGAGAAAGGCCCAGCAGCTTGCGGAGAAGGCCATGAGCCGCAAGGTCGGCCCCGGTTATTTTCTGTCTCCGCAACCTGTCGAGGCGATCACTCCTTATCATTCCGGCAATATTGGTCTCCATCTTGGCCGGTTGGATGCGGTGAATCAGAAAAAAAATGGTTGCTATGGAACCCTGACCTTAAAGGATGAACTGGAGACCGGAGACCGGTTGCGCCTGCATCTGGAGACGTCGGGTGCGCGACACAGTTTCACCTTGCAGGAGATGCTCAAGGGCAAGGATTCTGTCGAGCTGGCCCTGGCAGGGGAAAAGGTGCAGATTGCCCTGCCTGCCGATCTTGTCCCGGCTGGGGCGAGGATGGTTGATCTGTACAAGGTGGATGTTCGTACCCGGCCACAGGTCACGGATGGAGAATTCGGGCTCCCTGGGATCGGCGAGATGAAGGATCTTGTTGGCAAGATCCAGGAAGCACAGCGAAGACGCATTACGACTATTCACAATGAAGTCTGTTTTACTGCCGACAAAGAAGCGAAATTGCAACCAGTTGACAAGAAAGGAAAGGGCGAGGGCAAGCCGCGGGCCACGCCACGGAAAACCGGTCCGGTCAAGGTGAAATTGCCGCTCGAATGGTGGCTGAAGACGGATTCCCTCAAGGTCTTGCAGGAGCGGTTGCCTTTTACCCCGGACCGTTTTCTGGTGCCGCTCGATAAAACCACTGTCAGCCAGGTTGGGCAGATCAAACGCTACATGGGGCAGGGAATCCGCAATATAACCTGGTGTTTGCCGCCTGTCCTGTTTGAGTCAGATGTGGCCCAGGTCCAGAAGCAGCTTACCCTTCTCATGCGTTCCGGTTTTAAAAGTTTTCAGATCGGTCACATCAGTCAGGCCTGGATGTTTCGTGGGGAAAGGGTCCACCTGTCTTGTGACTATACCGTGAGTCTCATGAATAATCAGGCCCTGGCCGCAGTTATTCATCTGGGGGCGGAGGCGGCCCAACTGTCCATCGAATCAGATCAGAGTCTGCTTGCCGATATCATTAAAGGCAGCCGGGCCAATTATCAGCATATCCGCAAGGGGCTTACCGTCTATGGCGCTCCGGCCCTGTTTACCGCCAGGATTGCGGCCCGCCATTTTCAGTATGATCGGGTTCTGCTCAGCCCCAAGGGAGAAGCGTTCACCATGCACAAGAAAGACGGGTTGGTCAAAACCGTGCCTCGCCGGCCATTCTCGCTGTTGCCGTATCTCGGAGAATTACGGGATGCAGGGCTTGATTATGTGGTTGTTGATCTCTGCAATCTCCCCACCAGCCAGCAGGATATGCTGGCCCTGACCGACAGGCTCAGCGGGGTTGGCCGGGTGGCAAAACTTCCCACCTTTAATTATCTGGGTGTTTTGGAGTAGTAGGTGAGCCTGGCAAGACAGGATCATTTTTGACCGGGAAGGTATTAAAAACCACAGGTAAGTCTCTGTGAAATATGGGCTTGTCGATGTTTTTTTTGAGGGGCGTGCAATCAAGGGGACAAGTAATCTGACGCAAGGAAGCGGGCGGGCTAGTCTGATCGCGTTGCGTGGACGGAGTTCTGGTTGTCTTTGTATGTTGCTTGAATATTTATTTTTATTTCTTCTGCCCGTCATTTTACCCATATCAAATAGCCGTTTAATCCCCTTGCCCCTATATTAACACACAAATTAAAAAAATAGAGGCGACATCTTTCCTAACACAGGGGGGGCTCCCAAACTTTTATCGGAGAAATGCTCGCGCAGCATCTTATTGGTAAGCCCTGAAATTCTACAGGGAGGGTGACTGATTGCCTGAAGGATATCGCCTCGCACCAAAAATCAAAAAATACCACAATTTTGCATTTATTTCCTATTCCTCCTTTACTTTGATTTTTTCCTCCACTACAATTTTCAGAATTAAGCATTCTTGTTATTGTTGATTGTGATGTAAATCTTCAGGGCAGGGATACACTTTTCCTTATAATGAGGAAAGAAAAAGAAACGGAGAAAAAAATGTTAAAAAAGACAGTACTGTTCGTTTTTGCTCTACTTTTTTTTGTTAATGCCGCTTTTGCCGCCGTTAATATCAATAAAGCCGACCAGGCCGCATTGGAGGCCCTTCCCGGTATTGGTGCGAAAAAAGCCACTGCCATTATTGACTACCGCACCAAGCATGGTAATTTTAAAACCAAAGAAGAACTGAGCGAGGTAAAAGGAATTGGCCCCAAGATCATGGAAAAATTGAAGAAAGATATTGAGATATAGTAACCTGCCCCAGCAGTGAACCGGATTGACAAGAATCTGTACGATCAATCTTTCGCCATCCCGGACATAAGGGCACAAAAAAAAAGCCGAAAGGGCCTGATTTGATAACAATCAGGCCCTTTCGGCTTTTTACAAAAACTGCTTCCAATCAAGGTCATACGCCCTTCAACTTTTTGAGATACGCCTCCACCCTTTGCAGATCTTCGGAGGTATCCACTTCGATGGAATCATGCTCGGTCAGGACCACCCTGATCCGGTAGCCAAACTCCAGCGCCCGCAGTTGTTCCAGTTTTTCAAAACGCTCCCACTCACCTTCTGGCAGGGCAACAAAGGTCAGCAGAAATCCCTTGCGATAGGCGTAAAAGCCCAGATGTTTATAATAGGTCGGCGATACCCCTTCCTCGGGATTACGCTGAAACGGCACCGGGGAGCGGGAGAAATAGAGGGCGTTATGATTATGATCAAAGACGGTTTTGACATGGTTGGGATCGTTGATCTCTTCCGGCCGGATAATCTTGTAGATAAGCGTCGCCATGGGCAGGGCCGGATCGTCCAGCAAAGGCTGGGCCACCTGGGCCACCACCTCCGGGTCGAAGAGTGGCTGATCCCCCTGGATATTGACCACCACATCATGCTCGGATATATCCAGCAGCTCAGCGGCCTCAGCCAGGCGGTCAGACCCTGAGACATGATCACTCCTGGTCAGCACGTACTCACCACCAAAGGAGGCGACACACTCGCCAATCCGTGTGTCATCGGTGGCAACCACCACCCGACTCAGGAGCGCGACCTGCCGCGCCCGCTCGACCACATGCTGGATCATCGGTTTCCCGGCAATCAGGGCCAGAGGTTTTCCTTCAAAACGATTAGAAAGATAGCGGGCCGGGATGATCGCCACGACCGCAGGTTTGTGACTTTTTATAGGTTCCATAGCTTCAATTGGTGTATAAGTTAAAAAACGGTTTCATTATCAATATCTCATCTTCACACTGCTACCTATGACTGACCACTCTTGCCCAACCGGGATCGCCCTTTCTCTGACTGTGACCTGTATCCCGGAAGATGACGATGCGCTTCAGCTCAAGGCACAGGCCCTGGCTGAAAAGCTGCACCTCAGGGGCGCCTCCTGCGGCGCGCAACTGCAGGAGGCGCCCTCGCCCTGTAGCCCTCAGTATCGGCTGGTCTACACCGTCAAAGGCTTGGAGTTGCAAACCTTAGGCCCAGAAACAGGACGCTTTACGACAACCCTGACCACTGACTTTGTCCATGGCAACACAGGGTACCGCCGGCTCCATGGCGGCGGTATCCACCAACCTCTGGCCCGGGCCACAGGCCTGAAAGCTGGCGTACGGCCAACTATAGTCGATGCCACCGCCGGTCTTGGCATTGATGCCTTTATCCTGGCCAGTCTTGGCTGCAAGGTCACCATGATCGAACGCTCTCCGGTGATCGGGGCACTGCTGGCAGACGGGCTGCAAAGGGCTGCGTCCCATCCGGCCACCAAGGATATCATGAGCCGGCTCCAGCTTTTCATCGGCAACTCCCACGAGATTATAGCCAGTCTGCCCGAACAACCCGCCACCATCTACCTCGACCCCATGTACCCTCATCGCCACACCGCCGCCCTCAACAAACAGGAGATGCGGACCATCCGCTCCTTAGTAGGTGATGATCAGGACGCCGCCGCCCTGCTGGAAACCGCCCTGACGATTGCCAGCAACCGGGTAGTGGTCAAACGCCCCAAAGGCGCCCCGGAACTGAGCGCCCGACGGCCGTCCCATATCATCGAGATGAAAAACAGCCGTTTTGATGTGTACCTGACAAACAGACTAACGCGGGCAAAAAGCCCGCAACCGAATAATCCATACAATATGAGCCACTCCTTTTGTATAATGAAAAATATCGACAAATTTCAAACCATACAAAAGGGAGCAGCTCATAAAGAAACTTATAGAAAGGTTTTCCGGTCTGGTCAAGAGTACAATCAGCGGGTTCGATCGTATTGTCTTCAAAGGGTTTATCCTTCCCTTGATGTCAGCTGGTAACGTGATGCATTTTTGCAAAGCTCAAGGCATTCTCAATAAAGATTACAAATCGTGGATGATGGCCCAGACAAAGCGCATAATCGAACATGCCGATCAGTATGCAAAAGATACCTGTGGCCATGGTGTTATCCATATTCCAACCTAGCGGACGAGAAAAAAGACCTTGGCTCATGAACGGCAACAGCAGGAACATCTTACCAGTGGACTGATCGGTGTATGGTCCTGCCTGGAAGCGGGTTCATCCTATCGTGCCCGATATTGTTCAACAATAGGGTATCCGCAGTTACAGAATTATCAGACCCGATGCAACCACCTGTATTATTACTTTGATGACCCTGAGCTTGTCTTCATGAACATCCGGCTGCAAACATGGTTTCCGTACCATATTCAGGTCTGTCTCAATGATCGTGAGTGGTTACGCCGCCGCCTTGAACAATTTCTTGACCAGCAACTCGACATTCGGTTTGCAGATTGTCTCAACAGCTTTCTGCACGTTGTTTTCCCGGCAATGAAGGATATCCTGGGACCACATTTTTATAGCCAACAGGCTTTTTATTTCCAGGGCACGCCGGTTTCGTTTTTTTTCTTTTTGTCAGGTCGTTGGAGGCGGAGGGTGGGCGGGTCGTAAATGAGGACGAAGAAATCGTTTGTTTCCGGTAGTTGCGGAAGAAACTCTGGGACGAGCTGCTCCAGGGTCTTGGGGGCATTGCCATATTTGCTGGTATAGGCATTCAGGGCGGTCTGTACGTTGAGTGCCTGCTCGAAAATGACAATTTCCTGTTGGTAACGGGTGCGAACGACTTCATCTTTTTCCGCTGCCAGCATGGTCTGCAGTGATATCAGTCCGGCGGTGATATTGCCGCCCTTGGCTGAGAGCAGGGCGGCCAGATGGGCAAACAGGGGTGGGGCCTTGGGGAGCTTAGCTGCCTCGGTAAAGGCCTCAGCGCCTTTAAGTGGTTCGTTCATTGATAGAAAAAAGTTGGTACCATGAAAAAAACGGAGGACAAGATCATCGGGATAGGCCGTTATTCCGGTTTTAAAAATAGTGCTGGCCTTGGCGGCTGCCTCTGGTGAAATGGGCGGAAGAAAGGCCTGACAGAAATAATAGGGGTCGATAAAGCGGGGGTAGAGCTTGGTCATCACTTCAAAATTGTTGCCAAGGGCGTCGCCGTAGCTTGTTGGCGGGGTACCGGGGCGGACGCCGCCGAGAAAAACGCTGGTCTTGATAAAGAGCATCTCCGCCGCCAGTTGCTTGATATAGCCGGCAGTGATCTTGTGGAAGTTGACCGGCAGGGCAATTTCGAGTGAGCTCTCATGGTCTTGGGCTGTTTGTTCCTGAACGGTAAAGATAACCCCATAGAGCAGGATGAGTCCGGCAAGGAAGATGGTGCGGGCGATTGTGATCATTATTGCAGGTCTCGCCGTTCATAGATGGCACAGGCCAGCCACAGGACAATGACGATGTAGAGTGTCGCCAGGGCGAAAGGAAACGCCAACTGCGAGGCAACCGGAGCCAGATCGCTGGAGGCGGCCAAGGTCTTGAAGTCCAGCCAGGAAAAATCAGGGAAGATGGCGGTGAGCCATTTGAGCAGGGCGTCAAGAGAGTGATTGGAGTCAGCAGTAATTTTCTGTTTGAGCGATTCCCTGACCACGGGCAGACCGGAACAGATAAAATAATAGCAGAGGGTGAGGAGGAGGACGGGAAAGCTGCCCCGTACAGCGCTTGAAAACAGGAGGATTACGGCGAGGATCATCAGTTGTATCCAGTACAGCCCAGTGCCGGCCAGGAGAAAGAAGGGAAATGACAAGTTCTGAAAGTAGGAGGCTCCCACTGAACCTTTGATGAGCTTCAGCACCCCCCAGCCCAAGCCGCCGAGGATGATGTTCAGCGCCAGCAGCAGGACGGCCAGCCCGGCATAAAGCGCCAGGGCGTATTCGGTGCGCGATATGGGGCGGGCGAGAAAGGTATGCAGCGCACCGCGCTCATTGTCCCAGGCCATGACCTGGACACAATGAAACAGCAGAAAGATGAAACCGGTCAGCCAAGTGATAGAAAAGAGAAAATCATTGGCGGCCCGGCCAATATCCCGAGGGATAAAATCAAAAAAGAGCAGGCCGCCGGTCGTTCCGGCCAAGGCAAAGAGGATAAGCCCGATCAGGGCATGACGGCGCAGGCCATCGAGGATGATGAGGCGGGCCAGGGCACTGATGCGGCGCATTGAGCGTAAGGGGTTAAACATGCGCTTCCTCCCTTTTGACCCGGCTGACAAAGGCCTCGGCCATGGACGCTTGATTCTCATCGGCGGCCAGTACGTCCGGCGGGCCATGGAAGAGTTTTTTCCCTTTATGGAGAAGAAGGACGCTATCCACCAGTCGGTCGACATCTTCCAGGATATGGGAACAGAAGAGGATGGTCTTGCCGGCCTCCTTCAACTGGCCGATCAGGTCAATGATTTTTTTGCGGCCCATGGGGTCAAGGCCACTCATCGGTTCATCCAGGATCAGCAGTTCGGGATCATTGATCAGGGCGATGGCGAAGTTGGCGCGTTGCTGCATGCCTTTGGAGTAGGAGCGCAGAGGGCGGCGGCGCACCTGCCACAGGTCGAGCAGGGTCAGCAGCTCATGGGCGCGTTGTTGTAGAATATCCTTGGGCACTGCACAGGTGGTCCCGGTAAAGCCGAGCAAGTCGAGTACGGTGAGGTTGGCCGGGAAATTGGCTACCTCCGGCAGGTAGCCGATCTGTTGGCGGAGCTGGGGGGTGCGGGGGGAACTATTGAAAAGCTGGATGGTTCCTGTATCCGGCCGGATAAAGTCCATGAGCAGACGAATGCTGGTGGATTTTCCCGCGCCGTTGGCACCGATGAGGCCGAGAGTCTCGCCTTTGTGAACGGTAAAGGAGAGATTGGCAAGGGCTGTATGGGACGGGGCGCCAATTTCTTTGGAATAACTCTTGGAAACAGTCTGGAAGATTATCATGGGTAATGGTGACAAAAGTCTTTTTTTACTTTTTTTTATTCTGACCAATCGTCAAGGGAAACCGAATCGTCGTAAAGTGTTTCCGGGGCGATATCGACCCCACTTGGTCACACCACTGTACCATAATCCACGCGCACAAGGTTGAATACGGAGGGGGAAGCAATGCGGGTCCGATTTTATGTTATGGCAGGGAATTGACGTGCACCGAAACTGATGGTGAATATAGCAATCAAAAAAACAGATTAATCTTTAAAAAAAGATTACGGCAAATGCCATGTGTTGTCAAGAAGGCGGGAACCAAGTGTATTAAGGATGCTTTGAGTCTGATCTCATTTTTTTCTTGTTTCAAGACCTGACTCCTTTTCCTTTGGCGAGTGTCCCGAATTTCCGAACTTCGTTCTGCTTGAACGGAGGTGGGTTCTAAGGTTTGTCATAAACATCCACATAACTGTCAATAAGCTTGCGGATCATTCGTTGATACTGAGTAAAATATTGAATAATTTTAGCCTCAATTGGTTCATTGGTGTACTTGATTCTTGCGCTCATAAATTTGCCTTACCCTTTCACCAATAGCCGGCGCCAAAAACGCGAATTACACTGCTGCGATAAGTAAACCGGACGGTGAGTACGCCACCTTCAACTAACCCAAAAAAGAAATAACGTTTTTCAGTTTCACTGCGAATGAGATCTTCGCCAATGACACGGTCGGGGTCAGCGAAGGCATATTGCGCCAGAGAAAATGATATGGCATGTTTGCTTTGATTTTCAGAGTCTTTTGTTGCGTCCCACTCAAACCGTATTTTCTTTATATGATCAACTTACACATTGTATCGTCATTTTCCATATAAAAGTATGGCTATTTGTATGCGTTCTGTTCAAGGAAGGATAGGGGGAGTGTCCATGATTTCACCGATACAGAAAAAAGGGGTGGATAATTTTACTCTGACCCCAAATGCCTTGGTAGACCCTGTTTTCTGTGCACAGTCTCCTTTTAGGTGTGAGCCAGTCAAGATGCATGGGCCAGAACATCACTTGCCCACTGATTGATACTTACGCCATGAGCTTGCGCCATCATGGCGGCCCGGGCATGAACTTCAGGTGGCACGCGCAGCATGAGCTTGCCTGAATAAGGTTTTTGAGGGGCACGCCCAAGCTCCGCACATGTGGTGATATAATCGTCAACGGCCTCTTCAAATGCGGCTCGAAGCTCTTTGACAGTTTCGGCATGAAAGCCGATAATATCTTTAATACCGGCAATATGCCCGACAAAGCATCCATCTTCATCACTGTATTCAATTCTGGCAGCATATTCTTTGAATGTCATGGTACTCATGGTTTTACTCCTGCATTTTCTAAAAATAATCTGGCATCTTTAACTTGGTAGGGCTTGGCCTCCTTTGCCGGATGAGGTCGGTGAAATGTGCCGACAATGCCATTCAGCTCGAATCTTACCCTTGAACCATTGCCTTCAATAGTTCTTGCGCCAAGCGCGACAAATAATGATTCGACCTTCCGCCATTCCAGTGTTGCCGTAACCGGTAGCGTAAAAATTGCAAGCAATATATTACGGAGCGATTTGTTCATGGTTAAATGATATCAGGATGCCAGGAAAAATGCAATCATTAAGTGATAGCATTTTATTTCTTCTGTCATGACGGACCATGCTTGCTTCTTCTTCCCTGCAAAAAGCTCAGGTGTTAGTTAATTGGGGGGAGAGTAAATATTATACCCATAGCATGACTCTCTGTTAATTTTACTCTGTTTGAATGTATAAGCAGAGGCAACGAGACACTAAGAGACCTCCCTTGTGGTATAAATAGCTTAGGAGCAAGCTGTGACGACATAAAGCCGCACAGAATCATTAGCCACAAGGAGGTCTTTTATGAATACTATGTACTATATCAGTTTTGACATCCATAAAAATAAATTTGGTATCACCTTTTTCCCCGAGGAAAGAAGGTGATGGGCAAAATCAAATCTTCTGTTCAACTTGCCATCGCGGAAGATCCCATTTCTGGGGATTGGCCGGAGTGGTGCTTGTTTCTTTAGTTCTTTTGTAAACTGAAAATATCAAGAACGTCCACACTCTTTTCCCACTCTTTTTCTCTGATGACAGTCTTGCTTCTCCAATCCCCTTACTGTAAAGTAAAGAATAAAAAGAAACGTAAGGAATAAAGAAATATGAGGAGGAAATCATGACAACAATGTCAACACTATCAAGCAAAGGGCAAATCACTATCCCTAAAACGATTCGGACTCGGCACCATCTTGAAATAGGAGACAAAATAGAATTTATGGAAGACGATAAAGGTGTGGTCACTATCTGGCCAGTGACCCAGAATGTGACAAACCTGAAAGGCATGATCGCCAAACTTGACAAGCCGGTCTCCATCGAAGAGATGAACCATGCAATTATCATGGAAGGCGGTAAATTATGATCGGTCTTGATACCAATATCCTGGTACGTTACATCACCCAGGACGATTTGGCGCAATCTTCTCTTGCCACTCAATTCATCGAAGAAAAATGTTCATTCGCATTGCCAGGATTCATTAACCATATTGTGCTATGCGAATTGGTCTGGGTACTCAAGCGTTGTTATAAGACTGAGATGTCTCAAGCATTACGGGTCGTTGAACAACTTTTACGAACTGCGCAACTTCGGATACAGGAGCCGCAAGTAGTATGGAAAGCCCTCAAACTTGCCCAAAAAGGTAAGGCTGATTTTGCCGATTTTCTGATTGCCCAAATTAACATTGCTCATGGCTGCGGAACAACCATTACATTTGACAATGCCGCAGCGGAAATCAATTCAAAAACCCTCCTTGCTTAAAGTTGAATTTCCCATCTTGTAGGGATGGGGGGAGTCAAGGGAAATATGGGGAGTGTTCCTACTTTCCCTTTGGCGTGAAGATTATCCCGAAATTCTGGATGAAACACATCGTCTCTAGAGATTTTCCCGGTAGTTGGTGCGGATTTTTTCACGCAAGTCCCCATTTCATTCTGGAGGCTCTTCAATGGCTCAGGTTTTTCTGACCGTTGTAAGGCCCGTTCGAGGACAACAAGAAGCCGTCTAACGTTTTTCGGGGAGCGCAGGTGATGGGCGGTTGTTGATCAGCGTGGAATAATGACCCCTCTATAGCAAGAAACAGCGTCGAAAATTGACCCCACTATGTTATCCCCTTCGTGACCATGTAATCACGGAGGTAATGGAGGATGTTGATAGTGGAGACAATAGCCAAGATACGT
>JAUSAB010000023.1 GCA_030653035.1 Desulfocapsaceae bacterium | reverse complement strand
CTGAGAAAAGTGCATACCATTCGATTGCACTTCTGGTAGAATCCTTTGAAAAAGATATTTCCTTGTTATTACCCCGGGCTTGTTCAACCTTGGATAAGATTGTGGATCGCTGCGCGCTCACAATCTATCCTTATTCGTTATGCCATTTTTTTAGGAACAGTTGTAATAGCATTTGCCCCTGCTTAGAGAATAAAAAGGGTTAGAGTAAAATTAAACTCTCTCCTTCCTCCACCTTCTTTTACAGCCCCCCTCTCGTTTCACTCCTTCTTTTTATCCCCTATGGTTCTTCCTGAGGATGACCTTCCCCAATAACTCTCCCCAGGTAAAATTATAATAATTTGTGTTTTTCTACAGGCTCGACGCCACAATCTGCGGCAAATTTGTCCGACAGCAGTGCTATGTTATAAGTTGCTTGAATATATGATTTCAGAAAATGAATTTTGCACTATTTTCCAATAACCACCCGGCAGGGTGCGAACAGAAGGGTTGTTTTCTTTATCTTGATATATAGCGCGTACGGAAACTTCCTTCGAGACAGTTTCGTTCTCGATTTCAAAATAAAGCTTAACTACTACATGTGAAACTGAGGCGGCTTGATCTTCAACATTTAATATTTTGAATGAAATAGGTACATGTCGCCCAAAGTCTTGTTTTGCTAATCCGGCTTTTTTACCTTTCGAGGTGTCTGTAAAGTACAAGAGCGCATCAGCAACAAGGCCAAACCTCTTTTTACACCAATGCTCAACAAATTCACCAACACTCCTTTCTGGGCTATTTAAAGGTAACTTACTACAATCACCAGAAAAAGGAAGATGGGAAGATTCACCAGTAGTTCTTGGACGCCATTCATCAATAGCCTTTTTCATACGGCTTGTTTCAGCCATTTGAGAAAACAGTTTTCGCCAACTGACCTCTTCTTGGGGTTTAGGGTCTTTCTTCCCTTCATCAAGTGCTCCCGCCCAGTCTCTTGCGGCAAATACTGCTGCCCAACATTTCGCGGCCACTATTTTATTATCGAATGCAAGTTCACGGCCGTGTAATATTCCGTTTCTAAATGGAATGGAGATTGCTTCTTCATTTGTTTTGTTTCTTCCTTTAGTGAGTATGGAAGCAAGTGTTTGTAGGCCTGTTTCATGCGCAGCAATACAATCCCAGGCAATTAGATCAATATTTTCTGCGAAAAACCCAACATGTTTTGAGACATCATTTACAAGCCCGTCAAGCAAGCTCAACAGAAGTGGTATGCATCCATGATATCTACCTGATAAATAATCTTCTTTGGCAAGCTCGATTAGTCTAATTCTACGCCTAAAATCACGATTCCCATTGAATCTCAATATTCCCCACTTTAAAGTTTCTTCGTCGTATGATGTCGCTAGATATTCTTCAGCTTTCGACAAGCCTTCAGTTTCGCATAGATCAATTGCCTTCTTCATGACATCCAATTTCATACTTTCATAAGCTATCCATCCATGTTGGGAGAACAAATGGTTAAATTGGTCTGGAATTAAAAGCATTGATGCTTGTTCCTTAAGCTTTGAAAAATCAGAAAAGACCTTGTCCAGCTTCGGAAATATTTTCTTTGAAAAAGGTATAGCCCTATATAGAGATTCGAAGCCATCAAAAACATTGATTTTATCAAGAATATCTTTAGCACTTGGATTGTCAGTTATTTTTGATTTCTTTCTCATGATTTTATCTAAGTCTTATAACGACGCCGGATAAGCCGCGAGAATCGCTGGTTTTGGTGTGTGTCACATGTGGGGGGCAAGTCTTGCAATAAAACAATTATCGCTAGGTTGTTTATTTTTTGTGTGATTGCAAGACCTGGCCCTGAGTTTTTCTGTCCCTGAGTTTTTCGCTCTTTTGCATAGTACTTTTATTAAAAGAATAGGCACGTCCAGTTTGAAAATAGTTGAAACAAAAACCCAAAGGCCATCATTACAAGTCCAATTTTCATTTTTTGGTATTTGATATTTTCTGCTCTTTCATATTCTGGGTTAATTTTAGGCTGGGAACCAATGTCGTCAAACATCTGGGCATTGTATTTATTGTACTTGTTTTGAACAAAAACATCCCAGGCGACAAGACAGGCTCCGACAATATCAACTCCGAGTCCAAAGGAGTTGATGATTTTGGCAATTATTTCAGGCGTCACTTTCATTTCATTTTTTGAGTAATCATGCCCACTATGGAATACACGTTTTTTTGGGGTTAACGACCTGAATCAGCGGCGGTGCCAAAAAAATTGACGTCTCAACGCCGCATGTGTTCTTGCCGTACGCTGATTTTTTGGTTACCCTTCGTTTTATTAATATTCAACTCTTGCCTCAGCAAGTTTCTTGAATGAACGTTGGTTTTCAGTGAGCACATCCTTAACCAGACTTTCCAATTCAGCTACAAGTTGATTCAAACCGTTTAGTGTCGCATGACCCTCTGTGAATATTTTTCGGTGTTTATCCGGCACCTCCAAAGACTCCCTTTTGAGACGATTTTGTTGCAACTCCGAACAAAAATTGTGACATGAATTAAGAATTGTTAATTCCATACCATGTGGCACATTCAATTCATTGTCTGGAATATTGAATGCAAGAGAAACCAGATCATAACTTGAGAGATCAATTGACTCTGAGTCGTACTTTAATGATTTTAAGAGGCGTGCCGCTTTTCTCAGACCTCCATTTGTGATTTTGTCCTTATGTCCAATCCATGCGTTATGCAGAAAAGGAGTGTTTTTCAATCTAACTCGTTTACTTGCATCAAGAATCTGAACACCTCTATAGATTTTATCCCCTGTTGTAGTATATCGGTTCGTATTGTACCAATTAGATGGCACAACATCGACTTTGCGCCGCAATGAGCCTCCTTCAACTGCTATTGATTTGCTACCACTAGAGTCGACAGTTGCCTCGGGGAATGCAGCTTTAAGCTTTGTAATTGCTTCTGCACGGAGGTCAACAAGATCTTGAATTGGGTCACCTTTATAAGAGTTCTTTGGCTCTTGGGGTTTTTCTAGACCAATAAATTTATCAATTAACAAAAGAACATCGATGTCACTTTTCGCCTTGATATGAGTATCATTTGTGACTGAGCCTTGGTATTCATATCCACAAGTAGTGGTTAAGCGATTACGTAGTTGATTGCATACACGCTCACCCTGGGCATAAGTGTTTTTTGTGTATTCAGGATCAATCGATTGCATTGCTCCGATAATATATCGTACAGACTCACTCTGACTTAATCCCTTGTATGCTTCGTTGAGAAGTTTAGCTGTAATTATAGTTGAATCTGTACGGCGTGCTGACAAACGATCTAGGCGGTTAATTATCATTTTCGCTTTTCCTTAATTTCATAGTTCCAACAGTATTTCGATGCTGATCGGTATAATAATGTCCTTTAGCTGTTAGGCCTTCTATGTCAAATAAAAGTTCAGCGGAACCAGAATGCTTTTTTAGTTCTAACTGATCAGCACTTGGCTCATTTTCGTATTGATACAAGAGTCTATGCCCGACGCTGTCTTCTAAATGTATACTAGCTGATACACTTTTTGATGCTGATTGACTTGCTTGCAGATAAATCAATATTTTTGACCAAGATTGAGTGACAGTAAATACGCCGCCCCAAGCATATTCAACTTCTTTTCCATTCTTCAGCGTTGTAGAGCCCTCAACTGTCCATTTGCCATTTAAATCAGGGACTAGAAGGAATTTCCTAAACATAGAAATTCGCCAAAGGTATTTATTAAAAATCCAGTACAACAAACCAAACAAGCCAAACACCGGGATGGCTGTAATTGGAGCAGAACTCCACCCAGCACTCGCACCAATTGTTTTCAAAACATTTTGGACTATGGAATTAAGAATAGGGGCTAAAGCAATGGCCAAGAATGCTAGGACAAAGAGAATTTTTTCTTTTGGATGATTGTCTATTGAATAGTCATGCACTAGCAATACTCCTTATATTCTTGAGGCTAACGCTATTTTCACTTTCGCCAGCTGTTTGGCGTCCAGCGGTGCAATCGGGATCAGACCACGTTTGTCTATGCATAAAATATAGTTTGCCTCTGATTCTACCCGTCCCCGATTCTACCCTGGTTCTTTTGCGCCCATCATCTTTGTTGTCAATAAATAATGGGGCAGAATTGAATTCCGCCCCATTATCACACATCTTTTTCTTGTAGTTGATTTTCTCCCATAACGCAAATTCTGGGGCAGAATTTGCTGATAGAGGTATCTCCCCTCCGTTCCCATCTCCTGAACCCCATCACATATACCCTCCCCTGCAGTCCGTATATAAAGAACACACCAACGATTGATATTTAACCAATTCCACGGGGTGTTCTTATGGTCAAGATCCTGTTTTGGCTTGCCCTTACCGTCTATCACGAGGCCAGGGGCGAAAGCGACATCGGCCAGCGGGCTGTGGTCAAGGTGATCCTGAATAGGGCCAAGGCCAAAGGCTGGGCGGTGGAGGATGTCGTCAAGGCCCGCAAGCAGTTCTCCTGTTTCAACAACGGCCTGAAAGACCCGGCTGTCTGGATAAAAGATATGGCGGCGTTCCTCCATGCCATGGAAAACTTCCAGGCCGCCCAGACGGAGTGGCTGGCAGGCGATACCCTGCACGGAGCCACCCATTACTATGCCCTGCAGGGCATGGTGAGAGGTAAGCCGCCCTATTGGGCCGCCAGTATGACCTTTGTCGCCGACATCGGCCATCATCGTTCCCTGAAAGAAGGATAGGGCCATGATCGCTATGCCTACCTTGGATGTCAATGATGCCGACTGGGAGAAATGGTCGGTTAAGTTTGACCGCTTTGACGCTGAAAAGACAGGGATTGCCTACAAGGAAGGATACAAATATCAGCTCGACCGGGACTATCTGGTGGTCATCCCGATCACTCTGGACAGAGATATCTACTCGGATTTTATCTGCTTGCGGTCAGACGGTCTGCTCAGGATTAAAAAAGGGTATGCCTGGGATGGGCCATCGGGCCCGACCATTGACACCCGGAACTTCATGCGGGGTTCCTTGGTCCACGATGCGCTCTATCAGCTCATACGCGAGCATGGCCTTGACCCTGTGTACAGAGAAACCGCCGACCAGACCCTGCGGGCGATTTGCAAAGAGGACGGGATGACAGATATCCGCGCATGGTGGGTGTATGAAGGCGTCAGGTTTGGGGGCGGCGCTGCCGTTGCCCATGACAACCCGGTTTTGCATGCGCCGTAAGTAATTTTAAAGAGAAAATTGAACAGGGGAAGGAGTGAAAGGAGGGACAGCCCCAAATGGCGCTAGTTTAAGGGCGGAGGCCAGCAAAACCGGGACTGTCCCGAATGGCACTAGTTTAAGGGTTTTTTGTATGAGAAACAAGCTGAAAACATTGGCTAAAATTGGTATATTTACCAATGCAAAATACAAAAAAGACAATGCCATTCCTTCCAGGATTGCATCTACGGACCCTGCGTCAAAAACCCCGTTCGGCCCAGCAGAAACTTGCCGAAAAGATAGCTCTGTTGAAGCAAAAATCTTTCAAGCAGATCGGCGAGGTCTTTGAAAAGTTTATCCCCCGCACACTTCTCAAGCCGGAGCGGGACGGGGTCATGAGTCGCCGAAGGATTTTCTCCAAAGAGAATATCTTTTGGGCCTTTTTCAGTCAGGTGGTGGATGCGGACGGAGGCTGCAAGGAAGTGATTCGTAAGCTTCAGTCCTATGTCTCTATCAAAGGAGGCAAGGTTCCTTCGTCTTCGACCGCTTCGTATTGCACGGCTCGTAAGAAGTTGGATGAACAGATGCTCGTTGAGATTTTTGAACACACGGCAGATCGGCTTGATAAAATGCCGGTGGCCGGATTGCTGAATAACCGGCGGGTCATTGTTGTTGACGGGACAGGAGTCAGCATGCCGGATACCCCTGATAATCAGGAAGCTTGGCCGCAGTCGGCCTCTCAGAAGCCGGGGTGCGGGTTCCCAACGGCTCGTATCTGCGCTTGTTTTTCTCTGGAAAGTGGGGCCTTACTCAGCTACGCCATCGGTAATAAAAAGAGTAGCGAGCTCCCGCTGTTCCGCAAGCAGTGGAAGATGTTTAAGCAGGGAGACATCTTTCTTGGAGACAAAGGGTTCTGTAGTTATTTCGACATCGCAAACTTGGCAAAACAAGGCGTTGACAGCGTTATTACCCTTGCCAGAAGAACGCCGGTCACTGCAGCAGGCAGCCTCAAAAAGCTCGGAGGCAACGATCTGCTGATAAAATGGGAACGCCCCGTCTATAACGCCATTCTGTCGTATTCGAAAGACGCATGGGAGGAACTTCCGGAAGAGCTGGTTTTGCGACAGATCAAGGTCACGGTGCCACATTCTGGATTTAGGACACAAGGGTTTTACATCGTTACCACCCTGCTTGATGCCAAGCTATATCCTGCTGAGCAAATTGCTGAACTTTACTTCAAGCGGTGGGATGTCGAGTTATTCTTTCGCGACATCAAGACGACTATGGGCCTGGATATCCTACGCTGCCAAACACCAGAGATGATCCGCAAAGAAATCTTGATGTATATTATCGCCTACAACTGTGTCCGACGATTGATGTACGAAGCGGCGGAAGAAGCGGATATTGCGGTTCGAGTGGTGAGTTTTAAGGGCAGTGTGCAGGCCCTTCGTAACTGGGAACCTCATTTAAATCAGACGAAGATCAGTAGAGCAGAGCATTTCAGGCTGATCAGTGATTTATATGACGCAATGACCAACACACCAATCAGACAACGTCCAGGGAGACAAGAACCTCGATGCCTAAAGCGACGACCCAAAAATTACCAACGGCTAACCTCGCCAAGGCATGAAATGAAAGAGATTCCACATCGGAGCACATATCGTGCTGGAAACGCTTAAACTAGTGCCATTCGGGACAGTCCCAAGTTTACTCCCTGCGGTTTAAAAAAACGCTTAAACTATCGCCATTCGGGAGTGGCCCCCTATTCCCCTGTTTATCCGCAACGAATATCAAAATTTACTCTCATCTGTAAAATGAGCTTTTACTTTTTTTTGGTTAGCTATAGACGCTTGTTCTTTATCAAGCATGTCTTTCATGATTTTATCTTCATAAATTAAACTCAGATCTCCATGAGAACTTTTTATGGATATTTGTGTTCCATCGTTTACACTCCACACAAATTCATCGACAAAAATGTTTCCATTTAACTTTTTTGCCGCCCCATATTTTTGTTCTATTGTCTTTTTTACATCATTTGTAAATTCTGACTTTTTCCCCTGCTGGCGTTTATTCCATACAATGGAAACTTGATATACTTTTTTACCTATCGGTGTGAGCAATAAATTAACTTTCGCAAATTCTCCCAATAAATTCGCAGGGTAATAATAAACAGTTGCAGTATCTCTATATTTTTCACACATAAGCGAATTATATCTTTTATTAATCGAGATCAGTCCTTCTTTGTGCAATGGAATATCATTCTTTTTAGCTATAGAATAAATTGTATTTATATCCATCCCTGATTCCCATTGATCAAACACGAATGCAAAGACTCTCAAGGGAGCTAAAAGAATTAAAAATACAATAAATACAGATATTTTTATTTTCATATTTTTTGATTGTATCAGAATTCACTGTTAATCACGCCAATGCCGCGGCTGTGAAGATAATGTGGAATATTGCAATCAACAAGGGCGAATACTTTCTTCATCGAACACGCCGATTAGAATTGATGAATAACACTGGTGACCACTCCCCAAACACTGAAATCAGTATCTTCGGTGATTTCAACAGGAGGATAGTCAGGGTTTGCTGCAACTAACTGGCAGGATGCGCTATCTTGTATGATTTTTTTTACTGTCAGTTCGCCATTAACGATAGCGATGACAATTTTGCCACTCACAGCTTCAAGGGATCTATCAACAACCAGTATATCTCCATGATTTATCCCGGCATCTTTCATTGACTCGCCAGCAACCCTTACAAAAAACGTGGCAACCGGATGCTGAATCAACAATTCATTCAAATCAAGCTTTCGATCAATATGGTCTTCGGCTGGTGATGGAAATCCGGCAGAAACGCCGCAGGTAAAGAGAGGACATACAACCTTGGTTTTTTGTTCAACTTCAAAAATGGCATTTATTGAGGAGTCTGTTTTCATGCAGGTCAGAATATCACATAATCCAAAAAAGATAATGTCTAAATCCTACGATTAGTCCGCACACCCTAAATAGTGAACAGTTGCAGATTTTAGATAATACAAGAAATTGTCCTATAAAAATCAATGCCAGTTTTGACGGGTGTAGATTATCGACACCCAAAATGCTATCAGATATTTTTTTTTATTCCGGCCAACTGTGATTTTTAAAACTAACTGGCAATCATTTTGATCTTCACTGGAGTTGCAACGAAGAGGTAGTAATGGTACCCTTGGAGAAGTCTATAAGACTCAGATACTTTTAAGCGAAGAAGTGACATATTTTTCAGCAGATTGAATAAAAATCACATCGTTCGTTGATTTTATCGCTGACCATATGCTTAAAAGAAATACGGGATTTTGTCTTTGAAGGAAATAATGGGGAGTGCAGGCGTTGATGTTAAAGAGTTTTACAGATGATGTTAAACAGACGATTAAGATAATAAAAAAAAAGAACTTAACACATATTGGATAGCATGTCGCTAATTGTCGCTAATTGTCGCCAATTTTCAACAATCCAAAATGCGCTAAGTCCTTGATTTATGGTCGGGGCGGCAGGATTCGAACCTGCGGCCTCCTGCTCCCAAGGCAGGCGCGCTAACCAGACTGCGCTACGCCCCGACACAAAAAAAAGAAAGTCCAATTCAAGAGTTGGACTTGAGATTGCTGGCTCCCCGGGACGGATTCGAACCGCCGACAGGGTGATTAACAGTCACCTGCTCTACCAGCTGAGCTACCGAGGAATATTTGTGGCCACTTATAGCATACTCACTGGATCTTCGTCAACACTTTTACACGTTTTTTCTCTGCAAAGAATCTTACAAAAATCTCAAAGGTAGAAAAATGAACCTTCCGAAAAACAAAACAAAAATCATCGCCACAATAGGGCCCACCTCTGACAATGTGCCAACCTTAATCCAAATGATTAAAGCTGGGATGAATATTGCCCGGTTGAATTTTTCCCACGGCGCATTCTCTTCCCATCGCAAGACCATTGCTAAAATACGAGAAGCTGCCCAGCAATGCGGCTGCCGCGTCGCTATCATGGCAGACCTTCCGGGCCCCAAGATGCGTATCGGCACTATTGCAGACGAACCCATTCTGCTTCAGGCAGGCGACATTTACACCCTGACCACTGAGGAGATAACAGGGGATGCACGCCGAGTCTCAGTAAGCTACCAGGAGTTGCCGCAGGCAGTCAAGGCAGGCGACATCCTTTATCTCGACGATGGCTTTATTCAGCTCGCTGTTGATTCCGTGCATGGTCAGGAAGTAAACTGCATCGTCCAGGTTGGCGGCAAATTACGCTCACGCAAAGGACTCAATCTCCCGGGCATTGATCTTGGAATCTCAGCCTTTACCGCCCATGATCGAAAATGTCTGGAATTTGCCCTCAGACATGGTGTGGACGCCATCAGCCAATCCTTTGTCGCGACCGAGGCCGATCTCAGAGATGTCAGAGAGACAGCCTGGCAATTGGGATATTCTCCTTTTATTATCGCCAAGATCGAACGCTCTGCCGCCCTCAATCATCTTGATGCCATTTTACAGGCTACCGACGGCCTGATGATCGCACGTGGCGATCTGGGAGTTGAAATTCCCATTGAGGACATGGCCATCACCCAGAAAACAATCATGGCCCACGCCCAAAGGGCTGGCAAACCGGTAATTACCGCCACCCAGATGCTTGAATCCATGACCACCAACCGCAGACCGACCCGGGCCGAGGCCACCGATGTGGCCAATGCCATCCTTGATGGCACCGATTGCATCATGCTCTCTGCGGAATCAGCCATGGGCACCTATCCTGTTGAGGCCGTCGCTATGCTGGCCTCTATAGGGACATCCATTGAAAACTTCCGCCCCGACTGTCCACTCAAAAGACAGCTTTCCCTGGACAGCGACTGGAAGAAGGCAGCCACAGGCCTCATCGCTCTAGCCATAGATTCGACCATCGAACGGATAGAACCCGCATTCCTGATCATCCCCACCCAATCAGGAGCATCCGCCCGCAATATTGCCCGTTTTCGCCATAAAGTCTGGACCTTTGCCATCTCCAGCTCAGAAAAAACCTGCCAGGAGCTCCTTTTTTCTTATGGCGTACATCCACTGACCGCCCATCCCATGCCCGAAGAATGGAACCGTTATGCTGACAACCTGCAACGCCGCTTTGGGCTCCCCGGCGAGTTTTCCATCCTGACGGAAGGGCCTTCACCGCTTCACCCCGACACCAATCACCGCATGGAACTCATCCCCTTAGGAGTCGTTACGGAATGAATAAAAATGCAAGAATTCTTTCGTAACAGCCCCTTGCATGTTGCCTGCCAGATTATTCATTGACACCAGATACGATTCAGCATACAACTCTGACTATTGAGGTTATAAGCCGTGAAACGGCTATTCGCTTTGATCTCGGCAATATAGATCTCTCACTGAACCCAAAAATCACCATCTTGAGCCATTACCCCCAGCAACATGCACCCCAATCATCCAAAAACCTGGTCATTTCGAAAGCAGCTCCACGCGATTATCCTTATTGCCCTACTCTCAATCATGGGCTGTGGAATCTTCGGGATATGGCGACTCCAACAGTTCATCTTCAGCCAGATCACGATGCAGCAATCGTCACAGACCCTCCAGCAGAATCTTCAAACCAATTTTGAAAAAACCCGGCTCATTGGTGAAATTCACACCCAGCTACGTCTCTATCTGCAGTCCGGCAGCACCGACAACCTCAATTTAGTTCACAAATACGCAGAAGATCTGCACCACAAACTCTCCACAACAGAACAAAAAACCCTGGGGCTGTTTCTTGAAATGCTTAACACCCTGGAAATTCAGATGAAAAGCCTGGATCAAAATACCAAGAAAATATTCAAAACCGAAAAGACCCTCATCAACACGACCGGACAACTGCTGAATATATCAAGCCAGGAGGGGAAAGCCATATGGTCTCTGGTTGGAGGCACCTCCCAGCGACATCACCAGCTCTATGCAACCTCTCTTGTAACCAACCAGATAGACGCTCTTATTCATATCCAACAAGATGCCGCAGAAATCTTCGCCACACTGGACAGCAAGCTGACCAGTCTTGGCCAGACACTCAACTCCGACCAGCGGGCGTTCATCGAGAAACTGAAAACAACCAACTACGAACTCAATGATACCGTCCAGACAATCACAGCCATCCGCATCACGAACTTGGAGACTCAGCATAAGATTGAACAATTCCTGGAGATCCTGAACTCCGAAATAACCCAAAACTCCTTGGATAAAAACACGGAATCCTTCACGCTGATGGCCACAAGCCTGCAACTGGCTCGCACCAATCTCCTTTTTATGTCAGCCAGTCTCGTTGGTTCAGCATTCATGTTTGTCCTCATTGCTTTCTTCCTGAATCAAAGAATGATTAAACCACTGGTCGGTTTTGTTGAACTGCTCCGCAGAATGACAAAACTCCTGGCTGGACTGCGCGGACAGCAGGTAGCTGAAGATGACAATCTCCTCCAGCTCTCAGAGATGGCCAACAGCCGACAGGACGAACTGGGCGAGGCAGCCCTGGCGGTACAAATGTTGATCACTCGCCTGCGTGAGCTGTCCCTCTTTCGTCAAACCATTGAGGCCGATGAATCAACCAAAGATATCTACACCAGACTGGCACAGATATTTGAGCATAAACTCGGATTGGAACGTTTTATTATCTGGGAACAACCTGATGAGCGAGCTACAGTAATGCCGGCCGTTTATTGCAATCCTCCGGAACTGACAGAGGAACTCCCTGAATTTGCTATTGCTGAACACTGCCGCGCCAAACGGACCGGGCTCATGATCACCACCCTGGAAACTCCATTTATCTGCAAGCAATATCCTTTTGCAGATACCATGGACCATATCTGCATCCCCATGCTGGTAAGCGGACATGTTATCGGAGTTGTCCAATTTCTCTTTGCCCTTGATCTGCCGGAAAAAGTGCAGCATATCAAAAACATGGCGGTAGAAGAGGCCCGAGGTTATATCGCCGAGGCCGTCCCGATTCTCCAGGCCAAGCATTTTGCCAAAAGATTGGAAGACATGGCCACTAAAGACCCCCTTACCGGTCTCTACAACCGTCGATATCTGGACTCAATGATAGAACAATTCGTTGAGGGAGCAATCCGCAGAAAAAGTAAAATCGGCGTTTTGATGTGTGACATCGATCATTTCAAAAGGGTCAATGACCTTTTTGGCCACGATACGGGTGATTTCGTCCTGGTTCAGTTAGCGCAAATGATCCTGAGCTGTATCAGAAAAGCAGATCTGGTTATCCGCTATGGCGGGGAAGAATTTTTGATTCTCCTTCCAGACTGCGGAGAATCCTGTGCAGCCACCATGGCGGAACGAATCAGAAGCTTAGTTGAGACCCGCAAGATTCAAACACCAAGCAGGACACTGCAACAGACCATAAGTATCGGCGTCGCCGAATTTTCCCACTCCTCCACCAAAAAAATCTGGGAAATAATCAAACTTGCCGACATTGCCCTCTACCAGGCCAAGAGTAACGGCCGGAATCAAATCCTCATCTGTCAGGGCGACACGGCGCAACAGGAAACAGAGAACATCCCCTGACAGACGGGATGTCTCTTCAACACAAGCACCCCCCTACCGGCTCCCCAGAAAAACCGTTTCAAGCCAACCGTTCCCGCATCCGGGTCACATCCTCATCCTGCAGATAATCATCAAACGGCATCATCTTATCAATAACGCCACCAGGTAGGATCTCCATGATTCTGTTGGCAATCGTTGCCACCAACTGATGATCATGTGAAGAAAAAAGCAACACCTCAGGGAAGGCCAGAAGCGCATCATTCAAGGCAGTGATTGATTCCAGATCAAGATGATTGGTAGGTTCATCAAGGATTAGGGCATTGGCATCCGAGAGCATCATCTTGGACAACATACAGCGAACCCGCTCCCCCCCTGACAGAACACTGGTCTTTTTCAGAGCCTCATCGCCTGAAAACAGCATCTTGCCCAGGAATCCCCGGGCAAAGGTCTCACCCTCAGTGATTGGGGTATATTGCCCCAGCCAGTCAACCAGGGTCAGATCCTGGGTAAAATAGGCGCTGTTGTCCATAGGAAAATAGGAAACACTCATGGTCACGCCCCAACGGAAAGTGCCGCTGTCCGGTTCAATCTCGCCGGCCAGGATCTGGAACAAGGTGGTCTTGGCCACACTATTGGTGCCGACAAAGGCGACCTTATCCCCCGGGCGCAGGGTAAAATTCAGGTCTTGAAACAGAGACACACCGTCAATAGTCATGGAGAGCCCAGTAACCTCGAGGATAATATCGCCACAAGGCCGCCCCGCCTTAAACGAGACGAAGGGATACTTTCGGGAAGAAACGGGCATGTCCTCAATCTGCAACTTATCCAGCAGCTTTTTCCGGGACGTTGCCTGTTTGGATTTGGAGGCGTTGGCAGAAAAGCGAAGGATAAACTCCTTGAGCTCCTTGGCCTTGTCTGTCACCTTTTTATTGTCGCTCTGTCGCTGTTTCAAGCTGAGCTGGCTGGCCTGATACCAGAAGTCATAGTTGCCCACGTAGACCTGGATCTTGCCAAAATCAATGTCGGCCACATGAGTACAGACCTGATTGAGGAAATGACGATCATGGGAAACAATGATTACCGTATTCTGGAAACGGGCCAGAAAGTCCTCAAGCCAGGTGATCGACTGGAGATCCAGATGGTTGGTCGGTTCATCAAGGAGCAGGATATCAGGATTGCCAAAAAGGGCCTGGGCCAGGAGCACCCGCACCTTTTCACCGCCCTCCAGCTCTTTCATCTTCTTGTGCAGGAACTCTTCAGTTATTCCCAGACCGCTGAGGAGCACCGAGGCCTCGGAATCGGCCTCATAGCCATTCATCTCACCAAATTCCGCCTCCAGCTCGCCACTGCGAATACCGTCTGCCTCAGTGAAATCGGCCTTGGCATACAGGGCCTCACGCTCGGCCATCAGCTGGTACAACCGGGCATGACCCATGATCACCGTATTAAGCACAGTTTCCTCATCAAAGGCAAAATGGTCCTGCCTGAGCATGGCGATCCGTTCCCGTGAACCAACAGAGACCTCTCCTTTATCCGGCGGAAAATCCCCCGCCAGGATCTTGAGGAAGGTGGACTTTCCGGCCCCATTGGCACCGATCAGACCATAGCAGTTCCCTGCAGTAAATTTAATATTAACATCTCGGAAAATAGTCCTCTTGCCATAGGAAAGGGCAACATTGGAGGCGTTTATCATAATAAAATCTCTTTTCAGGTAAAAGTATCGATGACTCTAAGCAATTATTGCTCAAGATTTTTTCCACTGAGTGAAAAAAGAGAGAATTTAGCATGAGGGCGAGCAGAGACGCAAGCTTAATCTGGTCACAGCAAAATTGATAATCTCGCAAAAAGCCAGAAATTGTGATTTCCCGTCATTCCGGAAAAAAACCGGGAAGAAGGGTTTTTATTGCAAAATAACGGGGGGATGAACCCTACGAATAATTGATAGTGTTAAATATTTTTCGCACATTTTATATTGGCAGTCTCGGCTATCTGATATCCGGTAAAAATTTTCTTTTCTTAAAATCAGCGAATTCAAGTGTAAGTGCAATAATTTTTCATTTGACAGCAAACCTTCTCAGGTGGTGAGATAAGGGGACAAACCAACACACTGCGTTCAATCCATCCTTTACAACAGGAGTGCCAACCATGTCTCTCGCCATCAGTTCACCAGCATTTGCGGACGATCACCAGATCCCGGCCATCTATACCTGTGACGGCCTAAACATCTCTCCCCCCCTGCAATGGACGGGAATTCCGCCTGGCACCAAGAGCCTGGCCCTGATCATCGACGACCCTGACGCCCCTGATCCGGCGGCACCCAAACGAGTCTGGGTCCACTGGCTCCTGTACAACATCCCACCCGAAATCTCCGGCCTGCCTGAAGGTATCGCCCCTCAGGCGCTGCCTCCCGGCACCCTGGAAGGTCGCAATGACGGCAAAAAAACAAGCTACGGCGGCCCCTGCCCGCCCATAGGCTGCCATCGTTATTTCCATAAACTCTACGCCATGGATGTAATCCTGCCCAATTTGCAAATCCCCCAAAAGTCCGCCCTTCTTCAGACCATGGAGGGACACGTCTTAGCCTATGCGGAGATCATCGGTCTGTACCAACGACCACCCAGGTAATCTCCACCAGGACTCAAGGCGGTGAAGAAGCACGCTCAAAGATGAGACTATTCCTGAACAGCCCCAACATAAAAACGCGAGCCCATCTCTTCGAGCCCCAGGAGACTCAACAGTTCCTGCAGACGCTGGGCCGGACGCCGGCGCGGCAGGTCTTTAAACTTTGCAATAATCAGCTCATTTTTCATTGAGTGCTCCCAGCCCACAAGCTCGGTGACATTGACCTGATAGCCATGGGCCTCAAGTTGCAGACAGCGCAGAACATTGGTGACATGACTGCCGAACTCCCGGGTATGCAGGGGATGTCGCCAGATCTCGGTAAGGTTATCGCCGCCCAATCTTTTTCCTTTATTTTTTTTCAGCACCGACGCCACTTCCGCCTGGCAGCAGGGCACCAGCACAATACTTTGCACCTCTTTCTGCAGGGCAAAGTGGATGGCGTCATCGGTTGCCGTATCGCAGGCATGCAAGGCGGTCACGATGTCAACCCTGGCCGGCAGCAAGTCGGAACTCGTTGCCTCGGCTACCGACAGAGTCAAAAAAAACATCCCGGGAAATTCAAGCCGGCGGGCCAGCTCCTGAGACCTTTGCACCAACTCATCCCGCGTCTCAATCCCATAGATATGCGATCCATTGTCCAGCTTTTTGAAAAAAAGATCGTAGAGGATAAAGCCCAGATACGACTTACCGGCCCCATGGTCAACAAGCTGAATATCTTGATGATCTTTCTGAACTTCCTGCAGGAGCGGCTCAATGAACTGGGTAAGATGATAGACCTGTTTCAGTTTACGCCTGCTATCCTGATTCATCTTCCCGTCTCGGGTCAAAATGTGCAATTCCTTCAGCAGTTCGACCGATTGACCAGGTTTTATCTCGTGCATGATATGAAAAAAGTTTTAAGTTTTCAGTGGTAAGTGGTAAGGATGAAGTGTGCCCTGTTTTTTACTTTCAAGCTGAACGCTCAACTCTCTCATCGGACTTATGCGACAACTTTTTCGATCATTCCTTCTCTTCTGTCTTCTGCTGATAACAGCAGCGACCCCTCTGAGCGCCAAGACCATTGAACTGCCACTTTTTCTGCGGACCCAGATCTTACAAAATGCCTTGGTGGAGTCCCTCACCCCGCAGCCGGACCGCCCCACTGTACTCTTTCAGGAGGGTTCCTACAACTATCTTCACATCTCCAAGCCCCAGTTATCGATCCGCGACGGCCAGCCCTATTTCAGCTGCAACGCCACCGCCGGAATGGGGTTCGACTCACTCGGTGTCCTGCCATCGGTAGTCAAATGGGGCGGCACCATTCTCATGCGATTAAACTTTTATGTGGATCCCCAATGGCAGCTGCGTTATCGCATTATTGACTCCGCCATCTACAATGAAAAAGGCGGCAAGCCAGTGGTTACGGGATTTGCCTGGGAACTCTGCAAACGTTTCCTCCATCCACGTCTGGAGCAATATGCCTTTGATCTGACCATGCCCCAAAAAGATATTACCGCCGTGCTCCGTGCCTGCTCCTCCCCGACAAATACAGCGCCACTTGAGGCCGCCCTGAGTTCGCTCACCGTCGGAACCCTGCGCGCCAAGGCTGACAGTGTTATTGTCCCCTTGCTCATGACTGTGGCTGACGCCCAGCCCCAAGCCGTGACGCCTCTACCACCGCAGGCACCCCTCGGTTTTGAAGAGATGGAAAAACTCCAGCATATTTTTGAACCGCTCGATGCCTTTCTGGTCTTTATCATCAAGAACCTCAGCGCCGACACAGCAAATGCACCGGTTGATGCCCAGCAGCAAAAACAGCTCTTTGACCTGCTCATCAGCAGCCGATATCAACTACTGATGATCCTGACCGGTCAGGCGCCCATGGAGAATGAAGATCCATTGCGGCTGTTATTTATCGATGTCTGGGAGCAATTACGCCCCATCGTCGAACAGAACAGCGGCAAAAATGGCCTGATGCAAAAACAACTGCTGCGCTACATGACCTTTGTCAATGCCGGAGACGCTCTGCTGACACTGGATGCCGCCGCCCCTGGCCTTGGCATCCATCTTACCAGTGATGGTCTGCGGCGATTGGCAAGGATGCTGCAGCCAGGTTCCGGAGAAGACCCTCTGCACTTTGACTGGAAGATCGATCCAGCCTTGCGCGCACTGTTCCAGTTTCAACCGGAGCCGGAAGCAAAGTTCGAAGACTTTCCACCAGACTCGACAGATGAGTCACCAGCAGATTTCCCACAGGAATCAGCACCAGTGCCGACACCTGCTCCGGTGCCGAATGCAACACCAGATGCAACACCACAAACAGCCCCAAAGTCAATCATAGAACAAGACATACCGGTTCCACCAACACAAGACTTGACACCAAACCCACCAGCAAATTTCCCGCCGGAATCAGTACCAGTACCTTCACCTGCTCCGGTGCCGAATGCAACACCAGATGCAACACCACAAACGGCCCCAGAGCCGATAATAGAGCAAGACATACCGGTTCCACCAACACAAGACTCGATACCAAACCCACCAGCTCCGGCACAGGGTTCGACAACGGGCCAGTACCTTTTGAATTTTTTAGTGGGGGTCGCCCATGCCGAAGGGCCGCCGCACCTAACCACTACCGAGCTGAAAAAACGACTGGATCACTGGGTACCAACGACGGAAGAACTCGCTGAATATGAAAAGATCATTTCTCAACTGCTGAAATCCTTTGCCCGTGAACAGGTAAAGCAAGAACGCCTTGAGCCTCGCTACGCAACAATCTACCAGCATCTGGTTCCGGCCACCGCCATGATTGAAAGCTGCTGGCAGCAATATGAACGCAAAGACGACAAAATCGTTACGCTGCGATCTCCCTCAGGCGGAATCGGCATCATGCAGATCAATCAACATGTGTGGCGGGGATTTTACAATATTGAACGATTACAGGTGGATGCGGCTTATAATATCCAGGCGGGCAGTCAGATCCTGATGCGCTACTTCAAAGAATACGGCACACAAGTAGCCAAAGAGAATGGCAACCCTGCGCACGCCGCCCGTGCCACCTATGCGGCATATAATGCGGGACCGCGTGCCAGCCGCCGGTTCATGAAACCAGACGCCAACGCCCGTCAGAAACGGGTGGATGAACACCTGTGGGATCTCTATCAGAAGATTGCCGCTGGCGGCAGCGGCAATCTGGCAACCTGCAATATTTTGTAGAGGGGGAAAGCAGCATCAGCTGCAATCAACAAAGGTCGGAGGCAATTATGGCTGGAGCTGTCCCTACTTGTTCCAGCCATACTCCCCGATCAGATTAACAAAGCGAACACGCTCAAGAAGTACCACATGGACAAGACCATCTTTTTTGGTGACTAACTGCAATTCCTGTACATCCTGATCACCAACCGGAATCACCATCCTGCCGGGATCCGCCAGTTGGGCCACAAGTGGCTCCGGAATCTCCGGGCCGCCAGCTGTCACCATAATGGCATCATACGGGGCATGCTCCGGCCAACCAAGAGTTCCATCATCAAGCTTGGACTGGATATTATAACAGCGCAGACGATCAAAGACCCGTCGGGAACTGGCCAGCAGATTATTGAGTCGTTCTACGGTATAAAGCTTGGCGCAGAGTCGCGACAAGATAACCGCCTGATACCCCGATCCTGTCCCTATTTCCAAAACTTTTTCCGCACCCGTCAATTGCAGGGCCTGAGTCATATAGGCCACAATAAAAGGCTGGGAGATGGTCTGTCCGTCAACAATAGGCAAGGGATGATCGCCATAGGCATTGGCCTGCATGGCATCATCGACAAAGAGATGACGCGGCACCTCACCCATGACCGCCAATACTTGGCGGTCATAAATACCACGACTGACCAGCTGCTCCTGTACCATCCGCTGACGAATGGTTTCAAAACGATCCGTCACTTGCCAGTCTTCGTCTCAGTTTTAGTTTCAGCCTCAGCTCCGGCCTTCTGGTCAATCTTCTGCCAGGTATAATCATCCTTCCAGTCAAACTCATGCTTGTCATAGTCACCATAACGGGCCGCAGCAACAATATTACCATTCAGAATCAGGACAACCGCTTTGTACCCTTTGGAAGAAAAAGCCCCGCCCACCACGGGCGCCTTTTGCAACAATGATTTATCTTCCTCATGATACGTCCACTCTTCAGTAGTGGCCGAGATCGTGCGCGTAGAATCTGGATCTCCCAGCAAAGAAAGCGCCTCCTGACGGGTGGTCACGCCGGCCTTGATCAGACCGACATCTGAACCCAGATGACGCACAGGATGGTTGTAACAGCCAGACAGAACAAGACAGAGCAAGACCGTGGTGAATAACCCAGCGAGACGACGTGTAAAGACAAATACCGCGCAAATGGACATCTCATTCTCTCCGTTAAAAAAGGAAAATCTTGAACACCATTTCAAAAAAACAGAAATATCCTGAATATTACACAAAAATAATATTCAGGATATAGCCTGTAGCCCTTTTTTTTTCAATATTTATGTCATGAACAGCCTGCGGCCCGGTTCAGAATCTTGTAATTCCGCTCCACCATGGCCAGCGGATCAACCACCAACCCGGCCTGGATCATGGCATTATCATAGATCTGGGCCGCCACCTCTGCGGCAAAGGGCTCGTCGCTTTTCTGCAGCTCGGCCAACTGCTTGATCAGTGGACTGGCGACATTGATCTCCAGATTTTTTTTGCTGCTTGTAGGTGTCAACCCTTTTTCCCGGCGGCTGGCCGCCATCACCCGCTCCATGGAAGAGGTCATATAGCCATCAGGATTGACAATCATGGCCGGGGCGTGGGCCAGACGCTTGGACTCCACCACATCGGCAACCTTGTCTCCCAGGGTCTCTTTCAGCCAGCTGATCAGCACCGCCTTGGCCCCCTGCTCCAGCCGTTCTCCTTCCTGCTTGGCCGCCTCCTCCTTCTCCGCCGCCGTCTCTTCCTTACCAAGATCCAGATCCGCCCGGTCGGCAGACACCAGTTTTTTGCCGTCAAACTCGGCCAGATGACTGAGCACAAAGTCATCAATGGGCTCCAGGGTGTAGAGGATTTCAATATCTTTTTTGGTGAACATCTCCACATACGGCCCGGCCTCAATAGCCGCGCGGCTGGGGCCGTTGATGTAATAAATGGCCTCCTGTCCCTCTTTCATCCGCTCCACATAGACGGCCAGGGATATCGGTTTTCCTTCATCCGAGCGCGAAGACTCGAAACGTACCAGCTTGCCCAGCTCTTTCTGGAACTCATAGTCAGAGGTGATCCCCTCTTTCAGATAGATGCCAAAGGTCTTCCAGAAGGTCAGGTAGGCCTCCGGATCTTCCTGGGCCTGCTCATCGAGGAATTTCAGGAAACGCTTGGTGATCACCTTGCGCAGCTTGGCAAGCAGGGCGTTATCCTGCAAAGACTGCCGCGAGATATTGAGAGGGATGTCCTCACTGTCAACCACGCCCTTCAGGAATCGCAGCCACTCAGGCAGGACATTTTCCGAATGCTGATCAATGAGAATCCGCTGACAGTAGAGATTGACCCCGGAATCGACGCGGCCAAAACCCATGATCTCAAAATTCTCCTTGGGCACAAAGAGCAGGGCATTGATGGCCAGCGGCGCATCGGCGGAAAAATGGAGACGATAGAGGGGCTCATCATGGGCCGTGCCGACAAACTTATAAAAATCGGTATATTCCTGCTCGGTGATCTCACTCTTGCTGCGGGTCCACAAGGCGGAAACCGTATTCACGATCTCTCCGGCCAGCTTGATCGGGAAAGGGACAAAGGAGGAATATTGTTTGATGATATTCTCCACCTTCCATTTCGTGGCATAGTCATGGGCGTCATCCTTCAGCTCCATGATGATCCGGGTGCCCCGATGCAAGCCGGGCGCCTCGCTGATATCATAGGTGCCCGTCCCTTCGGAGACCCACTCATTCCCTTCCGAGCCGTCCCAGGAACGGCTTTGCACCCGAACTTTGGTGGCGGCCATGAAGGCGGCATAAAAGCCGACCCCGAACTGCCCGATCAGGCTCACATCCTTCTTGGCCGCCTCGGCCAGGCCGTTCATAAAGCTGCTGGAACCGGAGTGGGCAATGGTGCCGAGATTGGCCTCAAGCTCGTACCTGGTCATGCCGATGCCGGTATCGGTAATGGTCATGGTATGGGTCTCCTCGTCAAGATCAATGGTGATCTCAAGAGGCATATGGGAATCAAAGCCCTCGCCTGCGGTAAGGCTTTCGTGCCGGAATTTTTCCAAGGCATCCGAGGCGTTGGAGATCAATTCCCGGACAAAGATATCGCGTTCGGTATAAAGGGAATGAATAACGATATCGAGAAGTTTTTTGGTCTCGGCCTGAAATTCATGGGTTGTAGTTTGACTGGTCATCGGAAGCACCTCTTTTTGATTATATTGAATGATTGCTGATGCGTTAAGCGCACCAGAACAACTGCGGGGCAAGACAAGGAACACACACCATCCTATTCCGTTGCATTTTTACCTGAATTCGGCCAAAATGATAAACATGGAACCCAAGGTGTCAAGTTGTCGGGAGAAATCCCGACCTGCAACCCGATAACTTCAACCATCAATCAAGGAAGTGTTGGGATAAATCCCGACCTACAGAAAACCATGGATACCCTAATTATTGGCGGCGGGCTCTCCGGCCTGACCGTGGCCCATAAACTGCGGAAGCTCTGCCCTGGACACCAGTCCCTTATCCTCGAGAAATCGGACAGGGCGGGCGGGGTCATCTGGAGCCATGCCGAGAATGACTTTCTCGCTGAAAACGGCCCCCATGGCTTTCTTGATAATTGCCCGGAAAGCCGGCTCTTATTACAGGAAAGCGGCCTGGACCAGGAATGCGTGAAGGCCCCCTTAAGCCGATTTGTCCGCTATGTCTGCATGGATGGGCGCTTACGTTGTATTCCGCAGAGCCCATTGAAGATCATCATGGCCCCCCTGATCTCACCGCTGGCCAAGATTCGGGTCCTGGGCGAGCTCTTCAAAAAACCACTGGAGGGCGAACCAACCGTGGCTGAGTGGGTGGAACACCGTTTTGGCCAGGCCCTGCTGCCCTATGTTGACGCGGTCTTCACCGGCACCTACGCGGGCGACCTGAACCGGCTGGTTATCGATGGCGTCATGCCCGGGGTCCGCCGTCTGGAAAAGACCCATGGTTCGCTGATTCGCGGCCTGCTTGCCAAGATGAACCAGACCAGACAGGCAAAGACAACCACGGGCGAAAAAAAGAAGGGACTGCCGGCCATGACCAGTTTCCCCGGCGGCATGGGTCGTCTCCCGGAGAAACTGGCTGAGTCGCTGCAGCCGGGCCGTGACATCCTGTTCAACTGCGGCGTCAAGGCCATCCGCAAGACCCAGACAGGCTGGGAGGTGGAATCCGACCAAGGGAGCCACCAGGCCAGGAATCTGGCCCTGGCCCTGCCGATCAACCCGTCCTTAGACCTGCTCCATACCTTTGCCACTTCCATGCCCCAGAACGCTGTTCCCGAGGCCAGGATTGTGACTATTGCCCTGGGCTTTGGCCCAGGCTCCACCCTGCCGCCGGGATTTGGCTATCTGGCCCCGGAGCAGGAAAACCGTTTCTGCCTGGGGGCACTCTTTTCCTCCAACATGTTTGTCGAAAGAGCACCCCAAGGCCATATCCTCCTGGAAGCCCTGATCGGTGGACGCCGACACCCGGAACGGCTCGACCTTGACGATACCACCCTGATCCGTCAGACCCTGGTTGATCTGCGCCAACTGTTACCTCTACAGGGAGAACCGCTCTACGCCAAGGTCCTGCGGCCCAAAGGGGGAATTCCCCAACTAGAGGCAGGTTACCCCGCCCTTCTGAACTGGCGTGACCAGTTAATGCGAGAGAATCCAGGACTGTTCATTCACGGTTTTGGCTGGGAGGGCATCGGACTCAACGATATGATCAAGAGCGCCAGCCAGGTTGCTGAATCCATCCGGGAAAACTCCGGGGCCAGCAGAGAAGAGGCGGCGGTAAAAGGAATTTATTTTTAGTATATTCGTCAAGTTATTGAACAATCATCAACACTGACAACAATGACCACAGCAATACACATCCCCTTGCAATGGCAGAGGCTGGAAGATGAAGGCCGCGCCATTTATATCCAGCCGGAAACACCGGACTGGCTGGTTCCAACCGATTATGGTGATCAATTACTACAGGCCCTGACCAGTACCGGAAGCATCGCCGAGGCAATCAGAACTCTGCGCAAGACCTCACCCGGCATGATTGCAGCAAGCATTACCGATGAACACCGGCTCGCACTCGACCTCGATCGTCTCCAGCAGGCCCTGCATATCACCAGTCAGAAAAGCTATGCGGGACGCGGCCAGGAGCTGACCCTAAACCGCCTCAAAGAATGCTGGTTTCATCTGACCGACCGTTGCAACCTCAGTTGCAGCCACTGCCTGTTTGCAGCCTCTCCGGCCAAAAGTCGCACTCTGCCCCAGACGCAGCTGGACATGGCCGCCAGGCAGGCTCTAGCGCTTGGCTGCAGCCTCTTTTATTTCACCGGCGGCGAGCCTTTTCTCTACCCTGATTTTTTTCCGTGGCTGGCCCTCTTTTTGTCCGAAAACCCCCAGGCCCATGCCGTTATCCTGACCAACGGCACGCTCCTGAAAAAAAATATACCGACGTTGCAAGGCCTTGACCGCCTGCACCTGCAGGTCAGCCTCGACGGGCTGCAACAGGCCCATGACAGCCTGCGTGGCACGGGAGCGTATCAGAAACTCCTGAACAACCTTGCCGCCCTGCGTCAGGCGGAAATCCCCTTTACCCTCTCCATTGCCGTCAGTCGGGCCAATGTGGCCGATCTGACCGAACTGGTCACCCTGGCGGCCACCATCGGGGCCGCCAGCATCCATCTGCTTTACCATTTTATCCGCGGCAAGGGCAGCCGGGAACAATTTGTCCCACCGGCGGAGATCTTCCCCCATCTGGTAGCGGCGTGGGATCGGGCCGACCAGTGCGGACTCCCCATTGACAATATCGAAACCATCCGCGCTCAGGTCTTTTCCACCCCCGGCACCCGCCATGATCTGTCCAATGGTGGCTGGGAATCCGTGGCCATTGGGCCGGATTGTATTGTCTATCCATCCCCAGCCCTGATCGGACTGGCCGAGGCCGCCTGCGGGGATCTGGCCCAGGGACTGGCCACGGTCTGGCAGACCAGCCCGGTACTCGAAACCCTGCGCCATGCCTCCCTGATTGATTCCCCGCGCTATCAAAAGAATCCCCTGAAGTTCATCATTGGCGGCGGCGACAGTGATCACAGCTTTCTGACCGGCGGGGAATGGGTTGGCCATGACCCCTATGTGGAATTGTATGACAAGATTGTCCTGCGCCTGATCAGCAGACAAGCTGCCTTCTCGCCGATATCAAGCCGTGCTGCCATAGCCCTGCGTATGGGCGATATCCGTCATGACTGCCCTGACCCGGAGGCAACAGGCAGCAACGTGACCCTGACCCACTGCAACTGCGTGATCTCTCTAGCCTCAGACCACGGACACAGCCAGGTCCGTGAATTTTATGGGCAGGCGGCCCTCTCCGCCAACATGGATATTGTCAACCCGCTGGCCCCGGCCCAAGACCTGGCTGATTTTATCCCTGAGGACTCGCGAAAACGCTCGTACGGCTGCGGCAGTCCGGTGACGGATGCCGACCCGCAGCCAGGCGAGACCTTGGTCGATCTGGGTTCCGGTTCAGGTGTGGAATGCTTCATGGCCGCGGCCGCCGTCGGCGCGCAGGGACGGGTCTTTGGCATTGACATGACGATGGAGATGCTCAATCTTGCCACTAGTTCAAAACAAGAGGTCGTGGCCCGCCTTGGCTATGACAATGTGGAATTTCGCCGAGGATTTCTGGAGCAGATCCCGCTTGAGGATAATTGCGCCGATATTGTTATCTCCAACTGTGTCATCAATCTGAGTCCTAATAAACGCCAGACCTACCGGGAAATCTACCGGATTCTGAAACCTGGCGGCAGGATGGTGATCTCAGATATCATCACCGATACCCCCATTCCTTCCAGCATCAAGAACAATGTGCTCTACCGCGGAGAATGTCTGGGAGGGGCCATGCAGCAGGAAGAGCTGGTGGCCATGCTGGAGGCAGCGGGATTTACAGGCATCCATCTGATAAAGCGCTTCCCCTATCGTCAGGTGGAAGGAATGGATTTTTTTTCACTCACTTACCAGGCACAGCGACCGCAAGAGGAAGAAAAAGTGGACACCATCACCGTCGGTCGTTCCTGCGCCGTCCTTGGCGCCCACGACACTAGGCCTTCCATGGCCGTCGTCTACCGAGGGCCGTATAGGGCTGTCTACACGGAAAGCGGAGTTTTGCTGGTCAAAGGAAGACGTACCACAATTCCTCATGCCGACATTGCACTTCTGGATGATTCGGTGTTTATCCTTGATGAACAAGGAGCGGTCACCAATCTGGTCATGACCAATTGCTGCTGCGCTCCGTCAAGCACCACCATGGCCTCAGACGCCGCAGCCTCCTGCTGCGCGCCACCGGAGGCTGTGGACAACCACGACGCCCGCCAAGAATCAGGCTGCATGTGCTGCGGTAAGGAGCTTCTCTACTTCACAGAACCCCTGAAAATGTCCTGCCACTATTGCGGTCAAACATACCTTGCCGATGGCTGCTGCGAAAAGAGCCATTTTGTCTGCAACCAGTGCCATCAGGAAAACGGCCTGGAGGTAATCAAGACCATCTGTACCACCACCAATGAACAGGATCTGATCAGACTGCTCACCATCATCCGCAGCCACCCCTCCATCCCCATGCACGGCCCGGAACATCATGCCATGATTCCCGGCATCCTGCTCGCCTGTTATCGCAATGGCGGCGGCAAGATCGGTCCTCAAGAGATCTTGACCGCTATCAATCGCGGCGCCGATGTGCCTGGCGGGGTATGTGGATTCTGGGGCGCATGCGGGGCGGCCATCGGCATTGGCATTGGCGTCGCTACAATTTTTGCGGCCACGCCGCTGACCCCCGGTCCGCGTCAACTGGCCCAGGAGTTTTCCGGCCGGATCCTGACGGCCCTGGCCAGCCGCAAGGGAGGCCGCTGCTGCCAGCGCGAGACCTATATCGCCTTAAGCGAAACAGCCCGACTCTCAACCGAACTGCTTTCGGTATCCCTGCAAGCAGAGGCGACTCTTCACTGTGATCAGTACCTGAAAAACAAGGAGTGTATCGGCAAGCAGTGCCCACTCTGGGGACAGCGAGTCCGTGGCACTGAAGAAAAAACCCTGCCGATGGCAATTACATTTTCTTGAAAGGAGTTTCAATCCATGGCAAATGCACTGCGGGATCAATTTCTCAAAATGGGTCTGGCCGACAAAAAACAGGTCAGCCAGGCCAAAAAGGCCACCTATAAAAAAAATAAAGAACAGGACAAGGGCCGCAGCCAGAGCCCGGACGAAAACAAACTCCACGCCCAACAAGCCCTGACAGAGAAGAAAGAACAGGCCAGAATTGCCAACCGGAAGCTCCAGGAAGAGGCGAAAAAAAATGAAGCAATTGCCCAGATCAGACAACTCATCGCCACCAACCGCCTGAGCCTGCAGGATGGCGCCATTGCATATCGCTTCACCGACAGCAACAAGATAGCAAGGCTCATGCTACCGACCAAAGAGATGGTCGACGAATTAAGCCGAGGGATCCTGGCCATCGTCAGAGAGAAAGAGAGCTATTCCGTCGTTCCGTCTACAATTGCGGAACGCATTCGGGAGTGGCAGCCGGATCTTATTGTCCTGCACAATGCTGCGCCACAAGAGTCCCAGACTGACCCTGATGATCCGTATGCGGCCTATAAGATACCGGATGATCTGGTCTGGTAATCCGATATCCGGCAATGCCACACCAAGGTCTCTTCTCCTGGTATCATCCTTGAATCAAGAAAGTGATCGACAAAACTTGATAAAATTGGTCAAATGGCAGAGATGGTAAAGGTGGTCAGAATAAAGGGAATCTTGAAAAATCAATGAAAAGGAGAAAAAGATGAGCGGACACGAACATCATGCAGCAGCGCCGGTAGAGGATAATTCAATCAATGTCAAGGTTGGTGTGTTTTTTGTTTTTGTCCTTATCTCACTCTTTGTTATTGCCATGATCGGTTCATGAAAAGAATGAAAGATGGATTAATGGTGATTGTAAAAACCGTCAGGGTAAACCTCCCTGACGGTTTTTTTCTTGGCAGGATCTCTTCATGACCAAAAAAAAGTTTTACGCCATTGCCATCGGACACAGACCCGGCATTTACGATAACTGGCCTGAGGCCGAAAAGCAGGTCAAAGGGTACGCTGGGGCTAAGTTTAAAGGCTTTACCGACCGGGCCGAAGCCGAGGCCTGGCTCCGGGCCCCCCAATGCAGTCAGGCAAAAACAGGCGGCAGGGAAAAGACGGTACCGGCAGTGGTCGCTCCTCACCGCACAGGCGAGATCAACATCTACACCGACGGGGGATGCAGCCACAACCCCGGCCCCGGCGGCTATGGCGCCATCCTTGTTTTTGAGGGGAAGGAACAGGAGCTCTCCGGCGGTTTCCGACTGACCACCAATAACCGGATGGAGCTGATGGCCTGTATTGTCGCCCTCCACGTCGTGGAAGACAAAAATCGGCCGATAACCGTCTGGTCCGACTCCAGTTATGTGGTCAATGGCATCAGCAAAGGGTGGGCCATAGGCTGGCGCAATCGGGGCTGGATCAAGTCCGACCACCAACCGGCAGTCAACCCAGACCTCTGGGCCGAGCTCCTGAATCTTACAGAAAAGATGGATATCACCTTTCAATGGGTCAAAGGGCATGCCGGCCATCCCCTCAATGAGCGTTGCGATCAACTGGCGGTGGCGGCCTTAAAAATAAAAGACCTGCCGGTGGATGAGGGGTATCCCGGAAAATGAAAGAAAAGACAGCAAATGCCGGGAAACATGCGTTTCACGGACTGACCCCGGATGTAATCATCACCCTCACGGAAAAAGCCCTGGGCGCGCGCTGCACCAACCTCTGCCGCCCCCTGAACAGCTACATCAACCGGGTCTATGAACTGGAATTTGAGGATCGAACCGGCCTGGTGATCAAGTTTTACCGGCCGGGCCGCTGGTCGCAAAAGGGGCTGCTTGACGAACACACCTTCCTGCTGGAACTTGCCGCCCTCGAGATCCCGGTGATCGTCCCCCTGAAGATGGTGGACGGCACGACCCTGGGCCGATTCGGCAAAATCTGGTTTGCCTGTTTTCCCAAGTGCGGCGGCCGCAGCTTTGATGAGTACTCGGAAGAGCAGTGGCTGGAGCTGGGCCGCCTCATCGGCCGCGTCCATGCGGTCGGGGCCGTGCGTCTTCCCGAAGAGCGGATCACCATGAAGCCAGCCGGCTCCACCCGATCCCAGGTTGATTCTCTGCTTGCCTCCAACCTCATTCCGGCTGAGATGCGGCAGGAATTCAAGGAGCTGACCAACTCCCTGATCACCGAGATCACCCCGCTCTTTGACCACACCCGGATGATCCGCATCCATGGCGACTGCCATTTCTCCAACCTCATCTACCTCCCCGGTAAGTCCTTTTACATCATCGACTTTGACGACATGGCAGTGGGGCCGCCGGTCCAGGACTTCTGGATGCTGCTTCCCGGAGTGAAGGAAGATTCCTGGCGAGAGATCAATCTCTTTCTTGAGGGCTATGAGACCTTCATGGATTTTGACCAGCGCAGCCTGGCCCTGATCGAGCCCCTGCGGGCCATGCGCTACATCCATTATATTGCCTGGTGCGCCCACCAGGTGAGCGAAGACGGGGAGTCGCGGGTAGCCCCCAACTTCGGCACTCGCGAATACTGGCAGCAGGAGATGGGCGATCTGGCCGATCAACTGGCCCGCATCAGGAGCGCTTCCTGATAGAGAGTGAATTTTGAGAAATACCCGGCAGGAGGCAGTTTAATCAGGACAAAAAGAGGACAGACGAAAAAACTCACCGAACCAAGTGAATAAAAAAGGTTGTCCCCTTGCCGGATGTTGTTTCAAAATGCAGCCGCCCTCCATGTTTATCATGGATTATATTGCGGGAAATGGAAAGCCCCTGCCCTGATCCCTGTCCCACCTCTTTTGTCGTAAAAAAAGGATCGAAGACCCTGTTCTGGAACTCCTTAGGAATTCCTTTTCCATTATCCTCCACAGCAATAATGATTTCCTCCCCCTCCAGTTTACTCGATATCTTGATGCGACCCGACAGGCCTTCTTCCTCCTTTTTCCGATCCGCAATGGCATGGGCGGCATTGACAACAAGGTTAAGAATGACCTGCCCAATATCACCGGAATGGACCTTAATGAAGGGAAGTACGGCAAGTTCGGTTTCTATTTCAGCAACATCCTTATATTCATTACGACTGACCACAAGGGTATTACGGATAATTTCATTGATGTCACCCTCGCGCTTATGGTCCGTGTGATCTGAATGGGCAAACCCTTTCAGCCCCTGAATCATCTCCGTCACCCGCTCAATACCACTCTGGGTTTGGGTAAAAGCCTTTGGTATCTCTTCACTTAAAAACTCCACATCGATCTGATCTTCAAGATCCGCAAGTTCTTGGCAAAGATCATTGCAGATTGTCAAATCCGCAACCAATTTTTTGAACTCCCGATAACGACTCAGGAGTCGCAGCATATCATCAAAGCTCTCAGAGAGAAACGAGAAATTCGTGCCGATAAACTGCATGGGAGTATTGATTTCATGGGCAATGCCGGCAGAAAGCTGGCCAATGGCCTCAAGCTTCATTCCATGGATACGCTTGACCTCCTCAAGACGCATCTCTGTGAGATTACGAAAAGTGAGAATTGCCCCCACAATCTCATTTTTTTCGTTACGATTGGCACAAACGATGTAATCCACAGAAAAATTAGTCTTGTCTTTGCACCAAAAGATATCACCATCCACATGATGAGTAGACCCATCTTCCAGCGCAGCAAACATCGGACTGAATTCCAATGGATACTCACTGCCGTCTTCCAGAGTATGCTGAATGGTGCTGTGGCATTCCCGGCCAAGCAATTCTTCAAGTGTCCAGCCCAGAGCTCTCTGGGCAACAGGGTTTGCATTCGTGATTTTCCCCTCACGATCCACTGTCAACACAGCTCCTTCCACCCAACGCAGCATCATTTCATGCTGGTAGCGTAACTGGACAAGCGCTTCACGGGCACTTTCCAGCTCCTGAACGAGTAAAGAATGGTCCTGTTCCTGATTTATCCCCATATTCCAATACTTTTACAAAAAATTTTCAGCTAACTCAGCAACGATAATTTATATTATTACAGGCACGGGAACGAAGGTTAAAATTTTTTTGCAGAGCCGATTGTTTCACCATCTTCAACATCACCAATAACAGCGATAACAGCGATAACAGCGATAATACAATACCATATTTAACTCTTGTAAAACACCCCGTTCACCATGTACCATTCTCAATGGTGAGGAACACACAAATCACAACAAACTGGATAATGATCTCAATACTCTCCTGCCCAAAACCTTATCCTGAAACCAGATAAATTCTAACTTATCCCCAAAAACAAAAAAACCGTCAGGATTCTGCTCTGACGGTTTTTTTGTTGCAAAGATAGGTTATTGTGCTCAGCTTCTGATCATCTCGGCAATCTGGAAGGCAACCTCCAGACTCTGTTCCGCGTTCAGACGGGGATCACAGGTGGTCAGGTAATTGTTGGAAAGTTCGGCGTCAATGATGTTGCGGGCACCGCCGGTACACTCGGTCACATTGTCGCCTGTCATCTCCAGATGGATACCGCCGGGGATGGTGCCCTCAGCCCAGTGAGTCTCGAAAAAACAGGTGATCTCGGAGAGAATATCGTTGAAATTTCTGGTCTTGTGGCCGGACTCGGCGGTATAGGTGTTGGCGTGCATCGGGTCGCAGCTCCACACGATATTATACCCTTCTTTTTTCACCTCACGCAGTAGCGGCGGTAGGACTTTTTCAATCTTCTTCATCCCCAAACGGGTAATCAAGGTAAGCCGGCCCGCCTCGTTCTCAGGATTCAGGGTCTCGATCAGCCGCTTCACGTTGTCAAGATCATAATCAGGCCCGATCTTCACTCCAATGGGATTCAAGACCCCGCGCAAAAACTCAACATGGGCGCCATCCAGCTGCCGGGTCCGCTCCCCGATCCACACCATATGGGCAGAGCAGTCGTACCAGCCGCCGCTGGTGGAATCCTCACGGGTCAAGGCTTCTTCATAGCCAAGGAGCAGGGCCTCATGTGAGGTAAAAAAATTGGCTTCCTTGATCTGCGGAATATCAGTGGGAATACCAATGGTCTCCATAAACTGGATGGCCTGACTGATATGCTTGGCCAGACGCTCATAGGATCTCCCCATAGGCGACTGCACCACAAATTCCTGGTTCCATGCATGGACCCGGTGCAGGGCGGCAAATCCGCCGCGGGTATAGGCCCGCAACAGATTCAAGGTAGAGGCAGCCATATTATATCCCTGCAACATCCGGTTGGGGTCAGGGATACGGGCAGCGGCAATAGGCTCAGGGCTGTTGACCATATCGCCCCGATAGGAGGAAAGCTCGACCCCATTCACCATCTCGGTATCAGCCGAACGCGGCTTAGCAAACTGACCGGCAATGCGGCCCAGCTTGATTACCGGTTTACCACCGGCATAGGTAAGAATAACAGCCATCTGCAGAAGCACCTTCAGGGTCTCCCGAATCCTAGGGGCCGTCACCTGGGAAAAGTCTTCCGAACAATCACCACCCTGGAGGAGAAAGGCATCTCCAACCACGGCCTTGGCCAGCATCGCCTTTAAGTCGCGGATTTCACCAGCAAAGACCAGAGGCGGCAGACGAGTAAGATTGGCCAAAACCTTATCATGTACATCCATATCCGGCCATTTGGGCTGCTGCAGGGCAGTAAAATTATGCCAGCTCGACTTTGTCCAGTCTGTCGGGTTATTTTTTGCTATTCCCATGATTGTTCCTTCTCTTTGACGATCAACAAATTAACGGCTTAATTGGGCAGTTATATATTCCACACCAGAATGTCAGCACCCAGATCTAATTCGTACGGCCCAACAATGCCTTGGTGTGAAAGCGGACGAGGCGAAAAACCAATCATTCGTGAATTCTTTAAAAACACTGCTACCCAGATGGGATTTCGTTTGCATACTTTACCATGAACCGTTTCATTGTCAAACAGTTACAACTTATCCCTGCTGGCCAGGTACAGTACGCCCCGACTTTGCCACTTTCTTCATCTCGGTGAGCACCGGCAGCCCACAGGATCTTTTCAGCCTTCGGACACGCTCCCGCCTCTGTCAGAATCGTCATGCCCGGAGCGCGCTGGTAAGTAAGATCGGCCTTCGCGTTGACCAGAGCTTGAACCGCTCTCGGGAGACATACCAAAAAAGCAGGGCAAAGAAGAGCAGAGAGACCAGCAACTCCGCCTGCACCATGCCCCGGACAAGCCCGTCGATAAAGGCAAAGCCGCCACCCATGAGCAGGGCCAGGAGGAGCACAACCTGCAGGATGGCGGTGACCAGCTCAAACCGGCAGTTTGCCCTCTTGTACTCCTGGGACTGTTGATACTTCTCCTCGCTGTAAATCCCCTTCACCTCATCAGGCAGCTGCGTGGCGATACTCCGGCAGTTGAGAAAGCTGAGCCCCCTTTCCAGGAAATAGTCAGCAATAACAATGGTGATAATGACATAAAGGATGTTGGTGGCGTTCATGGCTGCAAGGACTCTTTAGTGCCTTACAGATTATTTTCTTGTTTTTTTTTTGCAAGAAAATAATCTGCGAAAGGCACTTATCCCGTTCATCGGGGTTAGGAGAAAGGGTTCTGGGTTCGTTTTCCTGCACATGAAGGCCGAGGGTCCTTTTTTTGTCATGGCCATGTCAAACGGTTAGCGGCGCTATTCGTAATGGGACCATATTCTCAGCACTTTAACGACATTATGATCTTCTAAAACTTGATAAACCAACCTGTGCTGAATGTTGATCCGCCGTGAATAAGCGCCGGACAAATTACCAACCAATTTTTGATAAGGTGGTAGATTTTGAAATGGATTTTCACGCAGAACCATCAAAAGTGCCTGTGTTTTTTCTTTCAGACCTGCTGAAGATAATTTCTGAGCATCTTTCTGGGCGTGTTTTGTATAAACCAATTCCCAAGTCACCAGTCCAGTTCCTTGGCACATTCGTCAACTGGAGTCTGCAACCCTTCCCTAATGGACTCGCGCATACCCGGCACGGACAGCAAGTACATGGTTTCTTGAATCGATGCCCAATCTTCAGCCGAGATAAGCACGGCATTATTTCGTTTGCCGGTGATGACTACCGGTTCATGGTTTGTGGCCGCTTCGTCAATGATGCGGTAGAGGTTTGAGCGTGCTTGGCTTGCCGTGAGTGTGTGCATGATGTTCTCCTTGATTGATGTTACCGTACGGCAATACGTACGTTTTGTCAAGGTGGTGCAAAGCCGCTAATGCTAAGGGTAACCAGCGACGGCCAATGAACGTGGCTTATAGAATGCATATTCCACGGCTTTCATATTCCTTTCATATTTCCTTGTGTTTGCTGAGAATGGCTATTAGCTATTAAACTCTATACAATAAAATAATTCTTTGAGTTCCGGAGTGTTAATGAGAACATTAAACGCGGCTTTGATTTTTTCTTTTCTTTCCGGTCGCCAGGAATTGATCCAGACGAGAAAGTTCCGAATGCCTTCCTTATCACGTTTTCCGTCAAGCTGGCCCTGGGCAAGGCCATCCACTAACATTTGAAAGATGGCCTTGGTTTGTTGGGAAGTATTGTTTGGGTACACCCGAAGTTGCGCAAAGGAACGCGTGTCCCGGACCCATAACGCGAATAGAGTCACCAGCTTTTCTGTGTTCTGACCCCGTCTCAGGCCGGGGTTGTAGCGCAGATTAATAAAGATGTTGGTAACGTGATTCTGCAGCCACTCTATAAGGGTTGTCCGGTGCAGGACATGGGGCAGGACAAGCGCCCAGGTCTCCATGGCTTCCTCCATGATAGCGTCGTGTTGAAGGTTTAGCCCCAAATTAGCCAAGCGGGAAATGGCGTCTTCGTTCCCGCAAAAGGAACGACACCAGCTCAAGATGTCCTTAGCGGTGGCAACGGGCAAATCTCGAACCCTTGCTAAGTATTTGGTGATATATACCGCATCGTATTTCTCTTTATTGGCTGTCAGCCACCGGCAGGCAGATTCCTGAACCAAGGAAAAATCGCCATGCGCTTTCATCCAGCTTCGAAGGAGAAAATCGACATTCTCTTGTTCAGCATTGTCGAGGTATTGCAGCCACTGCCGGATGAACTCTTTGACCTCTTCGATTCCCCCACCCGCATCAAGCCAGCTTTTGTAGACAAATCTGGCATCGAGCGAGGTACAGTTATTGCAAGCTTGCAGCCACTTCAGGATGAACTCTTTGACCTCTTCGATTCCCCCGCCCGCATCGAGCCAGCTTGTGTAGACAAATTGTGCTTCGAGCGCGGTACAGTTATTGCCGGATTGCAGCCACTGCCGGATGAACTCTTTGACCTCTTCGATTCCACCGCCCGCATCGAGCCAGCTTTTGTAGACAAATTGTGCTTCGAGCGCAGTACAGTTATTTCCGGCTTGCAGACACTGCAGGATGAAATCTTTGACCTCTTCGATTCCACCGCCCGCATCGAGCCAGCTTTTGTAGACAAATTGTGCTTCGAGCGCGGTACAGTTATTTCCGGCTTGCAGCCACTGCCGGATGAACTCTTGGACCTCTTTGATTCCCCCGCCCGCATCGAGCCAGCTTTTGTAGATAAAGCTGACTGCGAGCACGGTACAGTTATTGCCGGCTTGCAGCCACTGCAGGATAAACTCTTTGATCTCTTCGATTCCCCCGCCCGCATTGAGCCAGCTTGAGTAGACAAATTGTGCTTCGAGCACGGTACAGTTATTGCCAGCTTGCAACCAAGCCAAAATTTGATCCCTGGCCTCTTGCAAAGACGCACCGTTATCCAGCCATGCCTTTGCCAAAAAGGTCAGATGACTATCACTGGGGAAAGCGCTGCACCAGTTTTTTACCGCCGCCACGATCTCCATGGCCGGGAGTTTAGCCTCCAGCCAAGCAACCATGAGGTAATGGCTTTGGAATAACCGTGGCTGGGCCTGTATCCAATCACGCACGACATCCTGGAATTTGGTAGGGGATAGACGCAGTGCCCAGTTGAGGAAGAAATTACTTCGACCCGGACAGGTCGCTGCCTTGGTCAACCACACCAAGAGGGTGTCGAGAAGAGGTGACGGGAGCCGCAACTCCCCTCTGACCTGGCGCCTGGCAAGAAAGCCAAGGGCATTTTGGGTGCTAATCTGACACTCGAACCCCTCCCAGAATTCGGGCCGACCATCCAGCAATTCCAGCGCTTGTTGGGGACGCAGCAGGGGTGTGGTCAGCAATATACTGCGGACCTGGAGCCACTCTTCCCCATGGCTATCAATCTGTTCGGTGATCATGTCCTTCCAGGGGAGCGATTCCAGTTCCTCGGAAATACGCTGGTAGCTGATCAGGGCGGATCTGATATTGGCGAGGCGTCGGGAAAGATTTAGTGCCTGCTTGATCTCTGGTTGGGCGGACTGGGAATGCTGGAAAAAATCACCAAGAATCTGATCGACGAAGATGTCGTGGGCGCTTACCCATGAATCACTGTCATCGACAAGAACCCAGCCATCGTTGGCAAGTCCGACGTGCAGGCTATACAGGTGCTCCTCCTGATCGCCCAACAGCTCCAGGCCCCTTTCCGACAGGGGATATTGCACCAGGAGCCGGTGCAGATCCCGTCGCATGCCGTCGGGGTTGTTCGGGTAGAGGCTAGAGAGACTTGCTGTGAGGCGTTTGTTGAGCCAGGGCACGAAACTCTCTTCGTGGCGCAATTCCGCCAGTTCCGCCATCCGGCCATTTTGGCGGAGAAAGCTGATAAAAACCGCCAAGATGGGGAGATCGCGACATAGGGCAATATACTCTTCGGGTGCATCCAGTCCGCAATGCTCCAGGATGTGACGTACGATGGCCTCTCGGTATGTTAAGAAAAATCCGGCGTTTATTCCGCCAGGACTCAGGTTGACCTCCCTGTGGCCCTCCATGTCACGAATGGTGCTGTAAAAATTAGTTCGGCAGTTGGCAACATAGCGGATACGGTAACCATATTCCTCGTTGTAATTGTTGATGGTGTCAATGCTTTCGGAAAATCCCTTTTGAGCCTCCACGTAGTCGAACAGGATAAGTATGGGCTGGGTAGTCGTGATGCGCTGGCAAAGGCTGTCGATAGAGGCGGCCTCGAATCGTTTGCCGGCCTGCAGCACCAACCAACCTTCTTGCTCTGCATGGCGACCGATCTCAAGCACCAGTCTTGTTTTGCCAATTCCTCCCTTGCCGGTGATAATCAGGCCATTGCCACCTTCCCCTGTCAAATGGCTGAAGAGGTGGGACACCTCGGGCAGCGCATTGTCTTGACTCAAAAAGCCTGACGCAACAAACATCTCAACACTGTAAAATGGTAGCTGATGATGTTCCAGGTAGCTGCGGAAGTTGAGGCGGGCATCCGTGGAGGATTTTAGGGGGCTGAGACCGGTGGGACGACAGGCTGGGAACCACTTGAAAGCAAGATCGGCATTTTTTTGAACTTTGGCTTGGAGCCGGTTCCAGGGCAGGACTTCTACCTGAATTGTGGACAGATGGCATAAGTGAATACAATTGCAAGATATTTCCGCAAAGAACTCTTGGATTTCCCTTTCCAGGTTCTGGTGCTGCCCTTCATTGCCGATTTCGGAACTGGTGCAGAAAAGGTAGGTGTTTATCGGTGATTTGGTGTTGTACCAGGGGCGGTATTGGCCTTGTCCTGTTGGAGGGCCGTCGACAGGCGTGATATTGCGGCGGAGTTTATCGGCAACTGCCAACCAAGCCTTGAGGGCGTGATCATAGCCGCCTTGGATATCTTTGCATTCGACAACTCCTTTTCCGTCGGCAAAATGGATGGTGTGGTCGATGGCCCCGTCCTTGCCTCCGATAGGGAACAGTGTGAGGTCTTCAAATTCTCTAACAAGCAGAGCGGCGACGAACTCCTGGAAGCCATCGCCGGCGCGGGATTTTTTTCGTTCTGGGGCAATATTTTCGTCTGTGAATCTTGGTATATCCATAATAGAAAGGAATATTACTCAAAAAGTATTTAAAATGAAATCTAAGACATCAGGCCGTCCCACTAAACACAAATCCGACCTCTTCAAAAATCCCCTGACCCCTATCTTCGACAGCATATCTCCACATCAAAGGCATTAAGAATCCGCAGTTCCCGCTCCCGCTTCTTGCCTTCCATCCTCTCGCGAAAGACCAGGGTGGGAAGAAGCTCCCGCGCCTGCCGGCAGTCAGGGATGGCCTCCATGCCGGTGACCAGCACCTGGCCGGTGGCGGTATCAAGCAGCTCCGCGTCCCGGCCGTTGGTGACCACGGCCAGCGGGATCTGATACTGCTTTTCCAATACCCTGGCCGCGGCAATGGCCGAACGTTCTCGGGTGACCAGGGAGCCAGGGGCGTAGCGGATAATCATGAACCTCTTCCCCTCAAGGCTGACCACAAGCTCAATGGTGGAGCGGACAAACAGGGCGGAAAAAAGAGTCTCGATAAAGCGGCGGGGTTCAAGGTCTTCTTTGGCATAGCCCTTTTCCTCAACCATCATGCGTGCCAGTTGCTGCCTGTTCCGCTCGTCATCGGTGTCAGTCAGTTCCTCGTCGGTGAGATAATCCCGAAGAGAACCATAGACGAGATGATGTGATGAGACCCGCAACATAGTTTCCACCCTCCTGAAACGACGATGCCCCTTGGCATACGCGAAGGGGCATCATCAAACAAAGATTGTACCAGTCAACCGTTACAGCTCAAGCCACGACTCGGAGAAGACCGACTGACCGGACAGGGCCTTGTAGGTCTTGTAATGCTGCAGGGCCACGTCTTTCAGGGTTGAAGGATCGGGATCATCACCATCCATCATGGCATGAACCATATCCACATGGGCCTGACGCTCGCCTTTGCAGATGGCCATCAGCTCGGTATCGTAGGCATTGACGATGGCGGTGGTGATGCCGTATTTCATCAGCATGATCAGATAGGTGCGATCCAGATACTTGCGCAGATGCTCGGCCACGCCGTTGGAGACATTGGACAGACCGACGGTGGAACCGGCGCCGGGGGCAATGTCGGCCAGCATCATCATGAACTCAAGGCCGGAGGCAATCTGATCGGCGCCGAGGGTAATGGGGGTGCCGATGGGATCAAAGAGCATCTTCTCATTGGGAATCCCGGCCTCGCTCAGGGCCATCATCAGGTCAACGGCCATGGAGGCGCGCTCGTTTGAATCCCGCGGCATGCCATCCGGTCCCCAAAGCAGGGCGATGACATTGCATCCGGCCTCGGCGGCCACCGGGATCAAATTCTGCATACGCTCGGGCTGGGCAGAGATGGAGTTCATGATGGTCAGTTCTTTATTTTTTACCACCTTGAAACCGGCGGTCATGGCATCCATATTGGTGGTATCGAGACAGAGAGGAACATCGGTAACGGCCTCAACGGTCTGCACAACCCAGGGCATCAGCTCAACACCATCTTTGCGGGCAGGTCCGATGTTCAGGTCAAGGTAAGAAGCACCAGCCGCCGCTTCTTCTTTGGCCATTTCCTGGACGGGCCCCTGAATCCGCTCTTTCATGGCGGTGCCGCTACGTTTTCCCATGATATTGATGCTTTCGGCAATTGCCATTACTTTCTGTGACATACTGTTCTCCTTGTCTCGATGAGTTATCTCTTAAATAGAGGGATTGATATCAATAAAGCTCTTTATTTTACCCATTATTCATTCTTCTGTCAATGTCAGGGCCACTCTCAGCCCAGGCCGCAGAACGGTCTCTAAAAAGTCCCCAAGAAGATGGCTAAGCAAAAATGTTCAAAGACGAGGCGCGCCAATCCTGAGGAATGAGGCGTACTTTTGGGTACGCCGCAGTGACGAAGGATGCAGGGCAACGAAGTATTTGGGCATTTTGGCGACGCCATTATTTCTTGAGATGCACCGATGGGAATAGACTCATGTCGGTGTGCGGCAGGAAGAGAGCGGCCATATAATGATTCATAAAGTCGGGATTCTCCGACAACTCCATATTGGTCATCAGCTTGCGCACATCCACCCGATCCCGGAAACGACGATGATCCAGCAGACTGATCTGACAACCCAGCTGCGAGGCATTGCCTATATAGTAATACCGCTCGCGGTCAATATCCGGCAGCAGGCCGATGCAGATGGCCCGTTCCAGATCGATATAGGCGCCGAAATTGCCGGCAAGGATAATACGGTCCAGATCGCCGAATCCCAGGCCCACCGACTCGAGCAGGGTCTGGTATCCGGCATACATGGCGCCCTTGGCCCGCATCAGGTTGTCCAGATCCACCTCGGTGATGACCACATCCTCACCGGTCATGGAGTCATGGCCCCAGGCCAGAACATACTCCCACCGATCCTCGCCCTCACGAATCCGGGGATGATTCAGCTCCCGGTTGAATTTGCCCTGAGGATCAATAACACCGGCCTCCAGCAGTTCGGAGACAATGGAGATCAGGCCGGAGCCGCAGATGCCCCTGGGTTTGGTATGACCGATGGTGACGATCATCGGGTCATAGGTCTCGGGATGGATGTGAAAATTTTCTATGGCCCCCTGACTGGCCCGCATCCCGTGCTTGATGCCGCCGCCCTCAAAAGCCGGACCTGCCGAGCAGGCAGCGCAGACCATCCACTCCTGATTACCGACCACAATCTCACCGTTGGTTCCGATATCAATGAACAGCGATATCTGCTCGCTCTTGTGCATCTGGCAGGCATGAACCCCAGCCACAATATCGCCGCCCACATAAGACGAGATACAAGGATAGAGAAAGAGCCGGACCGAGGGATGGGCCATGATACCGAGATCGGCGGCCTTGGTCAGCGGGAACTGGCTGACACTGGGCACATACGGGGCCTCGCGAATATAACGGGGATTGATGCCGAGCAGCAGATGGGCCATGACCGTGTTGCCGGCAGTCATTATGTAGCTGATATCACTGGGGCTGATCATCACTTTGTGGCACATCTCTTCAATGATGCCATTGATGGTATAGACCACCTTTTCCTGCAGGGTCTTCAGTCCGCCGGGACGGGCGGCATAAATCATACGGGAGATAACATCCTCGCCATAGCCGATCTGGGCATTATAGCCTGAACCGTCGACGATGACCTCGCCGCTGTTCAGATCAATGAGGATCCCGTTGACCGTGGTGGTGCCGATATCAATGGCCAGACCATAGAGACGGTCGGTGGTATCCCCCGGCTCGACTGCAATAATCCGGTCAGGCTCGGTCGCCCCCTTACCGTGCAGGAGGATAACCGTCACCTCCCAGGCCGCCTCGCGCAGGATCCCGGAGAGTTCCCGGATCAGCTGGGGGTGGTCATAGTTGGGTTCGGGATTATCCGGCATCGCAATTTTTATGGCCCGCATCAAGCGCTGCATATCCGAGACATTGTCATCCATACTGGGCGGCGACAGTTTAAGAAACAGTTTGCCCACCGGCGGATCAATCTTCCAGGTGCCGACCAGGGTCTCCATGGAGCGGGCGGAAATGGCCCGGGTGGTCTTGGGCTCCCGTTTCAGGGCCTTGCCGTCCGACTTGATCGTGTCGGGAATCCGCACCGTAATATCCGATACCACCCGGGTCTTGCAGGCCAGGCGAATCCCTTTCTCATAGTCGGCCTGTTTAAGGGTAGCGGCATGATCAGTTTCCACCTCGCCCTGTTCCAGATGCACCTTGCACTTGCCGCAGACCCCGTCCCCGCCGCAATAGGCATGGATATAGACCCCGGCGGCAGCCGCAGCGGTCAGTAAATTTTCTCCGGGTGCAACTTTGACACGGATATCATCGGGTAAAAAGTGTATGGTATGTTCCATAACATCTGCCTTATCTGAAATTCAGGGTGACTTGAGTGGATAATTGGATTATTTGAAGAAAAATAACAGGTAGCAGCCCCTTGTCAAGAAATATCCTTGATAGGTTTCATAAAAATCTTTGATCAGAGAGTCTCTTGAAAAATCAGGATTTTTGCGCAAGATCAAGGCGTAAGAAAAAATTTACTGCAAGCATATAGCTGATATTACAAGGATAAATTTTTTTTGCACAACGCAGAGATTGGTCAAAAAGACAATTTTTCATGGGACTCCAAAGAAGATGACAACCGTCAGGGGCGTCTCTCAAGAATAACGGGCTGAAGCCAGATCGACAACGCCAGGAGAACCAGACAATGACTTTACAACCCAACTCAACCCGCCAGTGGCTCAAGGTTTCTATTACCACCGATCCGGTTCTGATCGATGCGATTGAAGATTTCATGATGGGGATAAGCGGCGCAGGAGTAGAGCTTGCCGTGGATCAGCCAGGAGATACAGCCACACTCAACGCCTGGTTTGACAAGAATCAGGAGGATCAGCCGGATACGAATCTCATCCTGACACAGCTCGCCAGTCATCTGCAGGAGCTGGCGACGATCTTTGAGGTTGCCGTCCCCACCATCACCACCACCTTTATCGAGGACGAGGACTGGTCGGCAACCTGGAAGGAACATTTCAAGCCCTTTGCCATTATCCCCGGCCTGATCATCGTCCCCACCTGGGAGGAGTATCAGCCCAAAGAGCAGGAACAGGTCATTGTCATGGACCCGGGCATGGCCTTTGGCACCGGCCATCATGCCACCACCAGCCTCTCCTTGCAGCTTGTACAGGCGGCCTTGGCGGGAAAATCAAACACCAGCGTCCTTGATGTGGGCACCGGTACCGGGATCTTGGGAATGGCCGCCGCCCTTTTTGGTGCCTCCAGGGTCATGGCCATTGACAACGATCCTGAGGCCGTAAGCGCAGCAAAGAAAAATATCGAAATCAACAAGTTGCAACAGATTATGGAGGTGCAGATCACCCCCCTCGCCTCGTTAACCGCACCTTTCTCCCTGGTGATCGCCAATATTGTCCATGACGTGCTGCTGGAACTGGCCCCTGATCTTGGCCGTTTGACGGCAAGTGGCGGTCAGCTGATCCTCTCCGGCCTCCTTGCCGGGCAACAGGTAACCAATATTGTCGCCTGTTTTACCGCATTGGGATTTTCGCTGAACCGGCAGGAGCAGAAAAAGGAATGGGCAGCCCTGCTCTTTGCCAAGGAATAACGTAAACGCCTTCATCTCCGCTGAAGCACGGAACCCCAGCGACAATAACCGCTTATTCAGGCACGGATGCCGGTTCCGTATCTATGCTCCTGATAGGAGAAATCTGATAATTCTGGTCGAAGATAACGGCAACCCCACTATCTTCGACGCGGATAACCACCCCGGTCGCTGTAACCCAGGCCCGTTCACCCTGCCACACCTTGAGGCTTTCCCGGGCCAGAACAAACCGCAGGTGGGAAAGCTCTGCAAGGGAGAGGAAGAACTCCAGCCGCACCTTACTGGCAATGGGTAAGGGGCGGCTGGTTGCAATAAAAGCGCCGCCGGCGCTGATGTCTGCGGTGACAAACTCCAGTAAGGGCGTTGCGCCGGTACGGGATTCCGCCCTGATCTTGGTCTGCAGCCTGAGAGAAAAACGTTCCTGGTCTCTTCTGTCTTCTTGTGCCATTGAAGTTTCTCCTTATTTTTTGGAGCTGTTACGCAACAGCCAACGACTTGGCAGGCTATTACGCTTACAGCTCCTTCTACCGTTTTTCCTGCTCAATGCTGATATTATTTTTTTGAAGCAGCTTTCGCTTGTCCTTCTTTTTTCCCCCACAGGGGGTCACGACCAAAACGATCCATCCACCAGTCTTCAGGATCTATACTTTCACCATCGCCCGGCACCAAAGGGATTCGAAACTGCTCACAGTAACGCATGAGCAGATCATAACTGCGGGTAAGCTCCCGGATAATCACCGCATCTCCTGCCGATTCGTCACCAACCTTATCAGGATGGTGCTGCTTGCACCTCTGCCGATAGGCCCGCTTAATCTCACCCAGGGTGGCCCGCTCACTCAGATTCAATAACTGTCTGGCCTCATCAATGGCCTGCCATTCTTCCTTGGTCATGGTTCAACCCTTTTTCCAGCCCTTTTCCTCGCCCCGCCGCAATCTGCCGATATTGGATCGATGTTTGAACCAGATGAGGAGAACAATGATAACCGCAACCACCTGATTTTCCGGAGATGCGCCAAAGATCCAGAGCCACAGAGGGAGCAGGGCCGTGGCCGTCAGTGAACCCACGGAGACATACCCGGATCCGGCAACTGCGGCGACAAAAAGAATCAAACTGATCAGGATGCTCCACGGGGAAACAAAGAGGAAGACACCCAGGGCTGTGGCCACCCCTTTGCCCCCCTTAAATTTAAGATACACCGGAAACATGTGACCGACAACAGCGGCCAGCCCACACATCACCACGATCAGCTCACTGGCCGCTGTTGTATGGGAAAGCATAAGGGCAGCCCCCCAAACAGGCATGAATCCCTTGGCCACATCGCAGACTAAGGTCAATATCCCCAATTTTTTTCCCAATACCCGGCCCACATTGGTGGCGCCAATATTTCCGCTCCCTTCCCGGCGCACGTCAGCGCCGACTATCCGGCCGACAAGCAGCCCGAAGGGAATGGCCCCAATCAGATAACTGGCCAGGATTAGAGCTATTTCTACAATCATTTCCAAAACCTGTTCTGTTTAAAATGGCCCAAAAACACTTTTTAGTCCCTCATTATACCACCTATAATAACACCTTTAGCCTACTCCACTTTTATTGGATTGGCAAATGGGACGAATCCTCTCTAATCAGTGAAGGATCAGCGACGCAGCAACACAAATTTCTGCCACCTCAGAGGGGAACAGCATCAACGATCTCCGCCGCTTCGTCAATGGCATCATGGGCGCTATTCCCAACCGCTGGAATAATGGAGATCACTGCGCCACCAAGTCGCATCGGCACGGTCACAACCTTGGTCAAGATACAGCCATTAAGCAGAAGAAGAGCAATCAATAGAACAAACAATTTTAAAGAGGACATGAGAAAACTCCAGGCAAAGAGAGAAATACGCGAACACAAATGAGCAGTGAATCAGGTTGCAAGACAAAAGATCATAATTTACGACACCTGCAAAATTATTTCCAAAAAATCACCCTCTATCTGGATCTTGCACGACAGGCTGCCGCACGCAGCTGGCCATCACCCAAGTCTGCGCACGATCCAGATAATAATAAATCACCGGAGTAATATAGAGGGTCAGGAACTGCGACACCAGAAGCCCACCGACCACTGCCAGCCCCAGCGGCCGCCGTGATTCCGCCCCAACACCGATACCAAGCGCAATGGGCAGCGTCCCCATCAGCGCCGCAAAGGTGGTCATCATGATCGGCCGGAAACGGACCAGACAGCCCTGGAATATGGCTTCCAGCGGCGTCAAGCCTTCCCGCCGCTGCATTTCAAGGGCAAAATCGATCATCATAATGGCGTTCTTCTTCACGATCCCTACCAGCATGATAATGCCGACAAAGGAATAAAGGTTCAGATCTTTGCCGAAAAGGAGCAGGGTCAACAGGGCCCCGAGTCCGGCGGAGGGCAGACCTGAGAGAATGGTCAGCGGATGGATATAGCTCTCATAGAGAATGCCGAGGATGATATAGATCACCAGAATGGTCAGGATCAGCAGCAGGGCAAGGCCGGTGGTCGATTGCTGATAGACCTGTGCCGTCCCCTGAAAGCCGGTGGTAATCACCGCCGGCAGCTCTTTGGCCTCTTTTTCAATGGCCTTCACCGCATCCCCCAGCGGTACATCCGGTTTGAGATTAAAAGAAAGGGTAACCGCCGTGATCTGACCCAGGTGATTGACCGACAGCGGCCCTAAGCCCTGTTTCATCTGACCGAGCGATGAGAGCGGCACCATCTGGCCGCTGGTGGACCGGACGAAGAGCGCCCCAAGTATTGCCGGATCTGTCTGATAGTGGGGATCAAGCTCCAGCACCACCTTGTACTGGTTGGTCGGGGAATAAATGGTGGAGACCTGGCGGGTGCCGTAGGCCAGATACAGAGTATCCTCGATCTGCTGGGCCGTCACCCCCAGGCTCGCCGCCCGGTCACGATCGATCTCGAGGGTGAGCTGCGGGTTTTTGATCTGCAGGTCGCTGGTGACATCCTGCAGCATCGGCAGCTTCCGGACCTTCATCTCAAAATCGGTGGCCTGGCGATAGAGTTCCTCAGTATCAGGGCTTTGCAGCACGAACTGATACTGGGCCTTGGAAGAGGTTGTATCCAGTTGAATGGGAGGAGGATTCTGCATGAAGAGGTTGATCCCCGGCACGCTCATCAGCTTAGGCCGCAATTTCTGGATAATCTGGTCGGCATTCAGCTCGCGCTCCTGCCGCGGTTTCAATTTCATAAAGAGGAAGCCGCTGTTGGAGCCGACTCGGGTGCCGCTGGCTCCAACCGATGACATGAAGGCCTCCACATTCGGCTCCTGCAGGACGATCTCAACCAATTTCTGCTGGTTCCGCTTCATCTCGGCAAACGAAACCCCCTGAGCACCCTCGGAGGTACCACGGATGACCCCGATATCATCGGCCGGCAACAGCCCCATCGGCATTTGGGTAAAGAGCCAGACCGTAATCACCGTGGTCGCCACGGTGAAGAGGACGGTGGTGCGGCGATAGTTGAGAACTGCAGACAATGACCTCTCATAAAGATGCAGCCAGCCATTAAAAAAATTCTCCATGGCCGTATAGAGCTGGCCATGCTGCTCCTTTTTCGGTGAGCGAAGAAAACGACTGCACAGCATCGGCGTCAGGGTCAGCGAGACAACACCAGAGATGAGAATGGCAACAGTGATGGTGACCGCAAACTCATGCAGCATCCGGCCGAGCATCCCGGACATGAACAGCACCGGGATAAAGACCGCCACCAGGGAGATGGTCATGGAGATAATGGTAAATCCAATCTCTTTGGCTCCATGCAAGGAGGCGGTATGCGGATCTTCACCGGCCTCCATGTGACGAACGATATTCTCCAGCATGACAATGGCATCATCGACCACAAATCCAACAGATAAGGTCAGGGCCATCAGGGTAATGTTGTTGACGGAAAAGCCCAGTGAGTACATGGCGGCAAAGGTGCCGATGAGGGAAATGGGCAGGGCAAGACTGGGGATGATCGTCGCCGAAAGTTTGCGCAGGAAGAGAAAGATAACCAGAATCACCAGGCCGATAGTCAACAGCAGGGTGAACTTGACATCGGCCACCGAGGCCCGGATGGTCTCGGAACGGTCGTAGAGGACATCAACCTCGACTGCCCCCGGCAATTGGGAGCGAAAAGAGGGGATCTGGGCCTTGATGCGGTCCACCACCTCGATGGTGTTGGTGCCGGGCTGCCGCTGGACCGCCAAGACGATGGCCCGGGTTGACTTCCCCTTGGTGTTGTACCAGGCAGCGATCTTGTCGTTTTCAACGCTGTCACTGATGGTGGCGATCTCGGACAAGCGGACCGGGGCATTGCCGCGAAAGGCCACCACCATCGACTTGAAGGCTTCAGCATTAAAGAGCTGGCCGCTGGCAAGCAGGGTAAAGGTCTGCTTGTCACCCTGCAGACCGCCGGTGGGCAGATTGACATTCCATTTGGCGATGGCCGCCGAAACCTCCTCCAGCCCGATCTTGCGGCTGGTCAGGGCCTGGGGGTTGAGTTGCACCCGCACCGCATACTTCTGTGAGCCGTAGACCATGACCTGGGCCACCCCATTGATCATGGAGATGCGGGGCGAGATAACGGTGTCGGCAAATTCGTTAATCTGCGACAGGGGCAAGGTCGGGGAACTGAGGGCCAGATAGAGAACGGGCGAATCAGCCGGATTGACCTTTTTGTAAGACGGCGGATTCGGCATGTCCCCAGGCAACTGGCGGGCCGCCATGGAGATGGCCGCCTGCACATCCTGGGCCGCCGCATCGATATCCTTCTCCAGCGTAAATTTAAGAACAATGATGGATATGCCCTGGCCGTTGGTGGAGTTCATGGAATCAAGACCGGCAATCGTCGAAAACTGCCGCTCCAGGGGCGTGGCTACGGCCGAGGCCATAGTTTCCGGGCTGGCCCCCGGCAAGTTGGAAGTAACCTGGATGGTGGGATAATCAATTTTCGGCAGGTCGTTGACCGGCAGCAAGTGGTAGGCGAAAAGACCAAAGATCACCACCGCCAGCATGACCAGACTGGTCATGACCGGTCGTTTAATAAACAGTTCCGAGATATTCATCGTCCAGACACCACTCCCGGCGTTGCTGCTTCTGTCGGTTTATCCTTTACATCCTTCTCTTCTTTATTTGCCGCCTTGATCTCTACCTTGGAGCCGGGGACGACCCGCATCTGGCCGTCAATGACGACCTGCTCTCCAGCATCCAGTCCGCTATCGATCACTGTTATTGCCTCGTAGGCCGGACCAGGGACCACTGGTCGGACTTCCGCGATACCATCCGGCTTGACCACAAAAACAAACACCCCTTTCTGACCTGTCTGCACCGCCTGGGTAGGAACGACAACCGCCTGTTTCCTGACATCCAGGACAAGAGAGAGGGTGACAAACTGACCGGGCCACAACCGTTTCTGCTCATTAGCAAATTGTCCTTTCAGGCGAATAGTGCCGGTGGCGGGGTCAACCGCATTGTCAAGAAAGGACACCACCCCTTTTTCAGTAAACCCAGCCACCCCCGACACCTCGGCCTCCACTGTTATCTCCCCGGCAGCCAGCCGCTGCCGGAGCAAAGAGAGGCTTTGCTCCGAGATGGTAAAGGTGGCGCGAATAGGTATCAGCTTATTGATGGTGACCAGTGCAGTCTCGTTGGCCTTGACCACATTCCCCTGATCCACAGCCAGCGTCCCCAGCCGGCCACTGATGGGTGCGGTAATGGTGCAATAGGAAAGCTGGGTCTGGGCATTTTCCACTGTTGCCTGATCAGCCGCTAAATCAGCCGCCGCCGTTTCAGCCCGGGTTCGATACCCCTCGGCCTGCTCCTGACTGACAATACCCTCCTTGGCCAGTGGCGCATAACGCTCATAATCCTTACGGGCATTATTCATGACAACCCGATTTCGCTCCAGGGAAGCCCGAACCTTATTCAAGGCCGCCTGATAAGGCCGGGGGTCGATCTCAAAGAGCAACGCCCCCTTGCTGACATCCTGCCCTTCCCGGAAAGCAACCGCGGTCAACTCACCACTCAGCATAGGCTTGACAATAACACTCTCCGATGCCTCCATGGTGCCGAAGGTCTTGATTTCAATCGGCACATCCTGTTGCTGGGCAACAGCGGTCACCACCAAGGCTGGCGACTGAGATTTAGCCTTTGCTTTCTTTCCGGGAGAACAGGCAGGAAGTACTAAAAGCAGGAGTATACAAATGAGCAAGCAGGGGAAATTGCGGTGAAACATGACGAATCCCTCGGACGCTGGTCTTTAAGTATTGATAGAAGATAATATCGTGAGTGACTTCTGCACAAAGGCAGTTAACAGACCATTTTCATTTTAAAAAATTCGAGGTTCATCAAACCATTCAAACTAAAAAAGGTATCATATCAAAGCAAAGATTAACCTACCGGAAACAAGCTAAATTTTCAACGAGATACAACAATAGTCCCATAATCTCCTAGAAATGATCTTATGCAATATTCAACGTATACGTTAAAACAGGAGGGGAACAAACTTCTTTGGACACGAACCAGCAACCATGCTTACTTTCTCTTTAAGTTTCATTGGCATTCTCCTTATTTTTTGTTGTATCAACAACCAAACAACATCATGAAATGCCATGCAGACAAATTATTACAACATGTTACCAAGAAAAGATTATTGGATCGTGTTGCAAGAGCTTTATAAGACGTCTCAATGGTGGAGATTATGCAGATCACTGGTCAGAAAATAGAAGAACACCTAATTCATGAAAAGCCCTTTTATTTACCGCAGAAGAATGAGCTGACAATCGCCGAGGCCGCCTATAAAAACGGCATTCCTCTTCTTCTCAAAGGCCCGACCGGCAGCGGTAAAAGCCGCTTTATGCAGTTTCTGGCCTGGAAACTGCAAAGACCGCTTATCACCGTCTCCTGCCACGATGACCTGTCAACCAGTGATCTGGTCGGGCGCTATCTGATCCGCGGCGGCGAAACAGTTTGGATGGACGGCCCCATGACCCTGGCGGTCCGGCATGGAGCCATTTGTTACCTTGACGAGGTGGTTGAGGCAAGAAAAGACACAACGGTGGTGATTCACCCCCTGGCTGATGACCGACGGGAACTGGCCATTGAAAAACGAGGCGAACTGCTCACTGCACCGCCGGAATTCATGCTGGCAGTGTCATACAATCCAGGATATCAGTCGATTTTAAAAGATATGAAACAATCAACCCGGCAGCGGTTTATCGCTCTTGAGCTTGGCTACCCCAATGCCGAACTGGAAGCAGAGATTGTCAGCCATGAATCAGGCATAGACGAAAAGCTGGCCCGGCTGCTTGTCCGTATCGCAGAGATGACACGAGGTCTCAAAGATGCAGGCCTGCAGGAGGGAGCAAGCACACGGCTTCTGGTGCACGCCGGGCTGCTGATCAAGGATGGCATCCCACCAAGGGAGGCCTGTCGGGTGACCATCACCCAGGCCCTGACCGATGACCGGGAGCTGCTCTATGCGATCGATGAGATGGTCAGTTCGGTTCTCTAAGGCGAGACCATGGCAAGCGGATTAGCGGCAAGACTGCAGCAGGTCATCCCTGTTGACTGGCTGAATGACTGGGAGCGGGATGAGATTTTCTCTCATCTGGCCCGCTATGAACCCCTGGTCGAAAAAGCGGTCATAGAACAGCTTGGCATTATCTGGCCGATAAGTTCGGCGCTCTGTTTTGATTTTCTTGGTCATCTCAAGAACGGCCTGGCCTGCCTGAGCACGGAGCAGCTGCCCGACTGGGTAAAAGGGATACTTGAGGTCTATGAGGCTGATGGCCTGCAGGCAGCCCGTCGGTACATTGATGATGTGGAGAGCAATTTCCTGTGTAGCATCAGAGGGGAAAAAGGGCTTACCCTGGCTGAAATCATCCCCAGACTTCTGCCCTATATCCGAGGACTTTCACGGAGGACACTGGATCTTCAGCCCTCAGCATCTTTGTATACCGATACCAATATTCTTTTTCTACCCCTGGAAATTATTGCCCCTGTCAATCTGAGTCACAATTTTTATATCTATAAACTGCTGGCCTCTTTCCTGTGGGCAGGCATTGAGAAAGATATTTACTGCCAGCAGCAGACGGATCCGGAAACTCTGGAGAGTTTTTTTCTCTCCTTTGAGGATCAGCAACTGGTAATGGCATGCTACCATCTGCTGCAGACGGTCCGCGTGGCTGATTTCCTTAAAGCATACTTGCCGGGACTGATGCGGGACGGCCAGACCTTATTCAGACGCTTGCGCAAGGATATCGGCCTGGCGGATATTTCACCAGGGGCAGGGGACGATTTTACAACCGTGCGCTCATGGCTTCTCGCCCTTTGTGCCGATGATCCCTTACCGGAACTTTCCGGGGAGACAGAATCAATGATCCGGAAAGTTCTGGCCGCAGACACTCATTATAAGGAGGTGTTTACCGCCACAACAAGCTTCTATGAGAGCATGCGTTGTCGGCAGGGAGGATTCCCCCTGCCCAGGCCGCTGTTTTTTCAGGGAGATCTCCGTCCCCGGGAAGCCAGACTTGCCCGTTTGTCGAGAAGACAAGAGCACAAACAGCAGTTTATCAAGGCCATGGCCGCTGCTATCCCTCCTCAGTCAACCGCAGGACAAAAGGATACGGAGCCGGAAGAAAAGAATCAGGCCCCCAGTGTCAGTGAAAACGGGGCCATCCTGTCACCAATGCGCCAGGATGGCAAAAAAGAAAAACCGGCGACGGACAAGGAAAATGACCCCCATTATATCTGCCTGGATGATGAGCAGCTGGGACTGCCAGAAGAGCTGCGCCATATTGCCAGAGAGATAGAAGATGATCTGGGAGAAGTGCCTTCATTCTACATAGCCAGCGCCAGCCAGATAGCCGGGGGAAGGGGCAGGGCCCCGGGAAAGAGTATTGAACCGGAAGAAGGGCTGCCCCTGCAGGGAGGGCTGCTCTACGATGAATGGGATTTTCGGCGCCGCGGTTTTCGTAAAAGCTGGTGCACGCTCATTGAAAAACGAATCACTCCTGCCAGAGCGACCTTTGTCAGCAATACCATGGAAAAATACCGGGGCCAGATCCTCCAGCTGAAACGCCAGTTTGAGATGATGCAAACCCAGCAGCGTTTCATGAAACGCCAGAAAGACGGGGACGATATCGATCTTGACGCCCTGACGGAAGCGTACGCCGATGTCCGGGCCGGACTCGTCCCCTCGGAGCGGCTTTTTGTCCGGCTGCAGAGAGACGAGCGTGACATCGCCGCTCTTTTTCTCGTTGACATGTCCTCTTCCACCGAGGGATGGGTAGGCACAGCCCTGAAAGAATCACTGGTTCTTCTCAGTGAAGCCCTGCATTCTTTAGGCGACCGCTATGCCATCTACGGTTTTTCCGGAATGCGCCGAAGCCGAAGCGAAATCTTCCATGTAAAGGATTTTACCGAACCCTATTCGGAAGAGATTAAAGGACGTATTGCCGCGATATCTCCCATGGATTATACGCGCATGGGACCTCCCATCCGCCATTTCACCAAGGTTCTCAAGGATGTTGATGCCCGGGCCCGGCTGTTGATTATTTTGACTGACGGCAAACCGGAAGATTATGATGACTATAAAGGGGAATACGCCATCGAAGATACCCGCCATGCCCTGATAGAGGCCAAGGCTGCCGGCATTCATCCGTTCTGCATTTCCATTGACAAGGAGGCCCAGGATTACCTGGGCCATCTCTTTGGCGAGATCAACTACACCTTTATCAATGATGTAAAAAACCTACCGCTGCGGGTGCCGGAAATTTACCGGATCCTCACCAGTTGATCTGAATAATCGGAACATCAGCCTTTGGACCAATGAATCAACGCAGAATAGTGCGGGGCGGGTGAAAACCGGATGGGGCAGTGGTGTTGGGCATCAAAATACCTTCCTTGCCGATCAGAGTACCGGGATTGGTCACGGAGTTGCAGCCCGTCTGGGCCTTGTCTCCAAGGATAGCACCAAACTTGCGGCGACCGGTATCAATCAACCCGTCACTGGTACGTATCGCAACATTGCCAGGCAGAAACCGGAGATTGGCAAACTTGGTGCCCGCCCCCAGATTGACATCCCGACCGAGGATGGAGTCGCCAAGATAGGCAAAATGACCGGCCTTGGCAGACCCAAGGAAGATGGAGTGCTTCACCTCGGTGGTGTGACCAATAACGCAATGGGTCCCGGTCAGGCAATAGCCGCGCAGATAGGCCCCCTGACGAATCTCGGTATAGTCGCCAATAATGGCGGGCGATTTGATCAGGGCCCCGCTCTCAATCAGCACTCCCTTTCCTATAGCTATCTGACTGCCCATGAGTACGGCCCCGGCCATGATCACAGTGGCACCGCTAAGCACGCGGTCTTCCGCGCTCACCCGCAGTTGCTCTTTAGTGGTATCGCCATAAGAAATGGTTAATCCTGTTGCCGAAAGAATCTGCCCGTTATACAGGACAACCGTCCTGGTCAAGGGTTCAGCTTCCGGAAGCAGGGGACTTTTGAGTTGTGGATACAGATATCCATCCATATACCCTTTCAATCTGGCCAGGGCCATCCAGACATACTCCTGATCGAGGAAAAGTGAGGCATGCGAAAACTCAGAGAGATCAAAAAAAGAGCGCGGGCTAAACATGACTGGACTCCACAAAAAAGAAAAAGTTCAACTGAAAGAGCAGCAAAAACAGAGATACACCACAAACACCATTAAACCAACAAGTGTGTCAATAAATAATGACAAATAAATATGATTGAAAGAATCCGTTAATTCAAGAAAAAACAGGAACTTTCACCTTTGCTCCTGCAACTTTCATCCTTTACCTTGTTCCTTCCGCATTTGCAGTCTTGACTTCGACCAAAGAAATGTTTAGGTTTTTCGGCTGTTTTGATGGTTTCTGTGAGACCCGCTCAATCACAAAGAAATTACCGGGAGCAACTCCCGAACTCAATAAAAGTCACTTATCCAGTTACGCTGGATCAGGAGGTTTGCGTGGAATTTAATGATTCATTATCCATTGGCATGGATGATTTTTCCGACAGTGAAAATATGAAGATCCCGGATACCCTGCCGATGATGGCAGTCCGGGATGTGGTCATCTTTAATTATATGATCATTCCCCTTTTTGTCGGCCGTCCTGGCTCAGTTGAGGCCGTGGGCGAAGCGCTGAAGAAAGACAAGCTGTTAATGCTGGTCACCCAAAAAGATTCGACCCAGGACAATCCCGCATCTGATGACCTGTACTCAGTAGGCATGGTCTGCATGGTCATGCGCACCCTGAAGCTGCCCGATGGCCGTTTAAAGGTGCTGGTGCAGGCAGTTTCCAAGGCCCGCATCCAGGAATATGTGCAGAAAGAACCTTTTTATCAGGTGAAGATCGACGTGCTGCAGGAGATCGAACCTGAAAAAATCACGGTCAAGATTGAGGCCCTGATCCGCACCGTGCGTGAACAAACGGAAAAGATCATGTCCCTGCGGGGGATTCTTTCGGCCGACCTGATGACCATCATCAACAACATCGAAGAACCGGGACGACTGGCGGATCTGGTGGGTTCCAATCTTCGATTGAAGGTTGCGGAATCACAGTCCATTCTCGAAGAGGTAGACGCTGTAGCCCGTTTGAAACTCGTCAACACCCTGCTAACCAAAGAACTTGAGGTCACGACCGTTCAGGCCAAAATCCAATCTGACGCCAAGGAGGAGATGGGAAAATCCCAGCGGGAATATTATCTGCGCGAGCAGCTCCATGCCCTGCAAAAAGAGTTGGGTGACGGCGACGAACGGGTGCAGGAGATTGAAGATCTTTACAAGATGCTCAAAAAAAAGAAGATGCCCAAGACCGTACGGAAAGAGGGTGAAAAACAGATCAGTCGCATGGAAATGATGCATCCTGATTCCTCTGAGGCCACCATTATCCGCACCTACATTGACTGGATCCTTGATGTGCCCTGGCGGAAATCCACCAAGGATCATCTTGATCTCGTGGCCGCCAGAGAGGTTCTGGACGAGGATCATCATGGCCTGGAGAAGGTCAAGGAACGCATCCTTGAATATCTGGCCGTGCGCAAACTCAACACCACCACCAAGGGGCCGATCCTTTGTTTTGTAGGGCCTCCAGGCGTGGGTAAAACCTCACTCGGCAAGTCCATTGCCCGGGCCATGGGCCGCAAGTTCCACCGGATGTCGCTGGGCGGGATGCGCGATGAGGCCGAGATCCGCGGCCATCGTCGCACCTATATCGGAGCCATGCCGGGACGGATCATCCAGGGATTGAAACTGGTCGATTCCAATAATCCGATCTTCATGATGGATGAAATCGACAAGATCGGCTCCGATTACCGCGGCGATCCCTCCTCCGCTCTGCTTGAGGTCTTGGACCCGGAGCAGAATTTCGAGTTCACCGACCACTATATGAACATGCCCTTTGATCTGTCCAAGGTCATGTTTATCACCACCGCCAATATGACCGACACCATCCCCGGCCCGCTCTTGGACAGGATGGAGGTGATCCGGCTGTCCGGCTATACCCAGGAAGAAAAACTGGCCATCGCCAAGCGCTATCTGCTGCCGCGGCAATTGAAGGAAAACGGCATCAAGGCCAGTCATATCCGCCTGCAGGATGATACCCTGCAATATATTATCAGCCATTACACCTACGAGGCCGGCCTGCGCAATCTCGAACGCGAAATCGGCAAGGTCTGCCGGAAGGTGGCCCGGAAAATCGCCGAAGGCGGCAAAGGGCCGTACAGCATCACCATCGCCACCATTGACCGCTATCTGGGCCCACCAAAAAATATCCCTGAGTCCGAGCTGGACAGCCTGTCACAGCCAGGTCTGGTCACGGGACTGGCCTGGACCGAGGTAGGTGGCGAGATCCTCCATATCGAGGTCAATCTCATGCCGGGCAAGGGTACTCTGACCCTTACCGGTCAGCTTGGCGATGTGATGAAAGAATCGGTTCAGGCCGCGCTCACCTATTGCCGCAGCCGCTCTCAAGAAATGGGGGTGGAAGACAGCTTTTTTGAAAAAACCGATATCCATGTCCATGTCCCGGCCGGCGCCATCCCTAAAGATGGGCCATCGGCCGGCATTACCATGGCCACCGCCATTTATTCGGCCATAACCAAGCAAGAACTGATCAAAGGTCTGGCCATGACCGGTGAGGTAACCTTGCGAGGTCGGGTTCTGCCTATCGGCGGCCTGAAAGAGAAGGCCCTGGCTGCTCTACGCGCCAATATCAACAAGGTGATCATCCCCGAGCAGAACAAAAAAGATCTTGCCGATATTCCCAAAGATATCCGGGAAAAGATGCAGTTCTTCCCGGTCAAGGACATGGACGAGGTGGTAAAAATTGCCTTCGGACGGGCACAAAAACTGGAAAATAAATAATATTGGACACAAGCGACAAACAAGCCCCTGAATACCCACCTCAAAAATCTCTTTTTTTTAAGAAAAGGGTCGTTCGCTGGACGGCCCTTTTCTTGCTGCTTTGCTCCGTTGCATTCGGGGGCTGGCTGGGCTTGTATTGCCTGCAATCAGGGCCATCTCAAGAGGCAAAATACGCCATTGTCCTTATTCCTCCCGGCACACGAACAAAAGGTATTGGCCGGATCCTGGCCAAGGCCGGACTCATTCATGACGATATCCGTTTTCTCCTCCTGACAAAATATCTCGGTCTGGCCGGGAAATTTCCAGCCGGCGAGTTCCAGTTGACCCTTGGCCAAAAACCGGAAGACGTTTTGCGGCAACTGGCAACGGCCAAACAAATTGAACATGCCGTGACCATCCCAGAAGGATTGCGGATAGAAGAGGTGGCGGATATCTTTGCTTCCGGGGCCTGGTGTGACCGTGACCGTTTCATTGCCCTGGCCCATGACCCGGAGTTTATTAAGTCCCTGGGGTTCAAATCAGTGCGTAGCCTGGAAGGCTATCTTTATCCCGACACCTATCTCCTGACCCGGGAACATCGGGACACCAAAAGCCTGATCACCATGCAGGTGAACCGTTTTTTAAAAATATGGTCTGGATTGGATAATGATTCCAATCAACATATGAGTCGACATGAGATTGTCACCCTGGCATCAGTGGTGGAAAAGGAGACGGGTGATGCGGCGGAACGGCCCATGATTGCCGCCGTCTTTCTCAACCGGCTCAAGACCGGCATGCGCCTGCAATCAGACCCTACCGTTATCTATGGCCTGAAAGATTTCTCAGGGGATCTGACCAGAACCGATCTTCGGGCCGACCATCCCTATAACACCTATGTCATTCCAGCCTTGCCGGCCGGACCCATCTGCAATCCAGGACAAAAGGCCATAGAGGCTGTTCTGCATCCTGCCGGCACCGACTTTTTTTATTTTGTCTCCAGAAACAACGGCACCCACCAATTTTCCAAAAATCTTTCCGAGCATAATCAAGCAGTTCATAAATATCAGCAAGCCGAGAAAACAAAAGAAAAATAACGCCAATCTCCAGTTGACTTGCAGACCTCATCTGACCGATAATCAAGTCTGGCAGAATTAAGCTTTTTTCTTTTCCGAGTTCTCCGGCGCCCGCAATGCATCTCCATGCCCTGTTTAACTATTGGACATATCGTCTTTTTGCACCCGGTGTTGTCCTGCGCGGAACCTATGATGCCTTTCGGGAACTCCTTACCCTGGACAGCCGGAGTCACGAGCTCATGGCTGACCTGGAAGACCTTTATTATCAAGGGAAAAAAGAAGATTTCTGCCGTATTAGCGCTCGCTACGAGGCCCTTTCGGCCAGTGTCGGCGGCATGGTGGAGAACCTCGAACGGATGGCCCCTGGTTCTTTTGTGACCCTGCGTGAATATTTTCGTAAATTTGATTTCTACAGCCGATTCCTACTGGCCCCGCCTGCCCTTCACTTTGGCCCGCCCTTTGTCCTGGGTCTGACCGATACCGCCGCGAGACCGGAACTTGTCGGCGCCAAAAGCGCCAACTTGGCCGAGCTTGCCACCTCCTTGCACCTGCCTGTACCTTCCGGTTTTGTCATTACAATCAACAGTTTTCAATATCTGCTCGAATATAATGATCTGCGGAGCAGGATCAACGAACTCCTGGCCCAGATCGATCTGACCGTTCCTGACACCTTGACCCGGATCTCAAAAAAGTTAACGACCTTGATCAAAAACGCCGAGGTTCCACCTGATATTAATGATGCAATCCTGGCCGCTTCCACAACATTAGCCACAAACCAGACCGACAATCTCCAGGTGGCCGTACGCAGCAGCGCCGTGGGTGAAGATGGCGAGTGCTCTTTTGCCGGGCAGTACACCACCGTCCTTGCAGTCCAAAAAGAAAACATCATCCCCGCTTATCTGACCGTCCTTGCCAGCAAATACACACCAGAAGCCTTGGCCTACCGGATCCACTGCGGACTCAGTGATGAAGAGGCGCCCATGGCCGTTCTGGTGCTGGAAATGGTTGATGCCCTGGCCAGCGGGGTCGTTTACACAATTGACCCGTCAGGCCGGGACACAAGCAATCTCTTCATCCATACGGTGCGGGGACAGGGTGACGCGCTGGTCAGTGGTCAGGTAATTCCGGAGGTCCTGCCGGTGAATAGAGAAACAATCACAGGCCAACCCTTAATTCCGCAGGATGCGGAAACGCCCACGCAAACAAAAGTACTGACCGATGCCCAGACAACCATTCTTGCCGATAATGCCTTGCAGATCGAGGCCCATTTTGGGACACCCCAGGATATCGAGTGGACCCTGACCGCTGCCGGCACTATTCTTTTTCTCCAGAGCCGTCCTTTACAATCACAAGCCGCACCTGACCGAGAACAATCCACCAAAATCCCTGAGATCAAGGACGAACCGTTGCTGCAGGGAGGAACCATGGCGGCTTGGGGACAGGCTTGCGGGCAGGCGTTCTGCGTTAATGCCGACCATCCAGTAGAACAGGTGCCTGCCGGCGCCATCCTGGTCATTAGAGAGACTCTGCCTTCCTCTGTCCAGGTTCTGGACCGGGTCAGTGGTGTACTGGCTGAGCTGGGCAGCGTTGCCGGTCATTTCTCCACCGTCTGCCGGGAATTTGGCGTTCCCTTGCTCTGTGGCCTGGGCCCCAAGGTCGAGGCCATTGAGCATGGCCAGATCATAACCATGGACGCCGCAGTCAGGGTGGTGTACCAGGGTGATCTCTTGCCTCATCAGGCAACTGTTCCTCGCCACGAATCACAAAAGCAACTCCCCTTTTACCGGAAACTGCGCAAGCTCCTGGACCACATCACCCCCCTGCATCTGGTGGACGCTGGCCAGGGATGGCCGAGTGTCGCTCGAGCCAGGGATGGCGAAAGAGCGACCCCCAAGGCCAAGGAATTTACCCCTGAATCGTGCCGATCGCTGCATGATATTATCCGTTTTGCCCATGAACAGGGGGTCAGAACCATGTTCTCCCTGGGAGACCGTTTGGGCGTCAGATCCCGTAGTCGGAAAAAATTGCTTTCCGAACTCCCCTTTGCTATCTTTATCGTTGATGTCGGTGGTGGCCTGACCTCGTCAGCCGCTGGGGAAGAAATGATCAAGAAGGATCAGATCCGTTCCACACCTTTCCAGGCCCTGTGGACAGGACTTACCCATCCGTCTATCCAATGGCAGGAAAGAACGCATTTTAACTGGAAACACTTCGGTGAGATGACCATGGCCGATGGCATAGTCCGCACCGAGGCGCCGGAATTTGCCAGCTATGCTGTTCTTGGAGCCGATTACGTCAATCTGAACATGCGTTTCGGCTATCATTTTACCTTGGTCGATTGCATCTGCGGCGAGGACAGTTCCACCAACTATTGTTATTTTCGTTTTGCTGGTGGCGGGGCTGATTTTTCCGGTCGTCTGCTGCGTCTGGATTTTATCCGCACCCTGCTTAAAGACGCAGGTTTTCTGGTCGAGAGCCGGGGGGATCTGCTGGACGCCAGGGTTTCCGCCCTTTCATCCCCGGAAATGCAGGTGCATCTGGTAACCCTGGGTCGCTTACTTGGCGCCACTAAACTTATGGATATGACCCTCCATGACAAACAGGATGTACAACACTCTCTTCAGGATTTCCTGGCTGAGACCACAAAAGAAGAAATGAGACCATGGCCTACACCTTAACCTGGATCACCAGCCAACTAGCCGTCGGCTCGGCGCCCATGTCCTATGAGGATCTTGATGCCATCACCGAACAGGGGATTAATGCCATTGTCAATCTGTGCGGCGAGTTCTGCGACCTGCACCAGATCGAGGAGCAATCAGGATTTGAGGTCTATTATTTACCCATCCCCGATGAATGCGCCCCGGATATGGATCTGATGGAAGAGGCCCTGCACTGGCTCGATGAAGCCCTCTACCTGAAGAAAAAAGTTCTGATTCACTGTCGGCATGGCCTGGGCCGCACCGGCACCTTTGTCTCCGCCTATCTGCTGAGACGGGGACTGGGATTAAAGCTCACTGAAAAAAGACTGAAGGCTGACAGGGTGACTCCCGGCAGCTACAGCCAGTGGCAACTATTGCGCAAGTATGGTAAGCAACAGGGTCAACTGAGTGCGCGTGAGCCAACCATTGAAGACAAGGAGACGGTGAGCCTTCTGCCCTTTCTCCGGGAATATGCAGCTGTTCTCCAGGAGGCAGAGGCCATGGCCACGGCCGCAGGAATTGCCCCCACGGAACTGGATACGGACACCTGCTGTCATGCCTATTTCGAGATGGAACTCATTGAGGCCGTAAATATCAGCCACACCCTGAATCGACAGTTAAACCGGGAACAACGCCTTGCCACCATGGCACGGGCCGACGAGACATCCTGTCTGCTCAAAAAAGTGCAACAGACAGGAGGCGGAAGCCCAGAACAGGCGGCCCAGCGGATTTCTTCCTCCCAGACCCTTTCCTGTCCGCTCCTGGTCGATCGAGCCTGTATCCTGCACACCAATCGCCCGCTCCGGTGCCGGTCTGGTCTGGATATCCAGGCGCAAAACAGGCTGCACATGGCAATCGAGAACTGCTCACGCACTGTTTTTCTTGCCCTGACCGGTGACTTCCCACCCACTGCCGGCCTGCGATTCTCAAATTTTGATACGGTTTCCGGTCGTTTTGTGCAACAATATTTTCAAACCATGATCAAGGACTCCAAGGAATAAACTTTTATGCAGCAGGAACAAAAAGCAAAGCGTCTACTGATTGTCGATGATGAACAGGATCTCCTTGACCTGCTCAAAAAGGTCCTGTCCAAAAAATGCGGTTGTGATGTTGCCCTGACCTCGTCAAGCCTGGAGGCCGTGGAGCTGGTCAAGAGCTGGGAGCCGGATGTTGTGCTCACCGACATTATCATGCCGGACATGGACGGCCTGCAGCTCCTGCAATCCATTACCACCATTGATCCCACCATCAGCACCATCATCATGACCGGCTATGGCACTATTGAGATCGCCGTCCAAGCCTTGAAAGACGGCGCCTATGATTTTTTTGAAAAACCCTTTGATAACGACAAGATCAGCCGGGTGGTCAAACGCGCTCTGGAGCGGACGTATCTGCTGCGCGAAAACCTGCAACTCCAGCAGCGCCTGACCGGCAAAAACGGATTGACCGGCTTTATCGGTCATTCACCGCCTTTACAACGAGCCATTGATCTCCTGGCACGTCTGGGAAAAAGTGATGCCACCGTACTCATTCGCGGGGAATCAGGAACCGGCAAAGAGGTGGCTGCCCGCGCCATCCATGCCATGAGTAAACGGGCCGCCAAAAAGATGATCACGGTCAACTGTCCGGCCCTGCCTGAACAGATCCTGGAAAGTGAACTCTTTGGCTATTGCAAAGGGGCCTTCACCGGCGCCGATCATGACAAAACCGGCCTCTTTCTTGAGGCGGATGGCTCCACGATCTTTCTGGATGAAATTGCCGATATTCCCTTGGGACTTCAGACCAAGCTCCTGCGGGTCCTGCAGGAGAAAGAGATTCAGCCCTTGGGCCAAACCAAGACCATCAAGGTTGATGTCCGGGTGCTGGCCGCCACCAATCAGGATCTGGAGGCAAAAATGGCCAAAGGGGAATTTCGGGAAGATCTCTTCTACCGGCTGAACGTGATGACCGTCACCTTGCCCACCCTGGCCGAGATCAAAGATGATATCCCCCTGCTGGCCCAGCATTTTCTGATCCAGTACTCCCGGGAATATGATCAGGAAGGGATGGAATTCACCCCCGAGGCCCTGCAATGCCTGATGCGTAGACAATGGAAGGGCAATGTCCGCCAATTACAGAATATCATCAACCGGGCGGTACTCCTCTCCGACAGCCGTAAGATCACCCCGCATGAACTGACCAGTTTCGAGGACAATGGCAAGACCGGAGAAGCACACGGCCAGGTTCCCGCCTGTGTGTACCAGCTTCCCTATCGACAGGCCAAGGAAGAGGTGATCGGCCCCTTTACCAGCGCCTATCTGCGTCACTGCCTGGCGAACTCCAAGGGCAATGTCTCGGCCGCAGCCAAGGCCAGCGGCATGGAGCGTCAGGCCTTTCAACGGCTGATGCGCCGTCATGCAATTGATGCCGACCTCTTCAGAACAGCCTGAATAATACCTTAAAAAGGTTCGCCCCAACCTCCTTCCACATCCTGAATGTGGCAGCCATATGAGAACAGGAGTGATACCAGAATGTTTCACTGTCTCTTTTTTGTTGCAGTCTCCCGAGAGTGATTAAAAATAATCACCTCATTCCCTATGACCTATCCACCGGGAGCCAACCACACAAAATCCCGATATCATAGAATATTTATTATTTATCCCCCTACATCCTCTTTCTGGCGCTCAATGTGCATGGTACCAGTCACACCGAGTTGATTCATGTCCGTCAAGCTCCATGCAGAAACATCCCTCTTTTGCTCCAAAGTTATATGAAGCCATTGCAAAAAATCAACATGCTTGCCCTGTTCCTGCCCCTGGCCTTGATTCTTGCCCCGGATCAGGCCTGGGCATTGCAATCGCACGGTCCCACCGAAAGTATTTATGTGCATCAGCTGGCCCACCTCTTTTATTCGGCGGCCCTCGGTTATCTCTTCTGGGATGTGGGGCGGAACGCCTTCTCCGGCAAGGGCTGGCGCTATCTCCAGATCTTCTGCATTCTGATGATCCTCTGGAATCTCGTGGCCTTTTCCGGGCACTGGCTGGGAATGCACATTGCCGATTCCGATATCATCCGTCCAGCAGGCTACTTTTCGTCACAAATCACGGGCCCCTTGTCCGTCATCAAGCTGATCTATTTCAGCGCCACCCTGGACCACCTGCTCAGTGTCCCGGCCCTGTTTTTCCTCTTCCTGAGCCTGCGCTCCCTGTATCACAGCTCAGACGAGGCGGACAAGAAATGAACAGCCTTCCCCTCTCTTCCGCCATTGTCACCGATATGGTGGGCTCACTGTTTATTATTGTTCTGTCATTTCTTTCCCTGCGCTATGCCTGGCTTCTGACCAGAAAACAGCCGGAGAATTTCCTGTGGGGATTTCTCTTTTACTTTTGTATGACTCTTGCCGCCTTTGCCATCTCCCGGGCCATAGGACATCTGCTGAAACATATCCTCCTGTTTGCTGACAAGCAGGAATTGTGGCAAACCATCTCTCCCATCTCCGGGGGAACCAACACCCTGCTCATGATCTCACTGGCGTCCGTCACTATTTATTACCATAAAGGCATTGAGGGATACCAGGCCATTAACAAAAAGGCCAGAAGCCTGAAAGAGGCCTACGACCAACTGGAAGTTGCCGCCGACCAGCTTCATGGGATGAACCTGCACCTGGAAGAGATGGTGGCGGCAAGAACGCTTGAGCTCTCGGCCTCAGAGAAAAAATTCCGCAATCTTTTTAACAATTCCAAAGACATGGTTTATTTCAGTGACTCGACCAATCAGGTTCTGACCATGAATAGTGCCGGCTTTGAAATGCTTGATTATCCTGTCGAAAACGCCCCGCCCCTGAACCTTCTGGATATCTTCAAAAATGAAACCGACCTGGACAGCTACTATGAGACCCTGCTCACCCGGGGATTTGTGGAAGACCTGGAGGTAGAATTTGCCAAGGCGGACGGAGCAGGCATCTATGTTCTCCTGTCCGCCACAGCTGTTTACAATGAAAAAAACCAGTTTAGCGGTTGTGAAGGTATCGTCAAGGATCTTACCCGGATCAAAACCATGATGGAGCAACTGGCCGCCAGTGAGAAAATGGCCTCAGTGGGCCAGATGGCAGCCGGAGTGGCACATGAAATCAACACCCCCCTGGGAGTCATCCTGGGGTACTCGCAGTTGATGATGGATGATTTTACGCCGGAGAGTGATCAAGGGCAAAATCTGGCAATCATTGAGCGGCAGACCAAGGCCTGCCGCAAGATCGTGGCGGATCTGCTCAAGTTTTCCCGGCAATCGGAAAACGCCCGGGAAGATATCTCCATTAACGAGATCTTAATGGATGTGATTGCCGTGACCCAGCACTTTCTGAATATGGATCATATCAATGTGCATCAGGATTTTACCAAGGATCTGCCCCTCATCGTCGGCGATACCGAACGGCTACGGCAGGTCTTTGTCAATCTGGTCAACAATGCCCATCATGCCATGGAAAAACAGGGGTCAGGGGAGCTGCTCATGAGCACCCGCTATGATCCTGACACCCATAAAGTTGTAGCCACCGTCCAGGATACCGGCCATGGCATCCCGGAAAAGATTCGGGCTCGAATCTTTGATCCGTTTTTCACCACCAAATCAGTGGGCAAGGGAACCGGACTGGGACTCTCGGTTTCCTACGGCATCATTCAGGATCATGGGGGACAGATAGAGGTGGAAAGTCCAGTTGTAAACAGGCAGTCTGGAGAAAAAATGCCGGGAGCAGCGTTTCACGTCAAACTTCCGGCAGTACTCGTTGAAACGGCAAGTGTACGTGAATGATAGTAATGGAAGGAAAAAGTCATCAAGGAGATGGCTAAGTAAACTTTATAGGAGGTAGATCATGGCTGAAATATTAGCATTGGACGATGTACAGGATGCCACCGTGCTCATTGGCAAGATTTTAACCAAAAAGGGTCATAATGTTCACACCTTTACGGAAGAGGACGAGGCTATTGCCTATGCCAAGGCCAACAAGGTGGATCTGGCCATTCTTGACATCAAGCTGAAAAAAATGAGCGGCATCGAGGTGCTGGCGTTGCTCAAAATAGAGGTTCCGACAATACGTGCCATCATGCTTACCGGTTATCCAACAGTGGAAACGGCCCGTGAGGCCATCAGTCTTGGGGCGGACGAATATTGCGTCAAGCCCATTGACCGCGCAGAGCTGGAAGAGAAGGTAGAAAAGGTCTTGAAAGCCAAAGACAAAAAAAGCAGCATCAACGTATAACTGGAGGATAATTTCCCATGGACATCAAAGCAATGAATCTAGCCAGGGCCAAACTCTATCACTTTCTCTCAGCCATGTATCGAGACGAAATCCCCCTACATCTGATAACACAGATGAAGAGCCGCGATTTTTTGGATCGTATCGATGCACTGCAAGAGATATGTACCATCCAGGATTTCTGTTCCGGTTTGACCAAGATGACCTCAGGGCTCCAATCAGGAACAGCGGAGCAGGTCTTCAGCGAGTTACGCTACGAATATGCCAACCTTTTCTTGAATGCCAGCAACAATCCCGCCTTTCCCTATGAATCCTGTTACGCCACACGGGAACCGCTGGTCATGCAGGAACCTGTGGTCGCCATCCGCGCCGCCCTGAATGCGGCCGGCGTCCACAAAAATCCAGGTTATTTCGATCTCGATGACCATATCGCCGTCGAACTCGAATTCATGCGCTATCTGGCGGAACGGGCTGCCTATAACAACGAGGATCAGGAAAAGCAGTTCACCTTTCTGCGCAACCACCTCATGGGCTGGACCGTCGAATTCTGCGCCGTTCTGGCATCCGCCGCCAAGAGTGACTTCTATCGCGGTCTGTCTGAGCTGACCATGAGTTATCTTTTCAACGAGCGGATGTTCTCCTTCTCCATGCTCTCGGAACAGGCCACCAGTCAGGCCTATGTCACCATCCTCGAACAGATGGCAGCAGCCATCGCCACTCTCGATCTGGGTGAGGAGTATACCACCATCGCCGAAGGGGCTGAGGCGCCGGAAAAGATGCGCAGCGTCAATTCCCATTGCTACATCTGCCTTGGTCTCTGCGGCCAGGAGGTCAAGGTCAAGGACAATATCATCACCGGCTGCAAGGGACTGGCCGGCGACCCCAAAGGCGGCGGCAGGCTCTGCATCAAAGGGGCCAACGCCCACAACAACACCTACAGTGCCTATCGCCTCAAGACCCCGCTGATCAAGGAAAACGGCCGGTTCCGCAAGGCAAGCTGGGATGAGGCCATGGAGCGCACGGTTGAAAACCTGAAAAGAATCGATCCGGTTCAGGTCGGCTTTCATCAGGGCAATGACTTCAACATGTGGTGCTATGAGGCGGTGATGGCAGCCTACGGCACTCCTAATAAAACAACCCATCGCCAGATGTGCGACAATCCGGCGCGTATGGCCAACGAAAAAAACTACAGTGAGAAGCGGCCCTGGATTGACTATGCCAACTCCAAGTTCATCCTCCTCTTCGGCATCAACGAACTGGCCACCTCAGCCGGACAACGCAAGGTCACTCTGCTCAAACAGGCGGTCAAGAACGGGGCCAAGCTGGTGGTGGTGGATCCTCGCCGCTGCGAGACCGCGGCTATCGCCACCGAGTGGATCGCCATCAAACCTGGTACGGACGGGGCCATGGCCATGGGCATGTGTCATGTCATTGTTAAAGAGGGGCTGTACGACAAGGAGTTTGTCGAAAACTGGACCTATGGTTTTGAGGCCTTCCAGAAACGGCTGCTGGGCGAGGAGGATGGCATAGAGCGCACTCCCGAATGGGCGGCAGAGATTTGCGGAGTATCAGCCGAGACCATCCGACGACTGGCCCATGAATTTGCCGCCGCTGCCCCGGCTGCCGGCGCCAATTCCTGGACTGGGGTTGCTCAGGGCGCCAATACCCTGCATGCAGTGCAGGCACTGATTGCCCTCAATGGACTAATGGGCTGCTTTGACGCCCCTGGCGGCCCGGGGCTGATCAGCAAGTTCAAACTGGCCTCACCCTGGGGCAACGACCAACCCAAACCCCCGAACAATACGGCCAAGATCAAACTGAACAAGGGCCATCTTTGGAGCGGCTGGATCCCCGGTTATTTTGAAAAGGACGTGGACGAGGGCAAACTCAAGGCCATGCTCTGCTATTTCGGCAATCCGGTCATGTCCAGCGGCAATGAACCATCAATCAAGCGAGCCATTGAAAAGCTGGAATTCTCCTGCTCTATTGACTGTTTCATGTCCAATACCACCGAACTCTGCGATGTGGTCCTGCCGGACTGCACCTACCTGGAACAGAGCCGGGTGGTCACCGACTGGATGTATGAGGCCTTCATCTCGCTCGGGCAAAAAGCGATCAACCCGATGTACCAGTCCCGCTCCATCGTCTCCATCTTCTCGGAACTGGCCAGACGCCTTGGCTTTGGTGAATACTTTCCCTGGAAGAGCGACGAGGAATACATGGAAAACCAGATGCGCAACCAGGAGATCACCCTTGATGAGCTGCGCAAGGTGGGCTATCACGTCACTCATCAACAGGAATTTTACAAGTACAAGGGCTGGGGCTCCATGAATCCGCCGGCAGGATATGGTTCTTCCGGCAGCACCAAGACCGGCAAGTACAATTTCATGAATCCCCTGGCCGAAGAAAACGGGGTGGACGGCCTTCCCGACTACAAAGACCCCTGGGCCGACTGGCCGGAGCTCCAGCCCGACGAGGCCTTCCCCATGATCACCGGCTATTTCCGGGTACTGGAACATGAGCATACCAGCACCTTCTGGAATGTGGCCCTGATGAAACAATGTGGCACCAACCCGGTATGGGTCAACTTTGTCGATGCCAAGAATTTAGGGATTACGAGCGGCGACGAGGTGATCATTGCCTCACCCTGGGGCGAGACCAAGGCCAAAGCCTTTGTTACCTGGGATATCCGCCAGGGGGTTTTGGGTGCCGCCGGGGGGTTTGGTCATAAGTATGGCCTGGAGGGCGACCCTAAATACCCACAGTTCAAGGGATTCAACACCAATGTCCTGATGCCGCCCAATGTGGCCTGCAAATGGACGGGCACGCCGCCGCTCAAGTACATCAAGACCAATATCAGGAAGGCTTAAAGACTAAAGACAGGAAGGCTGAAGGAGGTTTTCCTTCCGCCTTCCTGTCTTTTTCCTTCGGCCTTCTACCTTCCACCTTATAATGGAACCAATCAACGAACTGAAATATCTCAAGGTCTTCCAAAAGGTGACCAAGCTGATCAGCATGGTGCTCGATCACCAGCAGGTGATGGATACCATTGTCCGGGAGCTGCCCGGCCTGCTTGATATCGACGCGGCCACCATCCGCCTGCTTGACCCTTCGACCAACACCTTTGTCATGGGCGCGGCCCATGGCCTGTCAATGGAATACCTCTCGCGCAGCCATATTGATACCAACGAGACCATGGCCATGATCAATTCCGGTTATCCGGTGGCCAAAACCGATGTGGACCAGGACAGCCATTTCAGTGATCAGGGGCTGGTCAACCAGGAGGGCATCAAAAGTGTGCTCACCCTGCCCATCCTTTTTCAGGATTCGGTCATCGGCATCCTGCGCCTTTTAACCAAACGCAACCGGATCTTTACCGCCGAGGAGATCTCCTTTTCCATGGCCCTGGCCGAGCAGGTGGGTATTGCCATCTCCAATGGCCGGATGTTCACGGAAATGGGAAATCAGATTGACTTCATGCAAGAGGTGCAGGATATCTCGGCCCTGGTCAACTCCACCCTCAATCTTGATTCAGTCCTGCATACCATTGTCAAACGGCTGCCCCGCAGCATGGGATGCAAGGCCTGCACCATCCGCCTATTGCGACCGGAAACCAACCATCTGGAACTGGTCGCCGCGCATGGTGTCTCCGAGGAATATCAACAGCGGGGACAGGTGGAAGAAGAAAGGAATATCGCCGTAGCCCTCACCGGGACACCGGTCTCCATTTATGATGTCAGCCGAGATGAACGAGTACAATACAAAGACAATATGGAAAAGGAAGGGATAAAATCACTGCTGGCCGTTCCTCTCAAGGTAAAAGGGGAGGTCATCGGCATCATCCGTATCCTTTCAGATAGTCATCATTGTTTTACCAGCAGCGAGATCAACTTTGCGATCACCATCGCCGAAATCGGCGGCACCGCCATCCAGAACGCCAGAACCTATCGCAAGATCACCCTGCTCTTTAACCAGGTGGAAGAAAGTGAACGGTTTGTCGCTAACATCCTCAACTGCATCCGCCCACAACTTCTGGTAGTGGACCAAAATCGACATCTGGTCCTGGCTAATCGGGTCTTTCTTGCCGCCATGGGCAAAGAAGAAAATGAACTACTGGGCAGTGACTATCACTCCCTGTGGCAAGGCCATGATTGTATTGCTGAGAACTGTCCGGTTGAAAAGGTCCTGGCAACAGGACAGACCGCAAGCCATGAACATCAACTGATCAAGGATGATGGCCCACACTGGGTTGAACGAACAGCCTCGCCCATGCTTGGGGAGAATGGAAAAGTTGAATTTGTGATCGAGGTTATCCGTGATATCACCGCAAAACGACAACTGGAACAGGAACATCTGGAACGGGTTAAACTGCAAGGGGTCGTGGAACTAGCAGGGACGGTTGCCCATGAGATCAATTCCCCCCTCTTCGCCGCCCTCGGCACGGCCCAATTGCTGGAAGAAGAACTGGAATCTGCGGAACTCACGGCCGACGTGCAAACTATTATCAGGAACCTGAAGAATATCGGTGAGCTGACCCGAAAGATGACGACCATGACCGGCTTTGAAAGCCGCGACTACGTAGGGGCAACAAAAATCGTGGAATTACGGTAAACCTGATTGCATAAAGCAGATTCAATACGCAAAAAAAGCCCGCTCCGTTCCATCATATGATGAATCGAAGCGGGTCTTTTGACCTTTTTCTCTACAACCTTTTGCCTTCAGCCTTTTACCTTAGGCCGACAATCTTATAAATGACAGACTAAAACCGGGCAATTAGCATAGCCAATAACCCGTTCAGTGACGCTGCCCATGAGCAGACGGGTCAATCCTTTCCGGCCATGACAACCCATAATAACAAGATCACTTGCCCGTGCTGTTGCCAGATCAACAATGGCCAGATGAGGCTCACCATCTTTTATGAATATTTCCGCTTGCACCCCAAGATCGCCGGCCCACTTC